>NZ_VOQS01000001.1:1235831-1544788 GCF_007995085.1 Paraburkholderia azotifigens
GTCGCGGATGCCCGTCGGCTCCATCTCGCGGCTCCACGACGCGCTGCCGAACAGCATGTCCCACCACGGAAACAGCACGCCGAAATTGCAGCCGTATTTGAGGCCTTCGTGACCATAGCCGATCGCATGATGGCGCCGATGGAACGTCGGGCTGACGAGCAGACGTTCGCCGAGCCAGCCGAAATACAGCCGGATGTTCGCGTGCTGCACGCTCTGCGCGAGATTCGTGATCGCGACGAGCACGACGAATTGCGACGGGGGCACGCCAATGAACAGCGCGATCACCGCGAAGAAACACGCCTGCAGAAGATCGTCGAGCAGATGATTACGGTCGTCGGCCCACAGCGACATCTGCTGCTGACTGTGATGCACTGCGTGCAATTCCCACCAGACGCCGATCCTGTGCTGCCCACGGTGATACCAGTAACCCGCGAAATCGAGCACCAGCAGATACATGATGAACGTGACGAACGGCTGCGTCGTCACGCCGGGCCAGAGGTTATCGAGTTCGATATTCGCGATGCCGTGCAGACGCAGCCAGCCCTGAACCGAGTCGAAAAACGGCTGCAGCGCGAAGAAGAAAAACAGATTGAGAATGCCGAGCTTCGCGATCCACGTGTACAGCACGTCGACGCGCACCGCTTTGCGGTCCTTCCACTGCTCGACAGGCCGCAGCGCCTCGAGCGGACGCAGCAGCGCGTACATCGCCAGAACCTCCAGCACGCCGACGATCACCCAGTAGAGGCTGTCGTACGTGTCTTCGTCATAGTCCATCAGGTCGAAATGGAACAGCAGCGGCTGCACGATATCGACGTACAGCAGCGTCTGGATCGACGAGACGAAGCTATCGAGACTGGAGGCGATCAGGTGGAACATGGTGCTCTATATCCGCGGCGCGCCTGCGAGGCGCGCCGCCTGTATGTGACGCGTTATGCCCCGTTCGGCGCAGTGACGGGCGCGCGGTTGAAGAAATAGATGCCGTGCGGCGAACGGCCGACAGCGATCGTCTGGATCAGCTTGTGCGTGGTCAGGTCGATAACGCCGACGTGCTTCGCAAAACGGAACGTTACCCACAGATAGCGTTTGTCGGCGGAAAGTTCCATGTCGTCCGGTCCCGGCATCAGGCCCGTGATGTCGCCGACGTTGGTGAGCGTGTCTTCGTCGATGATGCTGATCGTGCTCGCGACCCGGTTCGACACGGCGACATGCTTGCCGTCCGCGAGCGAGCGGAAGTTATGCGCACCCTTGCCCGTCATGATCGTCTTCACGATCTTCTGGTTGCGCCAGTCGACCACGGCGACGTAATCCGCCCCCGTCATGCCGATCAACAGGTACTTGTCGCCCGGCGTCATCCACAGGCCCGCCGGCACCTTGCCGACCTTCATCTTCCACTTGACCGTCTGCGTGGCGAGATCCACTGCGGCCAGTTCTCCCGACACCTGCAGCGTGACGAACACCGTCTTGCTGTCGTTCGTGAACGCCATGTGGCTCGGCATCACGGCGAGCGGCAGACGGCTCGCAAGCGTCATGTTGTGGCCATCGTAGTGATAGATATCGAGGCGGTCGAGGCGCAGACCCGTCGTGACGAGCCATTTGCGGTCTGGCGAGAAACCGATCTGATACGGGTCTTCGATGCCTTCGACCCAGCGCTGCGGCTTGCCCGTCTTCGGATCGACGAACATCAGATTGTTCGACACCGAATTCGCGACGATCAGCGACGAATTGTCCGGCGTGGGCATCAGGTGATGCGGTTCCTTGCCCGTCGGCACGGTATCGATCACCTGGTGGCTCGCCTCGTCGATCAGGCTCAGCGTCGCTTCGCCGGAATTGAGCACGATCACGTTATTGGCGTGGACGGCGGGGGAGAAAAAGCTTGCTGCCGCGACAAGCGCCGCGCCTGCTGCAAACGTGCTGGTCAAGCCGGGAAGGGAAAATTTGCGCATGAAGACTCACATCAGGGGGTAATCGCCATTGTAGAACGTTTGCGCCGCTCAACGGTTGACCTCGGTCGAGGAAAAGCGCGGGCTTGCGGCGCGCTGCCGCAGGCATGCTCCGCAGTGATTCCGACAGGCTGCCCCCCCTTCCTGGTGCTGCTGTTCCTCACGCCGAATTTATCCGACTGCAAGGTTCCAGATAAGCCGCCATTCAGAGGCTCGAATAATAAATCGAGAATATGTCTCAATTATTCATAGCGCGAATTCTGCAATATCAGAGCGAATTTTCCGATCGTTATTAATTAAGAATTACCTCATATCGACGCATCGGCGTTCCCCTCAAAAATCATCGCGTGCAATTCCCGCTTCGAGGCTTTCCAGCAAGGCGGAAGCGCGCCATCGAACATCCTTTCCATCACATCACGAGCGGGTTTTGCCACTTGCGGATGTTAATTGCGCCACTCGCTTTCGACCGTTTGCTGCTCTGTTTCACCCGGAGTTTTTGAGGCATGAAAAATCAGAATGGAATTATCCAGAATCAGATCACGGACGGGCACGCTGTCCCGAACAAAGACGCGCGGTGCCGTGCGGCACATGCACGGCACGTCATGCGCCTGACGCTGGCCAGTGTGATGCTGACTGCGGCGATGTCGGGCGCGCACGCCGCCGTCATTGCAGGCAACGGCGCGGTCGCAGTCGACATGAGTGGCGTGTCGCTGGGTGAGACCGCATTTTCTGGCGGCGTGAATTCAGTCGCCGTCGGCGATACGTCGACGGCAGCGGCCAACGACGCGACCGCGCTCGGCGCGCACGCGCGGGCCATGGCGGCCGCTTCGACAGCCATCGGCAGCACCGCACAGGCCAACGCATTCCAGTCGCTCGCGATCGGCGCGAACTCGATGGCGACTTACAGCAACAGCATCGCGCTCGGTTCCGGCTCCGTGACGCTGTTCGGCGCGCAGATCGGCTATACGGCGTTCGGACTCGGCGCGCCGCAAACGTCGTCCGGCGAAGTCAACGTCGGCAACCGCACGATCAGCAGCATGGCGCCCGGCCGTGCCGATCAGGATGCAGTCAACGTGGCGCAACTGAAGGCAGTCGCGGGCAAGCTCGGCAGCGACGTGAATGCGCTCCAGAAGCAACTCGACGGCGCGGTGATGTACGACCGCAACCCCGACGGCTCGCTCAACCGCGACAGCATCACATTGCAGGGCGATCCCGCCCATGGAGGCACACAGATTCACAACGTCGCGAATGCCACCGGCGACCAGGATGCCGTGAATCTCGGCCAGCTAGGCGCGATGGCTGGCGGCGCAGTCAGCAACATCACGGTCAACACGTCGAATCCGATGTTCAGCGCCGAAGGCTCGCCTGCCAGCGAGCAGGCTCTCGCAAGCGGCACGCACTCGATCGCGGCAGGCGCGAATGCACACGCGAGCGGCGCGAACGCCGTCGCGCTCGGTGCAGGTTCGAACGCGAGCGCGGACAACGCGGTGGCGCTCGGCCAGGGCTCGGTGGCGGATCGCGCGAATACGGTGTCGGTCGGCGCAGCGGGACAGGAGCGGCAAATCACGAACGTCGCGGCAGGCGTCCAGGGCACAGACGCTGTCAACGTGAACCAGCTGAATCAGAGCATGGGCAATGCGGTCGGCGAAGCGAAAGCCTATACCGACGATCAGGTCCGTTCAGCGCGCAAAGACAGCTACGGCGGCGCGGCCGCGGCGATCGCCATGGCAGGCTTGCCGCAAGCGGTGCTGCCGGGCCGCGGCATGGTCGCGCTCGCGGCCGGCACCTACGGCGGCCAGTCGGCGATGGCGCTCGGCGTGTCACAACTGTCCGACTCGGGCAAATGGGCCTACAAGCTGCAAGGCACGGCGAGCACGCGCGGTGAACTGGGCGCATCGATTGGGGCAGGCATGCACTGGTGATGCCGCTTCAAGCCTGGTGTGTCGACAACGGGCGGCGTTTGCCAACGGTCGCCGCCCGCGCCAAAGTCGATCAGCGCTGCATCGACTCCCACACCTTGTAAAGCCGCTTGACGGAGACGGGCATCGGCGTACGCAGTTCTTGCGCGAACAGCGACACGCGCAGTTCCTCCAGCAGCCAGCGGAACTCGGCAAGCCGCACATCCGGCACGCCGCCGCGCTGCGCGAGCGCTCGCTGGTAGTGCTGGGCGAGTGGCTGCAATTCGGAGAACTGGCGAGCATCGCGCGCCGTGTCCGCCTTCAGTTTGTCGATGCGCAGCGCGATGCCCTTGAGATAGCGCGGAAAGTGCGACAGCTGCGCATACGGCGTATCGACGACAAACCGTTTGCTAACCAGCGCGTCGAGCTGACTTTGCATGTCGGCGTAGGCGGCCGCGAACGGCTTGGCCTGTGCGAGCTTTTTGACCACGGCCGAATACTCGCCAAGAATCTGCCCGACGAGCCGGGCAATCTCTTGCGCAAGTAGCGTCAGCCGGCTGCGGCCTTCGTCCTTGCGCGCATGGAAGCTCGCGTCGTCGTCGGGCAGCGGGTCTTGCAGGCACGCGCGGTCGAGCGCCATATCGATCAACTGATCGCGCAGTTCTTCCTGCGTGCCGCGCGGCATGAACTGCATCGCCATTTCACGCAGGCCCGGCAGGTTCTTTTCGAGGTACTTGATCGGTTCACGCAACTGCAGCGCGAACAGCCGTCGCAAGCCCGCGCGATGGATGCGCGCTGCCTCGTCGGGTGAATCGAACACCTCGACGTCGCAATGCGTACCGCGATCGACGAGGGCCGGATAACCGAACAGCGTCTGCCCGCCTCGCCGGATTTCGAGCAACTCGGGCAGCTTGCCGAAGTTCCACGTCGTCAGGTTCTCATAGAGGGCGGTTACAGGCGCGGCGGCCGCCTCGGCTGCCGTTGGCGTGCGAGGCGCGGCTGAAGCGCCACGTCCCGTACCCGCCGCCGTGCCCGATGCGGCACCGCGCGCCGCCGCATCGCCGGCCGATCCCACATTTGCCAGCGCCGCACCCGCCGCGCTCGTCGCGATCTTCTGGAACTGCTGCTGCGCCTGGCCGCCCAGTTCGGCGCGCAGTTGCGCGA
Organism: Paraburkholderia azotifigens; assembly: GCF_007995085.1. Classification (GTDB taxonomy): domain Bacteria; phylum Pseudomonadota; class Gammaproteobacteria; order Burkholderiales; family Burkholderiaceae; genus Paraburkholderia; species Paraburkholderia azotifigens. The sequence goes on from NZ_VOQS01000001.1 coordinate 1,240,834, forward strand.
GATTGCGACCCATTGCGAGCTGCCGCCCGTGCTCGTCGATCACCTTGAAGTTCATGAACAGGTGCGGCGCGAGCGTTTCGAGCTTGTAATCCGATTGCTTCGTCGCGACCTGCGTCTGCTCGCGCACGTCGGCGATCACCGTTTCGAGCAAACCGCCTGCGCCGAATTTCGGCCCGCTGTGCCGTTCGACGAAACCCGCTGCGTAGTCCGGCAGCGGCACCACATGACGGCGCAGCTTCTGCGGCAGCGACTTGAGCAGCAGCTGCGTCTTTTCCTTCAGCATCCCCGGCACGAGCCACTCGACGCGCCGCGCGTCCACCTGATTCAGCGCATACAGCGGCACGGCAAGCGTGACGCCATCGCGCGGCGAGCCCGGCTCGAAGTGATAGGTCAGCGTCATGTCGACGCCCGCCATCGTCATGCGTTTCGGGAACAGATCCGTCGTGACGCCGGCGGCCTCGTGACGCATCAGATCGTCGCGCGACAGATAGAGCAGACGCAGCTTGTCTTCCTGCTGCGCGCTCTTCTTCACTTCATCGCGATACCAGCGCTCGAATGCGGCGCCCGTATGGATGCCGTTCGGAATCGCCTGATCGTAGAACGCGTAGATCAGTTCGTCGTCGACCAGCACGTCCTGGCGGCGCGACTTGTGCTCGAGCTGTTCGATATCGGCGAGCAGCTTGCGGTTGTGCGCGAAGAACGCGAGTTTCGTATCGAACTCGCCTTCGACCAGCGCGCCGCGAATGAACAGTTCCCGCGCCCGGGCGGGATCCTGTTTGCCGAAGCTGACGCGCCGACGGTGATAGACGGGCAAGCCGTACAGCATCGCGCGCTCGAACGCGGTCACCTGCGCCGCGCGCTTTTCCCAGTGCGGCTCGGAGAGCGACTTCTTCAACAGATGCGCGCCGACCCGCTCGACCCATTCCGGCTCGATCTTCGCGATGCAGCGCGCGTACAGCCGGCTCGTCTCGACGAGTTCGGCCGCCATCACCCACTTGCCCGCTTTCTTCACGAGCGCCGAACCCGGCCATAGATAAAACTTGATGCCGCGCGCGCCGAGATAGTACGGCTCATCGTCGGCTTTAAGGCCGATGTTGCCGAGCAGGCCCGTCAGCAGCGCGAGATGGATCTGCTCGAAGGTCGCTTCGCTATCGTTCAGACGCCAGCCGTGCTCGCGCACGACCGTCAACAATTGCGAATGCACGTCGCGCCATTCGCGCAGACGCAGATGCGACAGGAAGTTCTGCTTGCAGGCATCCGTCAGCTGTTTGTTCGACTTCTTGTGCGCGACGGCCTCTTCGAACCACGCCCAGATCTTCAGCCATTGCAGGAACTCGGAGCGCTCGTCGGCGAATTTGCGATGCGCCTGATCGGCCTGTTCCTGCGCGTCGATCGGACGGTCGCGCGGGTCTTGCACGGACAGCGCGCTCGCGATGATCAGCACTTCGCGCAGCGCCAGCTGGTCGCGCGCGGCCAGAATCATCCTGCCGACGCGCGGATCGAGCGGCAGACGGGCCAGTTCGCGGCCGAGCGGCGTGAGCGCATTGTCGTCGTCGACGGCGCCGAGTTCGTTCAGCAGCTGATAACCGTCGGCGATCGCGCGTCCGGGCGGCGGCTCGATGAACGGGAAGGTTTCGATCGCCGTCAGATGCAGCGACTTCATCCGCAAAATGACGGCTGCAAGCGACGAACGCAGAATCTCCGGATCCGTGAAACGCACGCGCGCCTGGAAATCGGCTTCGTCGTAAAGACGGATGCAGATGCCGTCGGCGACACGGCCGCAGCGCCCGGCGCGCTGATTCGCGGCTGCCTGCGAAATCGACTCGACCTGCAACTGCTCGACCTTGTTGCGATACGAGTAGCGTTTCACGCGCGCAAGGCCCGTGTCGATCACATAGCGGATGCCCGGCACCGTCAACGAGGTTTCCGCGACGTTGGTCGCGAGCACGATGCGCCGCGCGTTCGACGGCCGGAACACGCGCTCCTGCTCGGCGGCCGACAGCCGCGCGAACAGCGGCAGGATTTCCGTGTGCGGCGGATGGTGCTTGCGCAGCGCTTCCGCGGCGTCGCGGATCTCGCGCTCGCCGGGCAAAAATACGAGAACGTCGCCGGGGCCCTCGCGGCACAGTTCGTCGGCGGCTTCGACGATCGCGTCCATCAGGTCGCGGTCGGTCTCTCTTTGCGACTTCGGCCTGTCGCCGCGCTCGCGTGCCGAACTGCCTTCAGCCGACTTCACGGCGGGCGAGTCCTCGGCGACGGGCCGGTAGCGCACTTCGACGGGATACAGCCGCCCGCTCACCTCGATCACGGGCGCCGGCTTCTCGTCGCTGCCGAAATGACGCGCGAAGCGATCGGCATCGATGGTCGCCGACGTCACGATCAGCTTCAGGTCGGGGCGCTTCGGCAGAATCTCTTTCAGATAGCCGAGCAGAAAATCGATGTTCAGGCTGCGTTCGTGCGCCTCGTCGATGATCAGCGTGTCGTAGGCCTTCAGCAGCGGATCCGTCTGCGTTTCCGCCAGCAGGATGCCGTCCGTCATCAGCTTGACGGAGGCGCCGGGCGCGAGATTGTCAGTGAAGCGCACCTTGTAGCCGACCACTTCGCCGAACGGCGTGCCGAGTTCCTCGGCAATGCGCCGGCCCGTCGCCGATGCCGCGATCCGGCGCGGCTGCGTGTGGCCGATCAGGCCGCTGCCGCCCGCGCCGATCCCGCGTCCGAGCGTGAGACAGATTTTCGGCAGTTGCGTCGTCTTGCCCGAACCCGTCTCGCCGCTGACGATCACGACCTGATGCCCTTCGATCGCCCGCGCGATTTCCTCGCGGCGGCCCGACACGGGCAGCGCTTCGGGGAACGTGATGGGCGGAATGGGATTCGGTTCGACGACGCGCGCGGGCTTCTGCGACAAGCCGCGCGGCGCATTGCGCGGCTTGTCCCCGCCTTGCGGTTCGCGCGCGGGCGCGCCGCCCTCGGCACCGCCTGGCTGACGGGCCGCGCCGCCTGGCTGTTGCGGACCGCGCTTGCCCTGCTGGTCGCGCCGCTGGTTCTCCGGGCGATTCTGCTGCTCGCGCGCGCCGCTTTTCGCGGCGCCGGCGCCTTCGTGTTGCACGCGCTCGCCGCGCGCGGAAGGGCCCGAACGCGGCGCATTCGCAACATTCACGGAAACGTCACGACGGGGCGCCTCACCGCGCGCATCGCGCGGCGCGTGCCGATGGTCGCGCGGCGCGGGGTTCGCAGCGTCTTTCGCGGCCTCGGATGGAGCGTTTTTCGTATCGGCTCCAGCGGAGCTTTTGGGTACATTCGACATGGGGGCGCATTATAATCCGGGGCATGAATTCCCAAACCGACCTCGTCCCTTCGCCCGCCTCCTCTCCGGCACCGTCCGGCGACGCGGAAACCCTGTTGCAGCACGCACAATTCGTCGACTGGATGCGATCGGTCGCGCCGTACATCCACGCGTTCCGGAACAAGACGTTCGTTGTCGGCTTCGGCGGCGAGGTCGTGCATCAGGGGCTGCTCAACGCGCTCGTGTCCGATATCGCGCTGTTGCAGGCGATGGGTATCCAGATCGTGCTCGTGCATGGCTCGCGTCCGCAAGTGGAAGAGCAGATGAGCCTGCACGGCGTCGAGTCCGAGTTTTCGCACGGCATGCGCATCACCAATGCGCGCGCGCTCGAATCCGCGAAGGAAGCGGCGGGCGAAGTGCGTCTCGACATCGAGGCCGCGATCAGCCAGGGTCTGCCGAACACGCCGATGGCGCACGCGCACATCAGCGTCGTGTCGGGCAACTTCGTGACGGCGCGTCCCGTCGGCATTCTCGACGGGGTCGATTTCCAGCACACGGGTGTCGTCCGCAAGATCGATGCCGAGTCGATCCGCCAATCGCTCGCGAGCGGCAAGATCGTGCTGCTCTCGCCGCTCGGTTTCTCGCCGACGGGCGAAGCATTCAATCTGGCGATGGAAGACGTCGCGTCGGCGGCCGCGATCGCGCTGCGCGCCGACAAGATCGTGTTTCTCACCGAAACGGAAGGCCTGCTCGGCGAAGAAGGCGCACTACTGCGCGAACTGTCGCTGGATGACGCCTACCGCCTGCATGAAAGCGGCGCCGTCACGGGCGACGCAGGCTTCTATCTGAAGCACTCCATTCGTGCATGCCGCGGAGGCGTCACGCGGGCGCACATCATTCCGTACGCGCTCGACGGCAGCCTGCTGCTGGAACTGTTCTTGCACGATGGTGTCGGCACGATGATCTCGTACGAGAACCTCGAAAGCCTGCGTGAGGCGACACCCGACGACGTCGGCGGCATTCTCACGCTGATCGAGCCTCTGGAGTCCGACGGCACGCTTGTGCGGCGCGGACGTCACCAGATCGAGCGCGACATCGACCATTTCTCGGTGATCGAGCACGATGGCGTGCTGTTCGGCTGCGCAGCGCTGTATCCGTATCCGCAGGAGCGCATTGGCGAAATGGCGTGCCTGACGGTCGCGCCGGAAGCGCAAGGTTCCGGCGACGGCGAGCGTCTGTTCAAGCGCATCGAGCAGCGCGCCCGGGCGCGCGGACTCACGCGCATCTTCGTGCTGACGACGCGCACCGAACACTGGTTCCTCAAGCGCGGCTTCGTGAAGGCCACTGTGGATGACCTGCCCGAAGACCGCCGCCGCCTCTACAACTGGCAGCGCAAGTCGCTCGTGCTGATGAAACAGCTCTGAGCGCGCACAATAACGCCGCGACGCCGTTACATATCGATTACAGGAGAAGCACAGCATGACTCGCATGGTTCAATGCACGAAGCTCGGCAAGGAAGCCGAAGGTCTCGATTTCCCGCCGCTGCCGGGCGAACTCGGCAAACGGATCTACGAGAGCATTTCGAAGGAAGCATGGCAGCAGTGGCTCAAGCAGCAGACCATGCTGATCAACGAAAACCGCCTGAACATGGCCGATCCGCGCGCCCGTCAATACCTGATGAAGCAGACAGAGAAGTTCTTCTTCGGCGAAGGCGCCGATCAGGCTTCGGGCTACGTGCCGCCTGCACAGGGCTGAGCGGAACGCCGCAGGGCCTTGCCTCGGACAATGAAAAATCCGCGCTCGCTGCGCGGATTTTTTTTGCTGTTTCCGGATGCCGCCGGGGCCCCGTCCATCCGTAAATTTGAACGAAACCGTTAATCGGAAGCGGTTTCTCCGGCACCTGCCGAATTCCCGCAATCCCGCGCCAGGCAACGGATTGCGCGCTTTGCGCCGAGCCCAGCCGGACGGGCGGTTTGCACGATCCTCTGTTATCGTGCTATCATGTTCTTCGTTCTAACAGCATTAACCCTTCATTCGCGTTCAGTTCATTTCCCGGCATGGCGTTTTTTGTCGCTTTTTGCCTGGGTCGGATTGGATTGTTTTTATACAAGAAGGCTTGTCGGTTGTTTCGTTGCAAGTCGCGTCCGTTGATCGGCGCGATCCAGAGCGACGCCTCGCCGGCCTTTTTCGTTTCAAGCCTTTTCAAGCGGCGCCAGCGCATTACATGCGCGAGCGTCCTCCGGTATCTGCCCCCCTGCAAGGCCACGCGGATACCAACGTTTAGCAGCAACCGATGAGTGCATTTTCGCGACGACCTTCGCGATGCACGGGCGTTACTTTTTCTGCGCGAATGTCCTGAACGTTGCGCAGTGCGCCTTTGCGCGGTCCGTGCCGGGCAGTTTGCCTTTCTCACGCTTTTGACCGCTCGCGAAACTGCACTTCCAGCAATCCGTGGCGGAGCGCTCCCGCGTTCGGCCGCAGTCATAGGAGCATTAACCTTGACCGCTTCCAGCAACGGCTTCTGGCGACATAAGAACAACGACAACAGCCTCACTCTCGACGACATCACGGTCGTCGACAACTCCCTTCTCAAACGTGCCGTCGGCGCCATGGCGCTCGGCAACGCGATGGAATGGTTCGACTTCGGCGTGTACAGCTACATCGCCGTCACCCTCGGCAAGGTGTTCTTCCCGTCGAGCAGCCCTTCGGCGCAGCTGATCGCGACGTTCGGCACGTTCGCCGCCGCGTTCCTCGTGCGCCCGATCGGCGGCATGGTGTTCGGCCCGCTCGGCGACAGGATCGGCCGCCAGCGCGTGCTCGCGATGACGATGATCATGATGGCCGTCGGCACCTTCGCCATCGGCCTGATTCCGAGCTATGGCTCGATCGGCATTCTCGCGCCCGCGCTGCTGCTCGTTGCGCGTCTGGTGCAGGGCTTTTCGACGGGTGGCGAATATGGCGGCGCAGCCACGTTCATCGCCGAGTTCGCGACCGACCGCCGCCGCGGTTTCGCAGGCAGCTTCCTCGAATTCGGCACGCTGGTCGGCTATATCCTTGGTGCCGGCACGGTTGCCGTTCTGACGGCTTCGCTGTCGCAGGAAGCGCTGCTGTCGTGGGGCTGGCGCGTGCCGTTCTTCATCGCGGGTCCGCTGGGTCTCGTGGGCCTGTACATCCGGATGAAGCTCGAAGAAACGCCCGCGTTCAAGAAGGAAGCCGAAGCGCGTGAAACCGACGAGAAGTCGCGCCCCAAACAGAGCTTCATGGAACTGCTCGCGCAGCAATGGAAGCCGCTGCTGCAATGTGTCGGCCTCGTGCTGATCTTCAACGTCACCGACTACATGGCGCTGTCGTATCTGCCGAGCTATCTGTCGGCCACGCTGCACTTCAACGAATCCCACGGCCTGTTCCTCGTGCTGGCCGTGATGGTGCTGATGATGCCGATGACGCTCTACGCAGGCCACCTGTCGGACAAGATCGGCCGCAAGCCCGTCATGCTGCTCGGCTGCGTGGGTCTGTTCGCGCTGTCGATTCCGGCACTGCTGCTGATCCGCACGGGCGCCGTGCTGCCCGTGTTCGGCGGCCTGCTGATTCTCGGCGCGCTGCTGTCGACCTTCACGGGCGTGATGCCGTCGTCGCTGCCCGCCCTCTTCCCGACGAAGATCCGCTACGGCGCGCTGGCGATCGGCTTCAACGTGTCGGTGTCGCTGTTCGGCGGCACGACGCCGCTGGTCGCCGCGTGGCTCGTCGACCGCACGGGCAACCTGATGATGCCCGCGTACTACCTGATGGGCGCGTCGATCATCGGCATCGTGTCGGTGCTCGCGCTGCGCGAGACGGCTCGCAAGCCGCTGCTCGGCTCGGGTCCGTGTGTCGCGACGCGTGCGGAAGCGCATGCCGTGCTGCGCGGCGAACGCGAAGCCGCGGAACTCGACGAAGCGTATGCAGCCGCTGTGACGGCGCGCGCGTAAAGCGCGAGTCGCGCGATGAACTGATATGACTTTCCGTGTCAATCGGGATCGGTTTTCGTTTGGAAGACACATGAATTTCCTGAGGGCGACGTAGCAGTAAGTCTCGACGGTGGATCGCACTGATATTCGCGGGTTGGGTACCGCATTACAGAGGTCCGCCCCTTGAGCCTGCCGCTATCTAAAGTCGCAAATCGAATGATGTCCGTTGCATAGTCCAGCCGCGGGTTGCTCGGGTGCCGGGCTACGCCGCCTTCAGGAAACTCGTCAAATCTGTGTAGCCAAGCTCAGCGCTACGCCGGCTGCTCGTTTCGCGTTACGGCGAGCGACATTGCGAGCTTGCTGATGTCCCAGATGAACCCCGCAAGTTCGCGTGCGACGGCGACGACAGCGATGTTCACATTCTTGCCGCGTGCTGCCAGCTTGCGGTATCGGCGGCAGAGTCGGACCTGTGCGTCCCAGGCACGGTCGAGGATGCGCTTGGGGATGCCTTCATGTCGGCGCTGAATTTCCGGGCTCACGCGTGCCGGGTATCTGTAGCTCCAGGCGGCCTCGACGAGCAGCTTTCTTGCATAGCTATTGCCGTTCTTCGTGATGCTGCCCTGACGCCGCCGCTCACCCGAAGAATGTTCTGAGGGCGTCACGCCCAGCCAGGCCATCAGTTGACGCGGGTGCTCGAAGCGGGAGAGATCTCCCAATTCGGAGAGCATGCCCACGGCGGTGATGAACTGTATGCCGCGCATGGTCTGCAGACCGAGAATGGCCGGATAAAATCGCCAGCCGACGACAGCTTCGTGCAGGGTCGCCTCGAGGCGCTCACATTGCGCAAACCTGTCTTCGATCGTGCGACGGCACTCGTCGAAGGCCAGTTGCTGCCAGTGGTTTGGGAATGCAAATACGCTTATCCATCGCCGGTGCGCGGGACCCCAGTTGGCGTTACCTGAGTAGCGGACTCCATGCGATAGCAGGAAGGACTTCAATCGCTGGCGGGCCTGTCTGAGATCTGCTTTCGCTGCCGCCCATGTGCGCGCCAGGTCCCGGAACGCCTCATCTTCAACATCCGGCACGTGTACCGCTGACAGGTCGCCAGCGCGCAGTGCGCGTACGAGCTTGACCGCATCGCGCCGGTCCGTCTTGACGCGCTCGCCCGGTTTCTTCGGGATCAGGGACGGCGCGCATACCACGCAGTCGAATCCTCTTTCAACGAGCTCCCTGTAGAGTCCGTAGCCGCAGGGGCCGGCTTCATAGACAACGCGGACATGGCGCGCCTTCGACTGAACACGCTTGCACAAGCGATCGATATCCGCCTTCAGCGTTCCGATCTTGCCCAACAGTTCCACGTCGGCCATATCGATTGCGTACGCCACCGTGATCGACTCCTTGTGAACATCCAGACCGACAAACACCGTGCTATCGTGGTTCACGCTGGCCTCCGCGCTGGAAATCGCCGGGGTGTGCCCTGTGCACATCGTGCGGCTCTGGCAGTGATGCTAACCCGCGTTTGGTTCCTCACGGCGGGCCAGCCACTGGCTCACGGAAAGTCATACTGCCTAAAACGGGTCAGCTTCGGCTGACCCGTTTTTTTATGCCGTCAGCGTACGCAGCATGGCCTCGACGTTCGCGCCTTCGATCGTCAACATGCCTGCCGAAACCGGCAGTTTGAAACGGCGCGGGCCTGCGCTGCCTGGATTGACGAACAGCACGCCGTCGCGCTCGACGATCAGCGGCTTGTGCGAATGCCCCGTCACGACCACGCGCACGCCTTCGTCGCGCAGATTGGGCCGCACGTCGGCGATATCGTGGACGACGAAGATCTTCACCTGCTGCACATCGAGCGTCGCGTGCAACGGGATCGACGCGGCCCAGTCGCCCGTGTCGTTGTTGCCGCGCACGACGGTCAGCGGCGCAATTGGCGCGAGCGCATCGAGCACCGCCTGATTGCAGATATCCCCCGCGTGGATGATCGCGTCGCATCCTGCGAGCCACGCCAGCGCCTCGGGCCGCAGGAGATTGTGCGTGTCCGAAATCAGACCGATACGGGATGACGCTGCGCGCCGCTTGACCATCGTGCGATCCCAGGGAGCATCAATCGAGTGCGGCGAGCGGTGTGCGCGGCTTGCGCGACATCGCAACCAGCCGCTTCGTCGCGCCCTGCACGATCACGGACACGACCGCGCCACACGCAAACGCGGGGAGCACGCCAAGCGTCGGCAGCGTCAACGCGATAACCGAGAAGAACGCCGCGAACGATGCGCGCCCGATCACCATGCCGCGCATCAGCAGCGCGACGAAAGGCGCACCGTGCGCACGTTGCGCCGATACGGCGAGCACGCTACCGAGCAGCGGAAACACCGACAGCACGCCGCTCCACGCCGCACCCATCGATGCCGACAGCGTCGTCACCGCGAGCGTCAGCAAGGCGCCCGCGAACATGCGCAGCAAGAGATCCGCGCCACTGATACGCGCAGCAGGCACCGCGCCTTCAACGCGCGGCAAGCCGGCCTGCGACCCGCCCACCGCCACGCACGCGGCCGCCATCGACCACGCCAGCCCCAAAGGCAGATGCGTGAGCAACACGGCGGCCAACGCCCACGCGAACAACCCCGCCAGCAGCGCCGCCCGCCAGCCGCTGACGCGGCACGTCCACGCATACGCGAAGTTGAACGCCTCGGACGCGGCAATGGCCGCAATGGAAGCCGCCGACGCCTGCGCCGCAAAGTCCGTCCCGCGCTCCAGCGCAAGCAGCAGCAGGATCGGCCCCGCGACGACGGGCAATCCCGCCAGCCAGCCCGCCACGGATGGCCCCCACACGCGCCCTGCCATCGTCAGCGCGGCGAGGAAGCCGGGAACGAGCGCGAGCTTGAGCGCCAGCATCGCTTACTCCTTGACGAGCAGTTCGATGCGGCGGTCCGGCACCAGCCACATGAAGGCGCACAACGTGTAGAGCACGGCCGACACCCATGGCGCGATGAACGCGAACACCACGCCCGCCAGATAGACCACGACGGAAAGCTTGCCCTTGACGTCGCTGCCGAGCGCACGCGCAATCGTCGAGTCGGGTCCGTGATGGCGGATCAGCACATGCGCGAGAATGAAGTACGCGACGGCGCACATGACAAGGTCGAGGCCGTACAGCGCGGTCGGCCATGCGGCCAGATGGCTTTCGCCGATCCAGTGCGTCGTGGCGGGCATCAGCGACAGCCAGAACAGCAGATGCAGGTTCGCCCACAACACGCCGCCCGTCACCTTCTGCACCGCATGGAACATGTGATGATGGTTGTTCCAGTAGATGCCGACATAGAGAAAGCTCAGCACGTACGCGAGAAAGACGGGGATCATGGGGCGCAGCGCGTCGAGGTCGAAGCCCTCCGGCACTTTGAGTTCGAGGACCATGATCGTGATGATGATCGCGATCACGCCATCGCTGAAGGCTTCGACTCGTCCTTTACCCATCTGCACGGTTCCCGTTGTGATTCGTGTTGTGTTGTCCATCGGCGCAGGCGAGGCCGTGCGCTGCCGCTGCCGATTATCCTTGATCGCCGGCGAGGTTGTCGACGCAAGGCACACGCGCCGTCACATTCATCAAGGCGCTGAAGGCTCGTGATAGATCGCGAGCCAGACGGTCTGCTCTTTCTCATGCGTCCACGCGACGCGATGCCGGCAATGCGGCTCGATCAGTACGTAGTCGCCGGGACGCATGTCGTGCAGCAACGCGTCGTCTTCGAACTCGAGCACGGCGGCCCCCGACAGCAGCACGACCCACTCGGCGCGCGAGTCGTCGTACCAGAAGCCGGGCGGACTTGTATGCCCCATCGATACGATCCGCTCGACGTTCAGGCGCTGTCCCGCGACGAGCATGTCGATCCGCTCTTCGCCTTCGCGCTTCGCTTCGCCGCTGAACAGATTGCCCGTTTGCAACTGCATGTCGCCACCTCACTTCATGGGCGCCAGACCGTCGAGCAGCGTCGGTATCAGTTCGCTGATCGTCGGGTGGATATGCATCGCGTATTGCAGCGTCGTGTACGGCGCGCGCGCCGTCATGATGTCGACGAACGTGTGAATCGCTTCGTCGCCGTCGACGCCATAGACGGTCGCGCCGAGTATCTGCTTCGACTGCGGGTCGACGAGCACTTTCATGAAACCGTCCGTCTCGCCCTTTTCTCGCGCGCGGCCCACGCGCGTCATCGGCATCGTGGCGATCAGCGCGTCGCGGCCGCTCTTGCGCACGTCGTTCTCGGACAGCCCGACGCGCGCGAGCGGCGGATCGACGAACACCGCGTACGCCATGATCCGCTCGTCGACGCTGCGCTTGCCGCCGTCGAACAGATTCGCCGAGACGATCTGAAAGTCGTCGTAGGACGTATGCGTGAAGGCGCCGCGTCCGTTGACGTCGCCGATCGCCCACACCCCGGGCACGTTGGTGCGCAACTGGGCGTCGACGGGAATCGTGCCGTGTCTGTCCAGGTCGACCCCGGCTGCGTCGAGGCCGAGATCGTCCGTATTCGGGCGGCGGCCCGTCGCGAACAGCAGATGCGAGGCTTCGAGCGGCGCGGCATCGTTGCCGAAGAACACACGCACGCCAGCGCCGCTCTCCTGCAGCGGCTCGACGCGCGACGGCTCGGCGCCGAAGCGGAACGCGATGCCTTCGCGCGCGAGCACTTTCTGCACGTTGAGCGCGAAGTCTTCGTCCTCGCGCGCGAGCACACGCTCGCCGCGCACGATCACCGTCACCTTGCTGCCGAAGCGGCGAAACACCTGCGCGAATTCGAGCGCGATATAGCTGCCGCCGACAATCACCAGATGCGCGGGCAACTCCGTCAGTTCGAGCAGTGACGAGTTCGTGTGATAGCGGATGCGCTCAATGCCTTCGAGCTTCGGAATGACGGCGCGTGTGCCCGTGTTGATGAAGATGTCGTCGGCCTGAAGTTCGGCCAGCACCTTGCCGCTTTCGGGCTCGGTGACGCTCAGCGTACGCGCACCCGTAAAGCGCGCGTGGCCGTTGAAGACGGTGAGATTCTCCGTGCCACGCAGCCACTTTTCGACACCGTTGCGCGACTGGCCGATGATCTTGTCCTTGCGCGCCTTGACTTGCGCCAGGTCGACGCTCACGTCGCCTGCCAGCTTCACGCCGTAATCGGCCGCACGGCGCGCGACATGCGCGGTGCGTGCGCTCGCCACATACGCCTTGGTCGGCGTGCAGCCGACGTTCACGCAGGTTCCGCCGAACTTGTCGCGTTCGATGACGGCCGTGCTGCGGCCTTTCTCCGCGAGACGGACGGCGAGCGGCGAGCCGCCCTGTCCGGTGCCGATCACAATGGCGTCGAAATGCTGTGGCATGGCCAATCTCCCGAAGCGCGTATGCGAGTCGGTCATCTTACGCCACAGCGATGTTTCTGGAAGTGATGAGGTCGGTGATGAGTGGTGGGTGACTGGACCGCCTGGACCGCCGCGCGACGGCTCTCGTCGTGCGAATCAGGCGTCGCAATGATGCAGCGAGCACAGCAGCTCGCGCGAACGTTGCAGCGCCGCGCGCGCACCATGCGTCGCGACGACGAATCCCGCCTGGCTCAGATTGAAGTCGACCTGCACCATGATCTGGATGAGCGAGACCATCGGCAGCACCACTGCCGGGTGATAAAGCTGTCGTTCGATGATCGCTCTCATGGCCCGCCTCCAATCGCGTTGACGTCGCGTATCGGGCGCGGCGCCCATCCAGTACAAGTTTCGATGGAGGGATTGTAGGGAGCGAAGTGTTAGGGATAAATGAGCTAAACGCGAAGATAGTTGTCGACGGGGCGGAACAATCCGGCGGCGCCTTGCAGCACGGGGCTTTAGCCTAATAGCCGGGTCCGCGCGGCTCGTTTTTCAGGCCGTTTTTCGCGGCCGCGCCCGGCGCTGCGCGGTCATTCCCGCCGCAAGCGAACGGTCATTCGAGCGGAGTGGCGACAAATTCGGGCAGCGCCTCGGCGCGCTTCGAAAACGCCGCGAGGGCCGGGTAGCGCGCCGGATCGACGAGATCGGGCAGCATGAACTGCTGGAAACGCCACGCGACGGCCAGCGTAATGTCCGGCTGGAGCAGCCGGTCGCCGAACAGCCAGCCGTTTCCTTCGCGGCCCGCGATCGCCTGCTCGAGACGATCGTATGCGGCGAACAGCTGGGTCTGGACGCGCTCGATCCACGGTTGATGCTGGCGCTCGGCGGGCCGCAGACTCACTTCGTAGACGTTTTGCATCGTCTTTTCGCAGGCCGCGAGCGCGAAACCGATCAGGCTCAGCGCCTTCATGCGCTCACCGGTGTCGGCGGGCATCAGGCGTTTTTCCGGCGGGCTCAGATGATCGAGATAGTCGAGGATCAGCGACGAATCGATCAGCATCGTGCCGTCGTCGTCGATGAAGGTGGGTGCCTTGACCACGGGATTGATTTTCGCGAACGCGTCGAAATGCCGGAATACCGACACGCTCCGATGTTCGAACGGCAGGCCGAGCACGCCGAGCGAAATGGCGACACGCCGCACATACGGTGAATCCATCATGCCGATCAGTTGCATTCCGCGCTCTCCCGTCGAATGAGGTCAGTGCGAAATACTGTAGACGAATCGCCGGGCGCTGGCGATGGTCTGTTTGCCGCCACGCCGTGCGGCTCGCCGCTTCAAAGCGGCTCGTGCAGCTTTCCACGCACCATCAGCACGCCGCAAACGCGGCAAATCCAGCGGATTTCGCTCTCGCGCGTGCGCCACAGAAACCTGTAGTGACATTTGTGCATGTCGCCGTCCCCTGTCGCCAATCGTTTTATCGGAGCGATTGTAAGAATGCTGCCTTATGGATGCCTTAACAGCCATGACAGAAGGCTGTGCCCGGCATTGGCGTCGCGCACTATGTCATGCCGGCCAGTGGCTGACAACAGGGGTTTTACGCCAGAACGGAGTCATTTCCGCGACGAGGTGGACGCCCAGGAAATGAAAATCGGGGCCTGCTTCGACAGAGGATGAAACCGTGGGCGGGAAGGAGCGCTATTTCCTGTGAGGAGGCGCCTGGTGCCGGGGACCGGACTCGAACCGGCAAGCTGTTAAGCGGCGGATTTTCGTCACACTACGCCTTTCGACGCCGTCTGCCGCCACGCGCAAGGCAGCAGACGTTCGTGCGCTGGACTATGCCTTCGCCATCGCGATGCGCGTATTGCGCTCACCGCCTTAGGCGCCCCCGTCTAGTCTCTACACCTTCCGCGCTTTCCGTTCCGCACTGGCGGGAAAGGAAAACGGGCTTGGCTCGGCGTCGCCTCGGCTGCGCTGGAACATCGCGCGTTCAGGGGTTTCGCCGAATTTGAAGGGTTCTGCACCGGCCGTTTCCGGCTGGGCACTCAATGCTTTAAGTCCGCTATGTTTACCAATTTCATCACCCCGGCAGGGCGGACGCGATTCTACCATCGCGCCGCAGCCTGACCAAACCGGCGCGAACCCCAGTTTCGCCGTCCCGCGACCCACTGAGCATTCATCGACCCGTCACAAACGTTCCCGATAATCCGCCCGACGAAAACGTTTACAACACCGCGCACCGACGCTATGGCGCGCGGCACAGGCTGACGGGAAATCCAACGATGACGCCCACGATCAAGGATGTCGCCGCTCACGCGGGCTTTTCGATCGCGACCGTGTCGCGCGCGATCAACGCGCCGCACACGGTCAACCCCGTGACCCTCGAAAAAGTGCGTCAGTCGATCGACGCGCTCAACTTCCGTCCAAGCCCGCTCGGCCGCCAGCTGCGCGGCGAGCGCTCGCGCCTGATCGGCGTCGTGCTGCCAACGCTCGCCAATCCCGTGTTCGCCGAATGCCTGCAGGGCATCGACGAACTGGCATCCGCGCAAGGCTATCGTCTGATGCTGATGACGACGCAATACGACGCCGACCGCGAGCGCCGCGCGATCGAAACGCTGCGCGAGCAGCGCGTCGAAGGCCTGATCCTGACGGTCGCCGACGCCGACACGCACCCTCTGCTCGACGACCTCGACCGCGACGGCATGCTGTACGTGCTGATGCACAACGACACGGTGCGCCGCCCGTCCGTGTCCGTCGACAACCGCCAGGCCGCCTACGACGGCGTGCGGATGCTGATCGCGCATGGTCATCGCCGCATCCTGATGCTGGCGGGCACGCTCGCCGCTTCGGACCGCGCGCGCCTGCGCCACCTCGGTTACACGCAGGCGATGCAGCAGGCGGGCCTCATGCCCGCGCCCGCGCTCGAAATCGACTTCAACGCGGACGAGCTCGCGCCTTCCGTGCTCAATCATCTGACGACGGGCGCGAATCGCCCGACTGCCCTCTTCTGCTCGAACGATCTGCTCGCGATGGTCGTGATGCGCGGCCTGCGGCGCGCGCGCTTCGACATGCCTGTCGATATGTCGATTCTCGGCTTCGACGGCCTCGCGATGGGCGAGCTGCTGTCGCCACCGCTCGCGAGCGTGTGCGCGCCGAACCGGGAGATCGGCTGCGCGGCCTGGAGGCGGCTGATCGAACGCGTCGACGGGGCGCGGCCTTCGGGTTTCGACGACGCGCTACAGGCACCGTCGCTGTCGCTGACCTTGCCGCACACGTTGCGCGAAGGCGCGACGATCGCCGCGATCTCCGACACGTCAGGCACGAGATCGAACCGCATCGTCCGCACGCTCGCGTGACACCGCACTACCCGTATCACCACCTCCAACAACCCTTTCCAACCTCCGGGAGACCTGTCGTGATCCGCCGTTCCTCCATCGGTATCGCAGCCGTACGCGTCGCGCGCGCGGCGCTGGTTGCATCGTCGTTCGTGCTGACGTTCGGCGCCGCGCAAGCCGCGCACGCCGAAGAAACCGCGATCTGCTACAACTGCCCGCCCGAATGGGCCGACTGGGCCAGCCAGATCAAGGCGATCCAGCAGAAAACGGGCGTCCGCGTGCCGTTCGACAACAAGAATTCCGGCCAGTCGATCGCCCAGCTGATGGCCGAGCAGAAGAGCCCGGTGGCGGACGTCGTGTATCTCGGCGTGTCGTCGGCGTTTCAGGCCAGGGACAAGGGCTTGATTGCGCCGTACAAGCCCGCGCACTGGAACGACATCCCCGCGAACCTGAAAGACCCGCAAGGTTACTGGTTCGCGATCCATTCGGGCACGCTCGGCTTCTTCGTCAACAAGGACGCACTCGAAGGCAAGCCGGTGCCGCGCTCGTGGGCCGATCTCCTCAAGCCCGAGTACAAAGGCATGATCGGTTATCTCGATCCGTCGAGCGCGTTCGTCGGCTATGCGGGCGCCGTCGCCGTCAACCAGGCGCTGGGCGGCAGCTTCGACAACTTCAAGCCGGGTCTCGACTGGTTCGCGAAGCTGAAGGCCAACCAGCCGATCGTGCCGAAGCAGACGGCCTACGCACGCGTGCTGTCGGGTGAGATTCCCATCCTGCTCGATTACGACTTCGATGCGTATCGTGCGAAATACAAGGATCACGCGAACGTCGAGTTCGTGATTCCGAAGGAAGGCACGATCGAGGTGCCGTACGTGATGAGCCTCGTGAAGGGCGCGCCGCACGATGCGAACGGCAAGAAGGTGCTCGATTTCGTGCTGTCGGATGAAGGCCAGAAGCTGTGGGCGAATGCCTATTTGCGCCCCGTGCGTTCGAACGCGATGAGCGCCGACGCCGCTTCGAAGTTCCTCCCCGCCAGCGACTATGCGCGTGCACGTCCCGTCGACTTCGGCAAGATGGCGGAAAAGCAGCAGGCGTTCGGCGAGCAGTATCTGCAGGTGATGCATTGAACGACATCACGTTTCCGCTGCGCTGGCGCATCGTTCTGATCGCGCCGGCGCTCGCCGTGTTCATCGCGTTCTGGCTGCTGCCGATGACGGTGCTCGTGCAGGTCAGCGCCGACGGTCATCTGTTGCAGACCTACGGCGCGATGCTCGCGAACGCGCGCTACATGAAGAGCCTGTTCGCGACGGTCGTGCTGTCGGCGGCCGTGACGGCGGCGACGCTTGCGCTGTCCGTGATCTCGGGCCTGCATCTCGCGCGCCGCGAGTTTCCCGGCAAGCGCATGCTGCTCGCGCTGCTGACGTTTCCGCTCGCGTTCCCAGGCGTCGTCGTCGGCTTCATGGTGATCATGCTGGCGGGCCGCCAGGGGTTGATCGGCGCGCTGTCGCTGAAGCTCACGGGCGACAAGTGGGTGTTCGCGTACTCGATGACGGGCCTCTTTCTCGGCTATCTGTACTTTTCGATTCCGCGCGTCGTCGTCACCGTGATGGCGTCGGCGACCACGCTGGATGCATCGCTCGAAGAAGCCGCGCGCTCGCTCGGCGCCTCGCCGTGGCGGATCATGCGCGACATCGTGCTGCCCGCGCTCTCGCCGGGACTGATCGCGGCGGGCGCCGTGTGCTTCGCGACCGCAATGGGCGCGTTCGGCACGGCTTTCACGCTCGCCACCGATATCGATGTACTGCCGATGACCATCTACACCGAGTTCACGCTCAACGCGAACATGGTGACGGCTGCAGGCTTGTCGATCGTGCTCGGCATCGTCACATGGATCGTCCTGTATGTCGCGCGCAGTGTCAGCGGCTCTGCCGTAGCCGCGACGGCTTGATCTCAATGGCCAATGAAGAGACCCGCATGAACTCCGTCACTCATTCAACGGGCGCGCCTGACCTGTACGGCAGACGCGCGTTCGCCCTGCCCTCGCTGCGCGCGTGGCTCGCGGCGGGCCAATGGCTCGTCACGCTGCTGCTGTGCGCGTTTCTGATCGTGCCCGTCGTGATGTCGATTCTCGCGGGCCTGACGGTCAACTATTTTCAGGGCGTCGCGAGCGGCCTCACACTGCGCTGGCTCGGCGAAGTGTGGACGCAGTATCACGACTCCGTTTTCCTGTCGCTCGAAGTCGCGCTCGCGACGCTCGTCATCACGCTGCTGACAGGCGTGCCTGCCGGCTACGTGCTCGCGCGCAGCGAGACGCGCCTGTCGCGCATCGTCGAAGAATGTCTCGTGCTGCCCATCGCGTTGCCGGGGCTTGCCTCGGCGCTCGCGCTGCTTGTCGTGTACGGCGGCTTCACGATGTTCCGCACGAGCGTCGCGTTCATCGTCGTCGGGCACGTGGTGTTCACGCTGCCGTTCATGGTGCGCGCCGTCGCCGCCGTGTGTGCGGGTTCGGGATTGCGCACACTCGAAGAAGGCGCGGCGAGTCTCGGCGCAGGCTTCTTTCAGCGCTTCGTGACGATCGTGCTGCCGAACGTGCGGCCGGGCATCGTCGCGGGTGCGCTGGCCGTCGTCACGCTGTCGATCGGCGAATTCAACCTGACGTGGATGCTGCACACACCCGAAACGAAGACGCTGCCCGTCGGCCTCGCGGACACGTATGCGTCGTTGCGCATCGAGATCGGCAGCGCTTACACGATTCTCTTTTTCATCATGACGATGCCGCTGCTCGTCGCGATGCAATGGCTCGGCGTCGATGCGACGGACCAGCGCAACGTGAAGCAGAAGAAAGCGCGCGTCAACGCTACGCCCTCACCGGCACAAGAAGACCAGCCATGAAGCTCGCCTCCATTCCCATCACGCTGACGCGCTGCGCGAAGACCTTTCGCGGCACGCGCGTGCTCGAACCGCTCGATCTGACGATCGGCGCAGGCGAAACGCTGGTGCTGCTCGGGCCGTCGGGCTGCGGCAAGACGACGACGCTGCGCATGATCGCGGGCCTCGAGCAGCCGGACGCGGGTGGCCGCGTCGCATTCGGCGACGAGGACGTGACGTCGCTGCCCATCGAGAAGCGCCAGGTCGGCATGGTGTTCCAGAGTTATGCGCTGTTTCCGAACCTGACGGTGCGCGGCAACATCAACTATGGTCTGAAGATCAAGCGCATCGACGCGGAGGTGGCGCGACAGCGCGTCGACGAACTGCTCGCGATGATGCGTCTCACCGGGCACGCCGACAAACCGGTCGACCAGCTGTCCGGCGGACAGCGTCAGCGCGTGGCGCTGGCGCGCGCGCTGGCGCCGCAGCCGCGCGTGCTGCTGCTCGACGAGCCGTTGACGGCGCTCGATGCGCGTCTGCGCGACACATTGCGTAGCGAGATGAATGCGCTGCTGCGCGAGCTTGGCATGACGACGGTGTATGTAACCCACGATCAGGCGGAAGCGATGGAACTGGGCGACCGGATCGTTGTGATGAGCGCGGGACGGATCGAGCAGATCGGCACGCCGAGGGATATCTACTATCGCCCGGCGAACCGGCGGGTTGCGCAGTTTGTCGGCACGATCAATCGCGTTTCCGGTCAGGCTCGGAATGGCTTGCTTTGTACGACTGGCGGTGCCATTCCTTTGCCGCCGACGCATGCGACTCGAGTCATGCCTGATGGGGATGAGGTGTTCTTTCGGCCTGAAGACGCCTGGCTTGCTGATCCTGAGAGCGCCCAGTTGCGGGGCGTCGTCGATAGCGCTGCGTTTTTGGGTGAGCGGACGAGGCTCTCTATCCGCGATGCGGCACCTGATGTTCTGTCGCCAGGGATGGCTTGATTGCTTTGGCTTGAGGTTTTTGGTTTTTTGCTTTTTGCTTCTTGTTTTTTTGCTTTTGACTGGCATCCGCGATTTCGTATCGGTGCTCCGAGCGTTGCCCCTGTGCGGGGCGGCACTTACTTTCTTTGCCGCCGCAAAGAAAGTAAGGGAATCTCTGCAAAAGTCCTGGCATTGACGTGAGCTTGGACTATCCTGGGATCAGGAGACTTCATGGAGTGGCGTGATGACACAACTTGGTCTTGGTCTGGATCTGTCGACGAAGCGCACCCGCAAGCGCGAGTTTCTCGATGAGATGACGCGCGTGGTGCCGTGGCAGAAGCTGATTGCGCTCATCGAACCGCACTATCCGAAAGGCAAGACTGGCCGCCCGCCTTTTCCGATCCAGACGATGCTTCGCATTCACTTCATGCAACAATGGTTCAGCCTCTCGGACCCGGCGATGGAGGAGGCGCTGCACGACATCCCGCTGTACCGGGAGTTCGCGCTGCTGGGCACGGGCATGACGCGGCTGCCTGACGAGAGCACGATCCTGCGATTCCGGCACCTGCTTGAGGCCCATGAGCTGTCGGCCAGAATGCTGGCGACGGTCAACGAGATCCTGCAGGCGAAGGGCCTGATGCTCAAGGCGGGCTCGGCGGTCGACGCAACGCTGATTTCGGCACCCAGTTCGACGAAGAAGGCTGGCACGCGAGACCCGGAGATGAGCCAGACGCAAAAGGGCGGCAGCTGGTACTTCGGTATGAAGGCGCACATCGGAGTCGATGTGGAGTCGGGGCTGGTGCATACCGTCAAGTGCACGCCGGCAAATGTTCACGACATCACGGTGGCGCATGAACTGTTGCACGGCGACGAGGAGGTTGCGTTTGCCGATGCGGGCTACGTGGGCATCGAGAAGCGAGGCGAAACGGGGGCGGTCCAGTGGCACGTGGCGATGAGGCCGAGCAAGCGAAGAAAGCTGGACAAAAGCAAGCGGCTCGACAGAATCTACGAGAAAGTCGAGCGGCTCAAGGCGGGCGTGCGGGCGAAGGTTGAGCACCCGTTTCGGGTGCTCAAATGTCAGTTCGGCTATCTGAAGGCGCGGTATCGAGGCATGGCGAAGAACACGGCGCAGATCGAAACGCAGTTCGCGCTGATCAATCTCTGGTTGGCTCGCGGGGTGCTCGGTAAAGCGAAATGAAGGGCGAAGACGCCCCCAAAGGCGCAGCGTCCATGCGCAAGATGCGACCGGCATCGGTTCAACACAGCGTGAATGGGGACGCGAATTCCACTCCGCGCGTGCCAGTTAGAGATCCCAGGCAGAAAACGGGTTGTTCAGACCTTCCTAAGCAAAGAAAGCGGGCTAACACCGCTAGTTCTTGTTGTTGCCTGCGGGCCCCCAACCGGTCCCGCACTTCACGCGGCTACGCACTGTCTCACGCGCGTTGCCAGCGTGCTAACTCACACCTCACCCACCTCACACTGCCGCGTCACGCATGCGTTACCAGAAAGTCCACGGCCGCCCAGGTGGCAAACTGTGTGTAGGCCGTCGCGCCGTACGTGCACCACTCCGGACTGAAAAGCGCGATCGGTGTCGTAGAAGCGGGAACGTGTAAGGTGCGAGTACCTACACACAGTTTGCCACCTGGGCGGCGCAGACGGTTCGGCGCCGCTGGCTGCACTACGGGTGACTGGAGAGGGTGATGCGCCGGTTAAAGACGTTGGCAACGCACATGAAATAGCGTGTTGCCGTCTGGAGTGCGGGACCCGTGGGGGCCCGCAGGCAAATACAAGGATTGGCGGTGTGAGCGGCTTTCTTTTGCCTACTTTTCTTTGCCGCGGCAAAGAAAAGTAGGTGCCGCCCCGCACAGGGGCAACGCTCGGAGCACCGATACGAAAACGCGGATGCAAGCGTCAAGACAAACCGCATACGCCAGCGCAGCAAAAAGCAAAGCATGGCGACTGCGTCGCAGACATGAAAAAGAGGACACCCCTATGTTAATAGCCCAGATCAGCGATCTCCACATCAAACGCCCAGGCGCACTGGCCTACCGCCGTTTGGATACGGCACCCTACTTGCAGCGCTGCATCGAGCGCCTGAACAACCTGGACCCACGGCCAGAAGCCATCGTCATCACAGGCGATCTGGTCGACCAGGGAACCCCAGACCAATACGAACACCTGAAAGCCCTGCTAGCGCCGCTAGCGATCCCCTACTACCTGCTGGTAGGCAACCACGACGACCGCGCCAACCTGCGCGCTGCCTTCCCGGAGCGCCCTGAACTGCACACAGGCGGCGAGTTCGTCCAGTACGCGATCGACATCGGTCCGCTGCGCCTGATCGCCCTCGACTCGATGGTCCCCGGCCAGAGCGCCGGCCTCCTCTGCGACACACGCCTCGCCTGGCTCGAACAGCAACTCGACGCGGCCCGCGACAAGCCCGTCATCGTCGCGCTGCATCATCCGCCGTTCGTGTCGGGCATCGGACACATGGATGCGCTCCGCCTCGACCCGCAGGCTGCGCAAAAGCTCGCGGCACTGCTCACGCGGCACACGAACATCGAACGCGTGATCTGCGGCCACGTGCATCGGCCGATGTTCGTCCGCTTCGGCGGCACGATTGCGTCGGCGGTGCCCGCGCCCGCCCACCAGGTCGCGCTCGATCTGCGAGACGAGGCGCCGTCCGCCTTCGTCATGGAGCCGCCCGCGTTCGCCCTGCATCGCTACGACCGCGTGGACGGACTGATCACGCACCACGGCTATGTCGAAGCAGCCGATGGCCCCTATCCGTTCTACGAACCGGAAGGCACGCTGATCGATTGACGACGCACGGGCGTGCCACGCCGGCCCCGGATGCAGCAGCGGCAGCCAGCAAAGTCCGCCTCGCTCCGGTATGATCGGCACGCTCGACTCTCTCCCGCCGGCTGCTGCATCATGTCCACACCCGCTTCCAGCCCTGCCGCGTCCGACCGCTCGTTGCGCGGCCTTCTGCTGCTGCTCGCCACCATCGCGGGCGTGTCCGTCGCCAACATCTACTACAACCAGCCGCTGCTCGACGATTTCCGCAAGTCGTTTCCGCAAAGCGCATCGTGGATCGGCGTCGTGCCGTCGATGACACAGCTCGGCTACGCAGCGGGCATGCTGCTGCTCGCGCCGCTCGGCGACCGCTTCGATCGCCGCAGGCTCATCCTGCTGCAGATCGCCGGCATGTGCATCGCGCTGCTGTGCGCCGCCGTCGCGCCGAATCTTTCCGTGCTCGTGTTCGCGAGCCTCGCGATCGGCATCCTCGCCACGATCGCGCAACAGGCCGTACCCTTCTCCGCCGAACTCGCGCCGCCGTCGCAACGCGGCCATGCCGTCGGCACCGTGATGAGCGGCCTGCTGCTCGGCATCCTGCTCGCGCGCACGGCGGCCGGCTTCGTTGGGCAATACCTCGGCTGGCGCGCCGTGTTCGGCGCGTCGATCGTCGCGCTGATCGTGCTCGCCGCCGTCATCCTGTCGAAGCTGCCGCACAGCAAGCCGACCTCGACGCTCGGCTACGGCAAGCTGATCGGCTCGATGTGGCATCTCGTCGTCGAATTGCGCGGCCTGCGCGAAGCGTCTCTGACGGGCGCGGCCCTGTTTGCCGGGTTCAGCCTGTTCTGGTCGACGCTCGCGCTGCTGCTCGCGGGCGCGCCGTTTCACTACGGGCCGCAAGCGGCAGGACTGTTCGGTATCGTCGGCGCAGGCGGTGCGATGGCCGCACCCATCGCAGGCAAGTTCGCCGACAAGCGCGGGCCGCGCGCGATCGTCACGCTGTCGATTGCGCTGGCGGCGATTTCGTTCGTCGTATTCGCACTGTCGGGCACGAGCCTCATCGGCCTCCTGATCGGCGTGATCGTGCTCGATGTCGGCGTGCAGGCCGCGCAAATCTCCAACCAGTCGCGCATCTATGCGCTGAAGCCGGAAGCGCGCAGCCGCGTCAACACGGTGTTCATGGTCTGCTATTTCATCGGCGGCGCGGCGGGCTCGGCTGTCGGCGCATTCGTATGGCCGCTGTTCGGCTGGGTCGGCGTGAGCATCGCCGGTCTGCTGTTCACGATGCTCGCCGGACTCAATCACCTGCGCGGACGTCCCGAGCCGCCGAAGGCGCCGGGCGCGGCAGACTGAGCACGCGTGCTGAATTATTGCTCGTCGAGACGCGCCTGCGCATATTCGTGCAGCGCGTCGATCGCCCGGTCGAACTCGAAAGACTTGTCGTAGAAGTGCCGCACGCCATACTGCCGGCAGCGCTCGCGATACGCGGGCAGCGCATGGTTGGTCAGCACGGCTGCGAAGGTCGACTCGATCAGGCCTTCCTTCTGCATATACGCGAGCACGGGCACGCTCGATCCGCCCTTCAGTTGCAGGTCCACGATCACGGCATCGAACGCCTCGCCGTCGAGCAGCGCGATGGCCTCGTCGGCGGACTCGGCCTGCGCGGCTACGTGCATCACGCCCGACGCATCGATCGCCTCGACGATGCTGCGCCGGATCAGCGGCGAATCCTCGATCAGCAGCACACGCAGCGGCGCGTGGCCGGAATCGTCGTGTGCATGGGCGGAGTCGGGGTTCATCGGTTGCGTTCCATACTCGCGAATCATCCCATCACTCGATCAAACCGTTCTTGATCGCGTAGTACGTGATATCCGCGTTGTTCGTCATGTGCATTTTTTCGAGCACGCGCGCGCGATACGTGCTGACCGTCTTCACCGACAGATGCAGTTCGTCGGCGATATCGGTCGGAATCTGCCCCGATGCGAGCTTGCAGAAAATCTGGAACTCGCGCTCCGACAGCTGTTCATGCGGGTGCGAAGCCGCGGGCTTGTCGAGGCTGTTCGCGAGCGTATCGGCGACGGCCTCCGACAGATAACGATGCCCGCGTGCAACCGAGCGAATCGCGCGCACGATCTCGTCGGGCTCGCAGTCCTTGTTCAGATAGCCGTTCGCCCCCGCGCGCAGCAGGTTGATCGCGTACTGGCTCTCCGGGTAGCCGGAGAGGATCAGCACGTTCTGCGCGGGACGCATCTGGCGGATCACGCGCAATGTATCGATGCCGTTCTTGTCGGGCATCGCGATGTCGAGCAGCACCACGTCGAAGGGCTCGCCGTCCTGCTGCTCGCGCACGAGGCGGATCGTCTCGTCGCCCGTCGCCGCTTCCGCCGCGACGCACATGTCCGGCTCGTCGGCGACGAACTGTCTGAATCCGCCCCGGACGATCGCGTGGTCGTCCGCTATCAGCACTCGAATCATCGTTCGTGGTTCAACGCAGGGTGGCGGGATGATCGAACGCGCAGCGGCACGGATGCATGCCGGCTGCCGCGTTCCTCGCGCGTGGCAGGCGCCTGTTCATGGCCTGTTCGCAGCCTGTTCGCGGCCTACTCGCGGCCCGTCAGCAGATCGGCCATGTCGTCCGCGTGCTCTTCCTCGACGGCGAGAATCTCCTCGAACATCCGGCGCGTCGTCACGTCGCCATCGCCGAGATAACGGATGATCTCGCGATACGTATCGATCGCGATGCGTTCCGCAATCAGGTTCTCGCGAATCATGTCGGTCAGGCCATTGCCTTCCTTGTATTCGGAGTGCGAGCGCGCTGTCAGGCTGTTCGGCGCGAAATCGGGCTCGCCGCCCAGCTGCACGATGCGCGCGGCGAGCGTGTCCGCATGCGCCTGCTCTTCGTTCGCGTGCTCGAGAAACTCCTGGGCGACGGCTTCCGAATTGATGCCCTTCGCCATGAAGTAATGCCGCTTGTAACGCAGCGTGCAGACCAGTTCCGTCGCGAGCGCGCCGTTCAGCAGCTTGAGCACGGTATCGCGGTCCGCGCCGTAGGTCGACGTGACGGGGCCTTCGTCCATATCCTTGCGGGCCTGCTGACGAATCCGTTCGAGGTCCATCACGAACTCGCCTTTCGATGACTTCGACATTGACTGACTCCTTGTACAGGTATTGTGGGAAACGCGCACGTTGCCGCCGTCTGTGCTGCGCGGCGTGTCGGCGTGCGCCATGGGGGCGTCCTGTCTGCGCTATGTCCGGAACACGCCGAGCAGCAGCGTGACGACGAACACGACCAGAAAGATGTAGAACAGAATCTTCGCTATTTCGGCAGCGCCGGCGGCAATGCCGGTGAAGCCGAATACGGCGGCGATGATCGCGATCACGAAGAACACGAGTGCGTAATGCAGCATGACGATGCTCCTTCCTGTTTAGGCGATGAGCTGTTGCAACGCCGTCGAACCGCGCGCTTGCAGCTGCGCTCCGCGTTGCGCCCTGATTTGCGCTCCGAATTCGGGTTGTTCCCGGGGCGCCGCTAATCGACTATCTTCTTCGTCACGACGAAGCCGAGCACAAGGAACACGACGCACAGAATCAGGAACAGCACGAACAGGAACTTCGCGATAGCCGCCGCGCCTGCCGCAATGCCCGTGAATCCGAGCAGACCCGCGATCACCGCGATCACGGCGAAGAACAACGCCCACTTGAGCATGATGGCAACCTCCCTGACTGATGTGTGGCTGATGGGTGTAGCAAGGTGTGGCTCCAGGTGTGGCTAATGGATCTAATGGATCGCCAGACTTCATCGTAGGGAGCAGTTTGCGTACCCGCATTCGGGCGCACGCTGTTTTTCATGTGGGAATCCGCCGACATCCGCTTTCGGCAGGCCTTCCGCCGCTGCCCGTGCGGCCTTCGTGCGAACGCAAGCGCGCTGCATGACGCTACACTGTCGATGACCTCATCGCATGGAGACGGCAGTGTCAGGTGAAGCGCAAGCAGGCGCCGAAGCACGGCTCGCGGCCAGGCTGGCGGACTGGATGCACCAGCGCAGCTGGGCGATCGCGATGACAGTCGCGATCGTCATTACGTGCGGAGGCCTCGTCATTCTCGAAACCGCGCGCCAACGCATCGCGTCGGAATACGAAGCAGCACTCGAAGCGCGCAGCGTGAGCATGCAGCTGAGCGAACTCGACCGGCGCCTCGCACAGTTGCAAACGCATGAGAGCCGTTTTCTTCTGACGAAGAACGATACCGATGCACGCGGCTACTGCTCCCGCGCAACGGATCTCCAGCGCAACATCCGCTCGCTCGATACGTACTTCCGGCGCGCCGCCGACAGCGCGGAACTGGCCAGCTTCACGCAGATCGCGGCGCTGATCGATGCACGTATCGGCAGCGGTGCACAGGCGTTGCAACGGGCTTCATCCCATCCGCTCGACCTCGCCGCGTGCGGCGGCGCGGCGCAGGGAAGCAGCGCTGATGCGTCGCTCGTGACGAGCACGCTCGCCTTGCTGCGCGACAACGAAGAACGCCGCGCGCAGCGTGCGCTCGACGCGAGCCGTGCCGATCAGCGGGTGTCGACGCTGGTCGCGGCGGGTCTGTCGGCGCTCAACATCGTGCTGTTCATTCTGCTGTTCCGTAATCTGGGCACCCAGATCGACAGCCAGGCGCGCGCGCAAAAACAGTTGATCACGCAGCAGGAAGAACTCGATCGGCTGGTCAATGAACGCACGCGCCAACTCGAAGCGTTGGGCTGGCACCTGCAGGCCGTCAGCGAAAACGAAAAGACCCAGCTCGCGCGCGAACTGCATGACGAACTCGGCGCGATTCTCACGGCAAGCAAGATGGACGTCGCGTGGGCGCGGCGCAAGATGCAGGACGCCGATCCCGTCATCGCGGAGAAACTGGCGCGCGCGCTCGCAACCCTCGATCAGGGCATCGCGCTCAAGCGCCGCATCATCGAGGACATGCGGCCGACCGTGCTCGCGAATTTCGGC
The DNA here is from genome assembly GCF_007995085.1 of Paraburkholderia azotifigens. Lineage (GTDB taxonomy): Bacteria > Pseudomonadota > Gammaproteobacteria > Burkholderiales > Burkholderiaceae > Paraburkholderia > Paraburkholderia azotifigens. The sequence continues at coordinate 1,268,360 of NZ_VOQS01000001.1, forward strand.
CTCGTCACCGCGCTGCGCACGCTCGGCGACGAAGCCGCGCAGCGCAACGGCTGGGCGCTCGATCTGCAGTTGCCCGACGACGAACTGCAACTCGACGAGCAGACGGAGATCGCGCTCTTTCGCGTCGCGCAGGAATCGCTGACCAATGCGGCGAAATACGCACGCGCGACGCAGATCACCATCGCACTGGGCGCGGGGCACGGCGAAGTGGCGCTGCATATCGCCGATAACGGCATCGGCATCATGCCGGGCGATCTCACGCGCACGCATACGCACGGGCTGATGGGCATGCGCCAGCGCGTGGCCGCACGCGGCGGACGCTTCGATATCCGGCGCGGCGAACTGCACGGCACCGATATCCGCGTCGTGCTGCCCGTGCCGACCGTCGGCGCGACGAAGGAAGCGCGCGGCGAACCGGTCGACGATGCGCAGGACGACAGCCTCGCGCGCAACCACAGCACACCCGTCGAACGTCTCTGAGTTCTTCGCCGATGCGTCACGTAGGATTGCGCCGACAAGAAAATCGTCGCGCCTCCGACAGCATCGCGGCGACGCGTCTCTTACCATGAAATCAGACCGGATCGGCTGGCGCGATGCCCCGGTCGGACGACAGGGCGCGCACGTCCGGCGATATCGAACGCTATCGAACGCAAACAGGCAAACGAGCCGGCGCGCGCGAATCGATCGAAGCATACGTCGAATATTCCTTCGAATATTCCTGAAAAGGGAGAAGACTCATGACACGACTCATCGCACTCCTGCTGCTCGCGGGCACGACACTGCTGGCCGCCTGCAACACGATGGCCGGCGCGGGCCAGGACATCTCGAAGGGCGGCAACGCCATCACGAATTCAGCCGAGAAGCATTCGGACTGATACGGCATCCGTTCGCTCGTTTCGATTCGGTTTCGATCCAGCACGATCTGCCAGGCCGCCGCGTCACACGCGGCGGCTTTTTTGCGCCTCGCCGACGCACCAAACAGAACGGCGGCTCACTTGCATAAGCCGCCGTGCCGTCCCCCTGCTACTGCTTCTTGTCAACGCCTGCCGTCTGTCTGCGTTACTGGCCGTTCAAGGTATTCGTCAACTCCAACGCCGGCTGCGAGGTATTGCCGCCCTGCGCGACCAGCAGGTGTATCTGGTTCGGCAGCAGTTGCGTGAGCGCGCCGCCGATGGGCACCGACGTCACCAGCCAGTCCGCGTTGTTCGCGAGGTCGAACGGGCTCGACTGGAAGATCGGCGTCTTGCTGCCCGCCGTCGTCGCGATCAGCACATACGTGCCGCCCGATACGTAGACGGAGTCCTGACCGCTCGCAGGCACCGCATTCTTGAACGACACGCCCGCCAGCGTTGGGCTCGCGCTCGAGATGCTGGTGTTGTTCGACGGCACCAGATACAGGTCGAGATTGGACGAATTCACCGATGCGTTGAACCCGCGCACGCGCGCGCTGCCCGACAGCAGGCCCTTGTCGAACGGATCGTCGATCAGGCCGATGTCGGCGCCCGTCGAACCCGGCACGGCAATCACCGTATATTCATGACCCTTCGCGACATCCGGGAACGAGCCGCTCGCCAGCGGCGTCGTGCTGCCGGCAGTCGCATACGCAACTGTCGTCGCGCCCGTGTTGATGTTCGCGAAGTTGGTCACACCCTTGTACCCGATGCTCTTCTGCAAGGCGCTGCCGTTGACGAGGAAGTCGACTGTCGGGCCGCTCGGAATCGCGTGCACGAAGTGAATCAACGGATTCTGCAAGCCGAGTTCCTTGCCGACGTCGTTCGAACTGCCACCGCACGCCGATACCAGCGCGGCGGCTCCGACGAGCGCCGCGATCGTTCTGATCGTTTTCATTTGCCACCTCTCCCTGATGAGCCGAAGCCCGTTGTGTCATGCGTCCACGAGGTCGGTCAGCGCTCGGCAAAGCGGTTTTGCCCGCATCGATTGGACAATTGCGCTCAGCAATCGGTGTGCCGCGACGGCGATTACCCACGACATGTGAATAAAAACGTCGTCGAAAATAAGGGGGTTGGAGGCAATTAGAATTTGTCCTCGGAGGTTTTGCGCGCGCTCGCGTGTATCGTTCGAGCGCGTCCCAACTTTACACGGTGCCTTGCATGTCTTACCCGCGGCTCTTGTCCGAACTCGATCTGGGCTATACGCGCCTGCGCAATCGCGTCGTGATGGGTTCGATGCATACGGGCATGGAAGACCGCTTCTGGCATTATCCGAAGCTCGCCGCGTACTTTCGCGAGCGCGCGAAAGGCGGCGTGGGTCTCATCATCACGGGCGGCATCTCGCCCAATCGCGAGGGCTGGCTGCTGCCGTTCGGCGGCACGCTGAACTCGGTTTTCGATCTGCACAATCACCGCAAGCTGACGCGCGCCGTGCATGAAGAAGGCGGCAAGATCGCGCTGCAGATCCTGCACGCGGGGCGCTACGGTTATCAGCCGCTGGTCGTGTCGGCGTCTGCCTTGAAGTCGCCCATCTCGATGTTCAAGCCGCGCGCGCTGACGATAGCGGGCATCGCGAAGACCGTGCGCGATTACGCCCGCTGTGCACGGCTCGCACAACGCGCCGGCTACGACGGTGTCGAGATCATGGGCAGCGAAGGCTATCTGCTGAACCAGTTTCTGTGTCCGCGCACGAACCGGCGCGACGACGCCTACGGCGGCACGCTCGACAACCGCATGCGGATCGCACGCGAGATCGTGCAAGCCGTGCGCGCCGCGTGCGGCGAGCGCTTCATCCTCGTGTACCGGCTGTCGCTGATCGATCTCGTCGAAGGCGGCAATACCTGGGATGAAACCGTGCAGGTCGCGCGAGCCCTCGAAGCCGCGGGCGTCACGATGTTCAACACGGGTATCGGCTGGCATGAGGCGCGCGTGCCGACCATCGTCACCTCGGTGCCGCGCGCCGCGTTCGCGCCGTTGACGGCGCGTCTGAAGGCGGCCGTCGGCGTACCTGTGATCGTGTCGAACCGCATCAACACGCCCGAGGTTGCAGAGGATCTGCTGGCGCAAGGCGCCGGCGATCTGGTGTCGATGGCGCGGCCGCTGCTCGCCGATCCCGACTTCGTCGTAAAGGCAGCCGAAGACCGCGCGGACGAAATCAACACCTGCATCGCCTGCAATCAGGCGTGCCTCGATCATACATTCGAGAACCGGCGCGCAACCTGTCTCGTCAATCCGCGCGCGGGCCGCGAGACGGAACTCGTCTACACGCCGCTCGCCGCACATCGGAAGCCGCGCGCCGTCGCCGTGATCGGCGCGGGACCGGCGGGGCTGTCGGCTGCGACGGTGGCGGCCGCGCGCGGACATCGCGTGACGCTGTTCGATGCGGCGGCGACTATCGGCGGCCAGTTCAATCTGGCGATGCGCGTGCCCGGCAAGGAAGAATTCAGCGAGACGATCCGCTATTTCGACAGCCAGCTGCGCAGGCATGGCGTCGACGTGCGCCTCGGCACGCGCGTCGATCCCGCGCTGCTCGCGGCCACCCCGTTCGACGACGTGATCGTCGCGACGGGTATCGTGCCGCGCCGCCCGCCCATTCCGGGCATCGACGGGTCCAATGTGCTGTCATATGCCGACGTGCTGCGTGGCGCGTCCGTCGGGCGGCGCGTCGCGGTGATCGGCGCGGGCGGGATCGGCTTCGACGTCAGCGAGTTTCTGCTGCATCGCGCGGACGAACCCCTGCCGATGCCGCGGCAGGCGTGGATGGACGAATGGGGCGTCGACCTGTCCGTCATGGAACGCGGCGGCCTCAAGACGCCGGGCGTGCGCGATCCCGTGCGCGAAATCTGGCTGTTGCAGCGGAAAACGGGCAAGCTCGGCGCGGGACTCGGCAAGACCTCGGGCTGGGTGCATCGCGCGGCGCTCGTGCGCAACAAGGTGAAGATGCTGGATAGCGTCACGTATCGGCAGATTGCCGAACGCGGACTGCTGATCGAGCGCGCGGGCAGCGAACAGTGGCTCGACGTCGATACGATCGTGGTGTGCGCGGGACAGGAGTCGTTGCGCGATCTCTACCCTGCCGCGTCCAGCTCGCCCGCTACGTCTGCTTCCGGCGGGCCGCGCTTTCATGTGATCGGCGGGGCGTCGGTGGCGGCGGAACTCGATGCGAAGCGCGCGATCCGCGAAGGCGCGGAACTGGCCGCGCGCCTCTAGCGCGGCCCCGGCGCTGCGTTGACGGGATTTACGCGGGCTTGCCGCGCCGCCGCAGGTCGAACCAGAACGACAGCCCGACGCTCGCCAGAATCACGACCGTCGCGATGACCGTCGAGCGCGTCACGGGCTCGCCAAGCAGCAGCGCGCCCAGCGCCACTGCGACCACCGGATTCACATACATGCAGGAACTCGCGATGATCGGGCTCGTATGGCGGATCAGAAAACCGTACGCGACGTAGGCGGCCATCGTGCCGATCAGCATCAGGTACACGAAGGCGAGGAGCGGCAGGAAATGCACTTCCATCATCCGCTCGCCCGACACCCACGCGACCATCGTCGACATCGCGCCGCCCAGGCCGATTTGCAGCGACGTCGACAGAAACAGGTCGGACGGCAGTTTCAGGCGCGACGCGAGGTGCGCGCCGCCCGCCCAGAACAGCGCGCCGCAGAGAATCGCCAGACTGCCGCCCGCCGAGCCTTGCGTCTGGTCGCCGTGACTGAGAATGGCGATGCCGACCAGCCCGAGCCCGACGGCGAACCACTCGCCGCTCGCGATCTTGCGCCCGGCAATGGCCGCGATGACGGTCGCGAACAGCGGCACGGTCGCGACCATCACGGCCGCCGTGCCCGTGCCGACGGTGCGCATCCCGTACGCGAGCATCCCGCTCGACAAACCGACCAGCATCGTGCCGACCAGTCCCGCGTTGCGGATTTCCGCGAGCGGCGGCCAGACGGGCTTGCGGCGCATCGCGAAGATGAACAGCCCGACGCCCGCGAAAAAGTTGCGCAGACCCGACATCAGAAGCGGCGGGAACGAACCGAGCGCGACATGCACGGCGAGGTACGTCGAGCCCCAGACGATATAGACGACGCCCAGCGCGAGCGCGATCTGTCCGCCGTGCGATTGCGGCAGGCGGAACGGGAAACGGTCAGGAAGATTGAGCGCCACGTTCAGCCCGCCCGCGCCGGCGCTGGGGCCGCGGCCCCGTTGAATACGCACGAACGGGACGGCAGACGCCGCGTCGGCGACACGGCAAGAGGGGCAAAGCGGGCTGGCATGGCAGTAGAACGGTAGACGACAGTCGAACGGTTGTCGGACAGCAAGGGAGCACCAGGTCAATGGCGCGAATTGATGGCTTTCTCGATGCAGAATGCAACAACAGCAGCCAACGGGCGCGAATCGCGCGCCGCCGAGCATTATGCAATATCTGGACAACGCTTCGGCAAGAGAATCGTAACTTTCGTTGCAAGGGAGACGAAAACTCGAAATGGGCGGCGATCGCGGCGCTCTCTCCGCGCATTTGCTGCACGTGACGGTCGCGCCGGATGTGTTGCTTAGGCTGACTGATTAATCCCTCGCCCCCATTCATCATGACGCCCCGCATCGGGCATGAATGAGATTGCGGACTGCATCGCGGACACGGCGGCTGACAACGCCGCAATCTTCATGAAAGCCAGCCGTATGCGCCTCCTGCGCCCGTCGGCCGGTACGCGGTGCACCGCTGACGCTTCAATATCGAGACGAGTTGCCAAACCCCGGCCCGCCAGGTTATCGTGTGCGCTGCTAACGCGGGGGTCCTGCGTTGTGCGTCGACGGGCAACCGGCCCGGCACCGCACGGCGTGGGTGAGAAATACCCTTTGAACCTGATCTGGATAATGCCAGCGCAGGGAAGCGTTCGGGCTCGCCGCTTCACCTGCCGCACCGTCTCACCCTCCTCGCGCGAACCCGGTCCACTTCCCCTCCGTCTCGTTCTCCTGCGTAGCTGTAACGCCCCACAATTGCATGGAGAAGACGCATGAACGCCAATCCGAAATTCATTTCCGCGAACGCGCACGTCGACGAGGCCGCCGTTGCGCCGCTGCCGAACTCGCGCAAGGTCTACGTGACCGGCTCGCAACCCGACATCCGCGTGCCGATGCGTGAAATCACGCAAGCCGACACGCCGACGGGCTTCGGCGGCGAGAAGAATCCGCCCATCTACGTGTACGACACGTCGGGTCCGTACACGGATCCCGAGGCGAAAATCGACATCCGCGCCGGCCTGCCCGCACTGCGCCAGCGCTGGATCGAGGCGCGCGGCGATACGGAGTCGCTGCAGGGCCTGTCGAGCGATTACGGCCGCGAGCGCGCCGCCGATCCCGCCACCGCGCAGCTGCGCTTTCCCGGCCTGCACCGCACGCCGCGCCGTGCTCAAGCCGGCAAGAACGTCTCGCAGATGCACTACGCGAAGCAAGGCATCATCACGCCGGAAATGGAATACATCGCGATCCGCGAGAACCAGCGCCGCGCCGAGTATCTGGAAAGCCTGAAGACGAGCGGCCCGAACGGCGCGAAGCTCGCCGCGATGATGGGCCGCCAGCACCCCGGCCAGGCGTTCGGCGCGAGCGCGTTCGGGCCGAACGGTTTGCAGGAGATCACGCCCGAGTTCGTGCGTGAGGAAGTGGCGAAGGGCCGCGCGATCATCCCGGCGAACATCAATCACCCGGAAAGCGAGCCGATGATCATCGGCCGCAACTTCCTCGTGAAGGTCAACGCGAACATCGGCAATTCGGCCGTGACGTCGTCGATCGGCGAGGAAGTCGACAAGATGACGTGGGCGATCCGCTGGGGCGGCGATACGGTGATGGACCTGTCCACGGGCAAGCACATTCATGAAACGCGCGAATGGATCATCCGCAATTCGCCCGTTCCCATCGGCACGGTGCCCATCTATCAGGCGCTCGAAAAGGTCAACGGCAAGGCCGAAGACCTGACGTGGGAAATCTTCCGCGACACGCTGATCGAACAGGCCGAGCAAGGCGTCGATTACTTCACGATCCACGCAGGCGTGCGTCTGCAATACGTGCCGCTCACGGCGAACCGGATGACGGGCATCGTGTCGCGCGGCGGCTCGATCATGGCGAAGTGGTGTCTCGCGCATCATCGCGAGTCGTTCCTGTACGAGCACTTCGAAGATATCTGCGAAATCATGAAGGCGTACGACGTCAGCTTCTCGCTGGGCGACGGCCTGCGCCCCGGCTCGATCTACGACGCGAACGACGAAGCGCAGCTCGGCGAACTGAAGACGCTCGGCGAGCTCACGCAGATCGCGTGGAAGCACGACGTGCAGGTGATGATCGAAGGTCCGGGCCATGTGCCGATGCAGCTCATCAAGGAGAACATGGACCTGCAGCTGGACTGGTGCGACGAGGCGCCTTTCTACACGCTCGGACCGCTGACGACGGACATCGCGCCGGGCTACGACCACATCACGTCGGGCATCGGCGCGGCGATGATCGGCTGGTTCGGCACGGCGATGCTCTGCTACGTGACGCCGAAGGAACACCTCGGCCTGCCGAACAAGGACGACGTCAAGACGGGCATCATCACGTACAAGCTCGCCGCGCACGCCGCCGATCTGGCGAAGGGCCATCCGGGCGCGCAGGTGCGCGACAACGCATTGAGCAAGGCGCGCTTCGAGTTCCGCTGGGAAGATCAGTTCAACATCGGCCTCGATCCCGACAAGGCGCGCGAATTCCACGACGAAACCCTGCCGAAGGATTCGGCGAAGGTCGCGCACTTCTGCTCGATGTGCGGCCCGCACTTCTGCTCGATGAAGATCACGCAGGACGTGCGCGACTTCGCCGCGAAGGAAGGCATGAGCGACACGGACGCGCTGAAGAAAGGCATGGAGGTGAAGGCCGTCGAGTTCATCAAGAGCGGCGCGGAGATCTACCAGCGGCAGTGACGCCGGCCGTCGAGGCTGATTGACAGCGAAGCCCGCCTGCTGTTCGAAGGCGGGCTTTTTTGCGCGCGCTTTTTACCGCCGTGCGCGGCGTCGCGCAGGGTGTTTTTACGTCATGCCGTGATTATTCGAGAGGTCGAAACATTTGATTACCAAACCGACACTTTGCTGACAAGCCCATACAAACAGAAACGGCACCCGGCGATACCATCGAATCACCCGATCGGGAGCGCAATTTGCGAAGCCCGTCGATAAAAACGTCAGGGAGTCGAATCATGAAAACCTTCCATCGAATTGGTGCGCTGGCCACGCTCGTGGCCGTGGTGGCAAGTCTCTCCGCATGCGACGGCATGACCCGGCGACAGCGCGATACCGCGATCGGCGCGGGCGTCGGCGGTGCGGCGGGCGCGGTCATCGGCGGCAATGCACTGTCGACGCTCGGCGTCGCGGCCGTCGGCGGCGTGATCGGCAATCAGGTCGGCAAGTAACTGGCAAGCGGCGTAACGAGGCATTGACCGACGTGCGATCAACGCAATGACGCGATCGCACGCAACACGAATGACGACAAATCGCCATCGAAGGCGATGCAGGCAGACGGCCTCGAAACTTCACGCAGTACGATGCTGCATTGCGTGAAGCTTCGAAAGCCGAAGGGAGATGGGCAGAGTCCGGCGCGCATGGACGCGCCGGACATGTCCTGTTTTATCGGGTGTGTCTTCGCGCCTCCCGACTCGGGAAACACCCACTGAAATACGCCGTTACCACTTTGCGGTGCCATCCGCGCTGCGCTGACATACTCTGAAGAGATACAGCGCGGCTGCGACTATGCCCGACTTCCTGCTCCGCGCGAAAGCATTCGCTGCACGCATGAATCGCGAGGAGCACGTCATGAAACCGCTCGATGCAACGCTGCGCGCCGCCAGCGCCGTTGCAGCGCTGCTGCTGTCAGGCTGTTATTACTACGCGCCGTACGGCTACTACCCGGGCTACGGCTATTACCCCGCTTATCCCGGCTACGCTGCCGTTCCAACGGACGCCACACAGCAGGCCATACCCGTCGGTCCCGACGGCACACCGCAGAGTCCCCAAACCGAATTCACGATGCCCGGCGACGGCACCTCGCCCGCTACGCAGCCGCCCGCCTATAACGTGGCGCCCGCCGCGCCGCCGTATGGCGCGCCTGCGTACTATCCGATCGCCTATCCGTACGCTTACCCGTATCCGTACTATGGCTACGCGTGGCCGGGCTACTGGTGGCCGTCGGTGTCGTTCAGCTTCGCGTTCGTCGGCGGATGCTGCGCGTACGGCCATCACGGCTACTGGGGCCACTATGGCTACTGGAACCATTACACCCACTGGAACCACGGCTACTACGGCCACGGCGGGTACTATGGCCATGGCGGGGGATACTATGGCCATCCCTATTCGGGCGGCGGCGCCCACTACGGCCATGCCTCGTGGGGGAATTCACAGGGCGGCGGCATGCATTCCGGATGGGGTGGCGGTGGCGGCGGCGGCCGACGCTGGCATTGACTCCGCGGTGCTATTCCCAGCACTCCGCATCCATTCGTAGTGGCTCGCGAGGCCGCTACGAACCAGCCGGCACTTCTATTCCCGCAACACCTTCCTGCGTTTTCCCTGCTTGACTGTATCCGCCATCGCTCTATGCTTGCGGTTGCCAGTGCAACACCTGTTTAATTACGCAATCCGGCGCCTTCCGTTTCCGCGTTCCCACTACGCAACGGGCGCCGCCTTCATCCGTCCAGCCCTGCCGCTTCGCCGCGTAGGCGCAGTCTTCGCGTCGAATCGAACAACAACGAAGGAGACGTGATGTTTCACCAGCTATTGACGCCCATCGGCAACTCGCTGTTGCCATCGTTCATCGTTGCCGCTTTGCCCATCATCGTCGTGCTCGTGCTGCTGGGCTGGGCGCGGCGCCCGGCATGGCAGGCCTCGCTGGCCGGTCTCGTGGTCGGCCTGCTGATCGCGATTTTCGGCTGGCAGTTTCCCGTCGGACTCGCGCTCAACTCGGTCGCGGCAGGCGCCGTGTTCGCCTGCTGGCCGGTGATGTGGATCGTCGTGACGGCGATCCTGCTGTACAACATCGCGCAGTATTCGGGACGCTTCGCGGCCTTCCGCATGTGGATGATCGACAATCTGCCGAACGACCGCCGCATCGTGCTGGTCGTGATCGGCTTCTCGTTCGGCGCGCTGTTCGAAGGCATTTCGGGCTTCGGCACACCGATCGCGATCACCAGCTCGCTGCTGATCCTGCTCGGCTTCCCCGCGCTCGAAGCACTGACCTTCACGCTGATCTTCAACACGGCGCCCGTTGCGTTCGGCGCGCTCGGCGTGCCGATCACGGTGCTCGGCGCGGTCACGCACCTGCCTACCGATGCCCTCGCAAAAATGGTCGGCCGCCAGCTGCCGTTCTTCGCGCTGCTGCTGCCGTTTTACGTGATCGGCGTGTATGCGGGCTTCCGCAACATGCTGCGCGTCTGGCCCGTGCTGCTCGTCTCTGGTGGAAGCTTCGCGCTCACGCAGTTCGTGACGTCGAACTTCATCAACTACAGCCTGACGGACGTGCTCTCCTCGCTGGTGTCGCTGATCCTGACCATCGCCTTCCTGCGCGTCTGGCGCCCCGCCGCCGATCCCGCGTTCGCCATCAACGTCGATCGCGTGAACGAGACGCGCGGCAAGATTACGGGCACGCAGGGCTGGTATCCGTGGCTGATCGTGTCGGCCGTCGTGATCGTCTGGACGATCGCGAAGATCTTCATGATCGGCGACGTGAAGGTGCCGTGGCCGGGTCTCGACAAAGCCGTCTACATCACGTTGTACAACACACCGTATGGCGCGATCTGGGACTTCCAGCCGCTCGCGACGGGCACGGCCATTCTCGTCGCGTCGATCATCACGGCGTTCGTCGTCCGTCTGAAGCCGGCCGATTTCGGCCGCGCGATCGTCGATACGTGGGTGCAGACGCGCATCGCCATTCTGACGGTCGCGACCATCGTCGGCCTCGCGTACCTGATGAACTACTCGGGGATGAACTACACGCTGGGGCTCGGCGTGGCGTCCGTCGGCGCGTTCTTCCCGCTGGTGTCGGCGTTCCTCGGCTGGGTGGCCGTGTTCCTGTCGGGCAGCGACACGTCGGGCAATGCGCTGTTCGGCAATCTGCAGGTGGTGGCCGCCAACCAGCTGAACCTGAACCCGGTGCTGATGGCCGCGACGAACTCGTCGGGCGGCGTGATGGGCAAGATGATCTCGCCGCAGAACATCTCGACGGGCGTCGCGACGACCGATCTCAAAGGCAAGGAAGGCTACGTGTTCGCAAAGACCTTCAAGCATTCGATCCTGCTGACCGTGCTGCTCGGCATTCTCGTCTGGCTGCAGCAGAACGTGCTGCAGTGGATGATTCCGCACTGAAGGCCTGCTTGCGACACGGAAGCGGGCGCGGCCTGCGCGCGCCCGCTTCATGTTCTTCTGCGCGCATGGCGCGCGGGCGCGATAGACCTCGTCCCCGCCGCCCGGTTGCCGATTCTTGCTATTTCATTCCATCGTGAAACGACGCTCGTAAGCCGGGTGTTAACATGCGTACGCATCGCGACTCAACTGCGCGCGACACCCTCACGATGAATCCAGTCAACGTCTTCCAGCTTCTGATCCTCGCCGCGCTATGGGGCGCGTCGTTCCTGTTCATCCGCGTCGGGGTCGGCGATTTTGGCGTCGCGCCGCTGATGGCGCTGCGCGTCGGCATCGGCGCCCTGTTCCTGCTGGTTGTGCTCGTCGCTCGGCGTCCGCTGCGCGAGTCGGCCGCGACGCTGCGCACGCGCGCGTTGCCGCTGCTCGTGGTCGGCATTCTCAATTCGGCCGCGCCGTTCTGTCTGTTCGCGTATGCGGAAATCACGCTGTCGGCGGGCGTCACCTCCGTGATCAACGCGACCACGCCGCTGTGGGGCGCGCTCGTCGCCTTCGTATGGCTCAAGGACCGCCTGAGCGCGCTGCGCAGCGTCGGTCTCGTGATCGGCTTCGCCGGCGTGCTGATGCTGGTCTGGGATCAGATCGCCACGCCGGGCGGCACCAACATCTCGCCCGCGACGACGGCGCTCGCGGCGGCCGCGGCGCTCGGCGCGACGCTCCTCTACGGGATCGCCGCCAGCTACACGAAAAAGCATCTGACGGGCGTCGATGCGCTCACTGTCGCGACGGGCACGATGATCGGCGCGACCATCGTGCTGCTGCCGCTCGCAGTTGCGTCATGGCCCGCAGCCGCGCCGTCGATGAAGGCGTGGGGTTCCGTGATCGCGCTGGGCGTCGCCTGCACGGGCATCGCCTACATGCTGTTTTTCCACCTGATCGCCGTCGCGGGTCCGGCCCGCGCGATTACCGTGACGTTCGTCATTCCCATCTTCGGCATTCTGTGGGGTGCGCTGTTTCTGGGCGAACGCGTATCGATGGGGATGGTCGAGGGCTGCGCGGTGATTCTCGTCGGCACGGCACTGGCGACGGGCGTCATCAAGCGTATCCCGGGCTTCGGCGGACGACGGGTCAGCGAGCGGTGCTGAGTTGGGGGCCCTCCGTTTGGCGCGCATCAACGCGCGCCCCGTAAGCTGCTGATCTGATTTGAAGAATGGCAGACGCCGGGACGCGGCGAAACAAGACGGCCCCGTGTATGCCGCGATCATCGGAATTTGCGCGAACTGGGTTGACTGCGCCGGGTGCGATGGCCCGACTCACGAGATGACAGCACCGCGCCGCACATCACGGCGAGCACGATCAGGCTCACAACCCACATCCAGTACGGTATGACGTCGAACATGGCCGGTCTCGTCGTGGCGGCTGTCTCGATCGACATCCCAGCAAAACGCATGCACGCGCACTTTGCTTTCGCTGGAGAACGCTGCCGACACCCGGCGCGACGGCGATAAAAAAGCCCGCGTGACGAATCCGTCACGCGGGCTTTTTTTGCGTTGCTGCGCAAGATGCGCAGCGTGTCCGTCAGTGCAGTTGATCGACCATCAGCGACATGATCTGCTTCGCTTGCGACGACGAATCGATCTCACCCTTGTCGTCGACGACAGCGATGCGCGTCTGGTTCGGCGTCACCGCGCGCACGTTCACGCGATATTGCTTGGCGACCTTTTCCTTGCGGCCGTGGAACACCTGGCTCCAGAAGCCCTGCTCCGCCGACGACATGTCCTTCGGATCGACGTAGCGCACGAAGTACAGGCCACGCGTGCGATCGCGATCGTCGACGGTGAAGTTGCTGCGATCGAGCGCGAGACCGACGCGCAGCCACGCGCGGTCATACGGCTCGCCCAGCGTCAGTTCCGTGGACGACAATTGGGCCGACGTCTCGGTGGACGACACGTCGCGCACGGGCTGCTGTGCGGCCAGCGAGACGTTCGCCGCAGCCGTGGCTGCCGCCGCCGATTTCGCGCCGCTCGTCGCGGCATTCGGCGCCGTTTGCGAACCGGCCGGCGAGACAGCCGCGACGGTTGTCGCATTCGCGGTGCGCGTGCCCGTGTCGTTCTTGGCCAGCGTCGCCATCAGACGCTTCAGGTATTCGGTTTCGAGTGCGGGGTCGTTCGGCTTCGGTTCCCACTTGCTTGTGTCGTTGTTCGCGCCGCTCAGTGCTTCACGCAGCCCCTTCTGGCTGATGAACACGTACGTGCCGCCATTCGGCGCCGCTTCGAGACGCGTACGGTATTTGTTGCGCTCAGCCGTGACGTACGAATTGCCCATCGCCTTCGACAGCGTGCTGCGGATCAGGCCGTCGTTGATGGACGGGTGCGTTTCGTTCCAGTCCGTCTCCATCACGCCCTTGTCGCGCTGATCGACGACCAGCAGAAAGCCTTGTTCCTGCCAGAAGCGGCGGATTTGCGGCCAGGCCTTTTCCGGGCTCTGGTTGTCGAGCACCAGCCAGCTTTCCGTGCCGTCGCGCTGGATATGCATGCCACTGACGGCGGGCGCGACGGACGCAGTGGCCGGCGCCTCGCTCTGCACCTGCTGCAGCGTGGACAGCGACGTCTGACCGCTTTGCGGCGGGAGCGAACGCTGATCCGCGGTTTCCTCGATCATGTTCGGCGGAACAGCGAGTGACACTTCCTTCGATTTCGAGTCGCTCTTGTAGTCGATTTTGGTCGGCGACGACGTGCCGCAGCCGGCGACCAGACCGCCTGCCATCAGCAATGCTGCAAACCGCTTGGTGAGACGAAGTTCAGTCATGTTCTGGGAATCCTTCCGCTACGCCACGGCATGTCCGTGGACTAACCCATCATTTTACCGGCCCGGCGAGGCGAAGTGCAAAAAGCAGGCGTTACCTCGCCTTCTCGCGATTTCGCTCGCGGCCTGATTGCGGCCATTTTTGCGTCGACCGGCGTCTCGCCACTGAGTTCGAATGGCGAACTTTGGCGCATGCCGGCCCCGCGACGCAAAAAGCCGCCCGCATCATCTCACAATGAATCGGCGGACCGGCATTTCAGGCCACCTATCCGCCCAAAATTTAACGATTCGCCACAGTTTTCCGTGTCTTTGCCCGCACTGTCGATTCACATCTAATCCCTTGATTCTCTTACTCAAAACTGAGCAAGCGGCCTTCCGCCTTTTGAGATGAGCACCTGCTCTTCCCGCTTCGGCAGATCGCGCCTCAAAACCCCGGTGATATCTTGAAAAAACGATCTCAAAAACGTTCGAGGACCTTCAGGGAGACGCAGCATGACACTGAACGACACGCATCGCGCCATCGCCGTCGCGGCCTCGGCCACGTTCGCGTTGTGCGCAAACACGCTGGCCGCGTGCGATGCGCGCGCCGAACTCGGCGGCACGACTTACGCACTGCAGGCCGGCGAAAACTGCGCAGGGCACGCAGCGCCGGGTAGCAGGGTCCAGGTTCGGTCGACTGTCGATACTGGCGGCACGACCATCAACGAGTACGCCACCTGCAATGGCCTGATCTTCGCCTACGCATGGCAAGGTCCAACCATGCCGGACCTTGCGCGATTGCTGGGTCCGTATGCAGACGGATATCGCGCGAAAGCGGCGACGCAACTGAGCGCGTTCGGTCATCTTCACGCGTCGCGCGTCGAACAGCCGGATGTCGTCGTCGAATCCGGCGGACAGATGCGCAGCTATGTGGGCCGAGCCTGGCTGCCCGCCGCCGTGCCGAGCGGCTTTTCGACCGCCGATCTGCGCTGACAAGGCCACGATGATGACGAGCGCTTTGACATATGCTGTCCGATTCGCGCAGGCCACCGCTATGGCGCTGGTTGCGCTCGCCGTGGCCTTTGCGCTGCCAGGCTGCGGCGGCAGCGGTTCGGGCGCCTCCGGCACGCCGCCCCAAACGACGGCCGCGCCACCGTCTGCCAGCAGCACGCCTACGGCCAGCGCGCCCGTAGCGGACAGCTCGCCAATTGCCACCGTGCCGCAATCGACGGTCCCCAACGTCCATCCGATAGTCGTCACAACGACGCCCACGCAGACCCGCAACATGCTCACGACGAGCGTATCGATCTGCGCGCCCGGCACCGCCAACTGCGTGACGATCGATAACGTTCAAGTCGACACGGGCTCACAAGGCTTGCGCGTGCTCGCCTCGCAACTGCCCGCCAGCCTCGCGCTTTCGGCCGTATCCGCGGCTGCACCTGCAGGAGCGACGAGCAACATCAGCGCGGAATGCAGCGTCTTCGGCACCGGCTTCACGTGGGGCGCTGTGCGGACCGCCGACGTCCGCATGGCCGGCCAACTCGCCGCCGGCATTCCGATCCAGGTGATCGGCGATCCGACCGTTCCCACCGTCCCCTCCGACTGCGCCGCATCGGGCCTGCCGATGATGACGCCCAGCGCGCTGCGCGTGAACGGCATTCTCGGCATCGGCCTGTTCTCGGCCGATTGCGGCGGTGCCTGCATCGCGTCGGCCTTGCCGCGCTGGTACTACGCCTGCGATGGGGCGGGTGCGTGCACTTCGACCACCCAGCCGCTCGATCAACAGGTAGTCAATCCCATCAGCCGCTTTGCACTCGACAACAACGGCGTCGTGATCGACCTGCCTGCTGTTGGGCCGAACGGCGCCGCGACCGTCAATGGATCGATGATCTTCGGCATCGGCACGCAAGCCAACAACACGCTGGGCAGCGCCACCGTCCTGAAAGCCAACACCATCACGGGCTACGTGACAACCTCTCTCAATGGACAACCGTATTCGCAGAGCTTTATCGATAGCGGATCGAATGGCCTGTTCTTCCCGAGTGCGACGCTCGCGCGTTGCGGTTTCTGGTGGTGTCCCGCGTCGACACAAACGCTGACGGCCACCCTCTCGGGAACCGATGGCGCCTCGGCATCGCCGGTTTTCTCGATCGCTAATGCACAGACGCTGTTCGCCACGCAAAACTATGCGTTCGACAACCTCGGCGGACCTTCGAATGCGTTCGACTGGGGACTGCCGTTCTTCTTTGGCCGCCGTGTCTACACGGCGATCGAATCACGGCTGACTTCCGCTGGCCGCGGGCCGTACTACGCGTTCTAGGCACGCATCGGTATCCATGCACCGCTTCTCACCTCCCTTCGCTCGAAAGCTGGCGCGGTTTCCCTGAACACCACGCCAGCCTTCCGATCGCGATCAGTTGCCGAGCACGATGCCGATCCCGGCACGCACAATCGTGCTGTTGCTGCCCGCCGACGCAATACCCGCATTGAAATTGATCGTCCCCTTCTCATCCCAGCGCGAGACACCCAGCCCGAATGCCGCTTGCCCACGATAAGCTGCGACACCGGCGTTGAGCGTCGTGCGTCCCGGCAGATAGGGCGTGACGATCTGCAAAGCGGAAGCGGACGCGATGCCCTGGCGCGTGCTTCTATCGAGATCGTGAATCGACTGGTAGGTTTGATTAACGGCTGCATTCAACTGGTTCAGATTGACGGCATCTGTGCCGCGTGTGCCCGGCGCGACGTTGACGATCTGCCGCTCGCTGCCCACCTGACCGACCGATACGGTATTCGCCCGATCCGCGACCGAGCCCGCGCCCACCGCGACGGCCCCGCTAGCGAGCGCCTGGCTACCCGTGCCAAAGGCCGACGCGTTAGCGCCGTTCGCGACAGCTTGCGCACCGATCGCTGTAGACGCAGCGGCGTTCGACTGCGCACCGCCGCCGATTGCCGTTGCCTGATCGCCATTTGCGATGGCGGCCGCGCCCACCGCCGTAGCGTGCGTGCCCGTCGCGGACGCCGCTTCCGACGTTGCGTCTCCATTCGCGCTCACGAATGGCGATGGAGTGCCCTGGATCTGCGCGTTGGCAATGCGCCCGATCGCATCGTTCAATTGGGAAAGGTTGACGGCGTCGCTGGCCAGCACGCCGTTGGCCAGATTGTGGATCACCGTTCCACCCATCACGCCCTGCCCCAGCGTCACGCTCGAGTAATCGACCTGTCCGCTCGTGTTGTCGTACACCACCGCGCTCACCAGATGGCCATTGCCGTCGACAAGCCCGGCCTGCTTCAACTGCGCAACGTTGACGGCATCGGTGTCGGCCGTGCCTGCGGCAACATGCGTGATCTGCCGCTCGCTACCTGCCGAGCCGACCGAGACCGAGTTGGCGCGATCTGCCACCGCATTGGCGCCGAGCGCGACCGAGTTCGAAAACGAAGCCTGCGCGCCGCCGCCGATCGCAACGGAATCGGCGCCCGTCGCAAGCGAATCAGCAAGCGTCGAATTCGCATGAAAGAAGCGCGCCTCGATACCGTTGTTGATCACATTGCCTAGCGCGACGTTGAGGTCGTTGATCGCGCTGGTGTTGCTGGCGACGCGGCCATCGAGATTACCCAGCGCGTCGCCGACGTTACGAAACACGCTGCCGCCCACGCGATAGCTCGGCGCGACCACCGAGCCGTCCGTCGCCACAGACGCACCGCCGCCGAGCGCCGAAGCTACGGATACGCCCAGACCATGCAGCTGACTGCCGTTGACCGCGTCCTGGCTGGCAGCCGCGACGGCACCGTTGGCCACATTGGCGAGTTGCACAGGCGCACTCGCTGTCGCACCGCCCAGCGTTACCCTGTCGTGCGCCGACGAATCGTACATCACGGTGTCGGCCAGTCCTGAGGATACCGCGCCGCGCAACTGGCCGACGTTGACCGCGTCGGTGTCCGCCGTTCCCGCCGCGACGTTGACGATCTGGCGCTGCAGCGTCGCATTGCCCACCGATATCGTGTTCGCCCGGTCGGCCTTCGCGTTGGCGCCCAACGCGACTGCGCCGCTCGCCACCGCCGAACTGCCGGATCCCAACGCAAGTCCGTCCGTGCCAGCTGTGCCGGCGAACGCATTCACGCCGATCGCCACGGAACGTTGACCGTTCGCTATCGACAGCGAGCCGAAACTGAGCGCATCCGCTCCATCCGCAGACGCCATGTAGCCGATCGAGACCGCCCTGTCTGCATTGAAACCCGTCGACGCGCTATAGCCGATGACCGTCGAGTTGATGGCCAACGCCGCAGTACGTGTACCGACCGCCGTCGATCCCATGCGGACGGCTCCGGCTCCCGCCCCGACTGCGAGCGCGTTGCTGCCCGACGCGTTCGCGGACGGCCCGATGGCCATCGTGTTCAGTTCATTCGAGACCGCTGTCGGCGTGCCCGTCATGACGTTGGTGCTCACCGCGATGTAATCGGTGACGGCGGCCGCGAGCACGGCGGGCGACCACGCCGCTGCCCCCAGACTCACTGCTACAGCCATGCCGACGCACGCACGTTTCCGCTCAATACCCAATCCGCTCTGCAAATTGCTCATTCAAAACCTTGCTGCAAGAAACCACTTCTCTCCCCAAAACGCGGCACCCGCCAGGCTGTTCGTGCAATTGCTTCGGACACCGAATCAATAGGGATACGGTATTCAATCAGCGATTGCACCTACGACCGTCAGGGATGCCTCCTACGTACCGTCACTTCTTCGATGTCGGTTACGACAGGCAAATCCTACGGAGACGATGCGAAGGTCAATACAAGAAAACTCCCAAAGTCGGAATAATTCGATTCGCGAACGCGACGCCCGTCAGACGGCATGCGTATCGACGCGCCGTGTCGGGCGAAGGAAATGGACGAGAGAAAGGCGCGCTATACGCGCGCCAGGGGACTTGACCGCCCGCGAACAGGAATGCCCGCGCCGGGCGCCTTCGAAGCCTGGGAAGCTACGAAAGGCCGCCGGCGAGCACCTGTTCGAGCGCCATCGAACGCGCGGCCTCCTCGGCCTCTTCGGGGGTGTCGAACACACTGCCGGAGACGTGAACCTGATGCCATTCAGGTTTGTCGGCGGCATCGCGGAAGATGCGAAAGCGCGCGCAGTAGCCGCGCGGCGTGGCGGGGATGACGTCGATATCGACGGATGCGCCTTCGATCTGATGCCTGACGAAGCCGTCCATGCTGCCCTCCTGACCTCTGCATTGCACGCAGAAATCCTAGCATGAGGGTTCGGGAACTGCGGGTGCATTGCAGCATGCCCGCCGCAGCGCCGCTCAGATCACTCGCCGGACTGCGCCTGGTCGCCCTTGGGCGTGTCCTTCACGAGGCGCGAGGGTGCGAGCCAGCGGAACGTGCTCTGGCCGTTCGCGTCGTAGGTGCACTCCGCTGCCGCGGGTACCACGGTCCTGTGCGGCCGGGCCTTCGCAATGGCCGCCGTGACGGGCGCAAGCAAGCCAGCTTCGATGACGTTCGTATTGGGCGGTGTGGCGGCGGCCGCTTCGGATGCCGTCTGCGGATGCTCGAGCGTGCCTTCGACGACGACACGGCTGCCGTGGATGCCCGTGCCCGTGTGATGAATCGTCAGCATGTCGTCGGCGGAGAGTTCTTTCGCCGACTGCCGCATCGTCTCCTCGCATGCACTCGTGTTCTTGTACATGGCCGCGCATCCCGCGGACAAAGCGGCGGCTGCCATGCAACATGCGATAACAGGCGTGCGGAGTTTCATCGATATTCCGTGGTTCAGGGCGACGGCCATTGTAGCCTGGCTCGCCGCCTCGAGCATGAAGCGCCGAGCGTCGCGCCAAAAGCAAAGGGCGCCCGCAGGCGCCCTAGATATGAGCCGCGCGCGAGCAGCGCTCAGTCTTCCCAGCTGTCCGGCAGGCTCTGCGTGAGCGTCGACACGAACGTCGCCGTTTCGGCTTCTTTCGGTTGCGTGAAGATGTCGCGCGAACGGCCCTGCTCGACGATCGAGCCGTTGCTGAGAAACACCACGTTGCGCGCGATCGATGCCGCAAGCCGCAGATCGTGCGTCGCCATCAGCATCGTCATGCCTTCTTTCGCGAGCTGGCGCAGCACTTCGACCACTTCCGCGGCAAGGCCGGGATCGAGCGCGGACGTCGGCTCGTCGCACAGCAGCACTTCCGGCGAAGGTGCGAGCGCGCGGGCAATCGCCACGCGCTGCTGTTGTCCGCCCGACAGCGTGACAGGCCACGCGTCGGCCTTGTGCGCGATGCCGACCTTCTCCAGCAGTTCGAGCGCGCGGACCCGCGCGCGTTCACGATTCCACTTCTGGACGGTGATGAGCCCTTCCATCACGTTCTCGATCACCGTGCGGTGCGGGAACAGCTGGAAGTTCTGGAACACCATGCCCGTGCGGCGGCGAATGGCGAGCACGGCTTCCTTCGAGGGCTTTTCCGTAAGCCTGAACTGGATGCGCTGGTCGCCGAGTTCGAGCGATCCCGCTTCGGGAATTTCGAGCAGGTTCACGCAGCGCAGCAGCGTGCTCTTGCCGCTGCCCGACGGTCCGATCAGCGCCGTCACGTTGCCCTGTTCGAGCTTCAGATCGACGCTGTTCAGCACGCGATGATCGCCGAAATACTTTTCGATTTTTTCGAGGCGGATCATCGTTCAGTTACCCGATGTGAAAAGCGCGTGACGGCCGAAGCGGCGTTCGAGGCGCACTTGCGCGGACGACAGCACCGAGCTGAACACCAGATAGATCAGCGCGGCTTCCGTATAGAGAATCAGCGGCTCGTAGGTCACCGATGCGATGCGCTGCGCGGCCTGGAAAATTTCCGGCACCGTCAGCACGGCGGCGAGCGACGTATCCTTCACGAGCGCGATGAACGAGTTCGACAGCGGCGGCAACGCGACGCGCGCGGCCTGCGGAAGAATGGCGCGGCGCAACGCCTGCGCGCGCGTCATGCCCATCGAGTACGCAGCTTCCCACTGCCCTTTCGGAATCGACTCGATCACGCCGCGGATCACTTCCGAGTTGTACGCGCCGACGTTCAGCGAGAAGCCGATGATGGCGGCCGTCAGCGGATCGAGCACGATCCCGACATTCGGCAAGCCATAGAAGATGACGAACAGCTGAACGAGCAACGGCGAGCCGCGAAACAGCCACACATAGAAGCGCACGATCGCCACCGACCACTTCGGTCCGAACAGGCGGACCAGTGCGACGATGAACGCGAGCGCCAGCCCGATCGCAAACGACACGAGCGTCAACGGCACGGTGAACACGAGACCCGCATACAGCAGCGGCCATAGCGAGTCACCCATCAGGTGCAACCATGCAGGCATGATTCAGGCTCGCCTTCTGCTTACTTGGAAACGTCTTTGCCGAAGTACTTTTCGGAGATCTTCGCGTACGTGCCGTCCGCCTTGATCTCTGCGAGTGCCTTGTTGATGGCGGCCTGCAGTTCCGGATTGCCCTTGCGGATCAGCACGGCCGAGTGGTCCGAGCTATCCGACGCCGTATCGACGGCAGCGATCTTCACCTTTGCGTCAGGCTTGTGCTTCTTGAAGTCGAGAAACGATAGCGAGTCGTTGACCGTCGCGTCGACGCGGCCCGACGTGAGCAGATCGATCGATTCGTTGAAGCCTTGCACGGGCACCACTTCCGCGCCGTGAGCGGCAGCGATCTTGCCGAAGTTGCTGGTCAGCGTATTCGCCGATTTCTTGCCCTTCAGGTCGTCGAAACCCTTGATTGCGCTGTTGTCCGAGCGGACGATCAGCGCCGCGTGCGAGACGATGTACGGCTCCGAGAAGTCGTACTTCTGCTTGCGCGCGTCGGTGACGGCCACTTCGTTGATCACGGCGTCGTAGCGGTTCGCGTCGAGACCGGCGATCAGGCCATCCCATTTGCCTTCGACGAACTCAGCCTTCACGCCCAGCTTTTGCGCGATCGCACGGCCGATCTCGACGTCGAAGCCCGTCAGCTGGTTCGACGCGTCATGGAACGTGAACGGCGCGTACGTGCCTTCCGTGCCGATCTTGAAGGCGCCGGCGGACTTGATCTTCGCGAGGTCGTCGGCGGCGAACGCGGCCGTGGCCGTCGCGACCTGCAGCAGGCCGATCAGCAGAAGGGATCGAATCGACTTCATAGGGTGTGCTCCGTGGTTCGTTTTGTGTCTTCCGGACTGCGCGTCCGGTTGCGTGGGCGGACTGTAGCAAACGGGCTTTATTTCCACAACGCATTTTGGGCCGCATCGATATGCTGCGGCGGAATATGGTGTGGCGAAATACGTAAGTATACGGGGTTGTGGGTGCGGGTGCTTTTGGGGTTATTTTTGCTGGCAGCGCCTTTTCTGATTCAGGCTTTTGCGCTCGCATCCGTTGGTTTGCGTTCGCGGGGCGAGATGGTATTAGCTAGCGCTGGCATCCGCGGTTTCGTATCCGTACTTCACGCGTTGCCCCTGTGCGGGGCGGCACTCACTTTCTTTGCCGCCGCAAAGAAAGTAAGCAAAGAAAGCGGGCTAACACCGCCAGTTCTTGTTGTTGCCTGCGGGCCCCCAACCGGTCCCGCACTTCACGCGGCTACGCACTGTCTCACGCGCGTTGCCAGCGTGCTAACTCACGCCTCACCCGCTCCGCATGCCCGCGTCACGGAACGCGTTACCAGAAAGTCCCCGGCCGCCCAGGTGGCAAACGGTGTGTAGGCCGTCGCGATGGAAGTGCGCCACTCCGGACGGAAAAGCGGGATCGGTGTCGTAGAAGCGCCAACGCGCAATGTGCGACAAGCTACACACAGTTTGCCACCTGGGCGGCGCAGACAGATCGCCGCCGCTGGCTGCACTACGGGTGACTGGAGAGGGTGATGCGCCGGTTAAAGACGTTGGCAACGCACATGGGATAGCGCGTTGCCGTGTGGAGTGCGGGACCCGTCGGGGGCCCGCAGGCAAACACAAGAACTGGCGGGGTGAGCGGCTTTCTTTTGCCTACTTTTCTTTGCCGCTGCAAAGAAAAGTAGGTGCCGCCCCGCACAGGGGCAACGCCTGAAGCACCGATACGACAACGCGGATGCGAACCACGAAATCGCGGACGCCAGCGCAGCAAAAACCAGAAAACTATCTCTCAACAGGATGCGGCTCCTTGAGCCTGTTAGCCACGCGCACAGCGTCATAGTAAGCCGCATTTGGAGGACGCTTCAAATACATACCCGCACCGCGCTGGGCGCGCAGATCCCCATCCGCCCACACATGCGCACCCCGCGTAAAAGTATGCACAGCGACACCCTGCACCGTCATCCCTTCAAACACATTGAAGTCGACCTTCTGATGATGTGTCTTGACGGAGATCGTCCTGGTACCAGCAGGATCCCAGATAACGAGATCTGCATCCGCGCCGACCTGCACGGCGCCCTTGCGCGGATAAAGATTAAAAATCTGCGCTGCATTCGCCGAAGTAATGCGCACAAACTCATTCGGCGTAATACGCCCTTTATTCACGCCTTCATGCCATAACACCGACATCCGGTCCTCGACCCCGCCACACCCGTTCGGAATCTTCGTGAAGTCCTCGCGGCCCATCGCCTTCTGCGAGGCGCAGAACACGCAATGATCAGTGGCCGTCGTATGCAACTGGCCCGACTGCAAGCCGCGCCACAACGCCTCGCGATGCTCGCTCGTGCGAAACGGCGGGCTCATCACGTGCGCAGCGGCACGCGTCCAGTCGGGATCGCGATACACGCTTTCGTCAATCACCAGATGCCCCGGCAGCACTTCGCCAAAGACCCGCTGACCTTCGTTGCGCGCACGTGAAATCGCTTCGACAGCCTCTTTCGCCGACACATGCACGATGTACACAGGCACGCCAAGCACCTGCGCAATACGGATCGCGCGATTCGCGGCTTCGCCTTCCACTTCGGGTGGACGCGACAACGGATGCGCCTCCGGCCCCCTAAAGCCCTTGGCCAGCAACTGCTTCTGCAGCTGGAATACGAGTTCGCCGTTTTCCGCGTGCACGGTCGGCAGCGCACCGAGTTCCAGCGAACGCGAGAAGCTGTTCACAAGCACTTCGTCGTCGGCCATGATCGCGTTCTTGTAGGCCATGAAGTGCTTGAAGCTCGACACACCGTGCTCGTGCACGAGCGTCCCCATGTCGCGATACACAGAGTCGTCCCACCACGTCACGGCTACATGAAAACCGTAATCGGCAGAGGCTTTTTCGGCCCAGCCGCGCCACTCCCTGAATGCGTCCATCAGCGGCTGCTTCGGGCTTGGAATCACGAAGTCGATAATGCTCGTCGTGCCGCCCGACAGCCCCGCCGCCGTGCCCGTAAAGAAGTCGTCGCTTGCCGTCGTGCCCATGAACGGCAGTTCCATATGCGTGTGCGGATCGATACCGCCCGGCATCACGTACTGATCGTGTGCGTCGACGATGCTCGCGCCTGCGGGCGGATCGATCGTGCGATCGATCTGCAGGATCGTGCCGCCCTCTTGCGGGTCCGCGATCAGCACGTCGGCTCTATGCGTGCGATCCGAATCGATCACCATCCCGCCGCGAATGAGAGTTGTCATCGGTTGCCTCCTCCTTCGAATATCGAAACCGGACTATGCGCTCGCCATGCTCGCGCCCGGACTGCGCCGCATCTTCATCCACGTGCCGTACACGATGGAAGCCAGCGCGAGTCCCACGAACCACGCATACGTGTAGAGCGTATTGAAGATCCCAGGCACGTTCGGGAACGATGCGGGAAACGCGGTATGCAGAAAGCCCGGCAGATTCGGCAGCACGCCGATCACGAGCGCAACGACAGCGGCCATGTTCCAGCCGCCTGTGTAGCTGTATTCGCCGTTCTCGTCGAAGAGTTCGTGCTGGTCGAGCCGCGTGCCGCGAATGAAGAAGTAATCGACCATCAGGATGCCCGCAACGGGACCGAGCAGCGCCGAATAGCCGACGAGCCACGTGAAGATATAGCCTTGCGTCGTCGCGAGAATCTTCCACGGCATCATCACGATCGCGATGGTTGCCGTGATCAACCCGCCCGTACGATACGAAATACCCTTGGGCCACAGGCTCGAAAAGTCGTACGCAGGTCCAACGAGATTCGCCGCGAGATTGCAGCACATCGTGTCGAGCGTGAGGATGATGAGCGCCACGCCGACGCCGATGCCCGTCATGCGGCTCGTCAGGTCGATGGGATCCCAGATCGCCTTGCCGTAGATCACCACCGTCGCCGACGTCACGACCACGGAGATCACCGACAGCAACGCCATCGGCACCGGCAAGCCGATCGTCTGCCCGACGATCTGGTCGCGCTGCGTCCTCGCGAAACGCGTGAAGTCAGGGATATTCAACGCGAGCGTCGCCCAGAAGCCGACCATCGCGGTGAGTCCCGGCCAGAACGTGAGCCAGAACAGTCCTTCCTTCTTGCCGCCGGGCGCGAACTGCGAAGGCGCGGAAAGCATCGAGCCGACGCCGCCCGCCTTTGACGTCGCCCACCACACCAGCGCGATGCACATCACGACCTTGATCGGCGCGGACCAGCTTTCGAGCCAGCGGATCGAATCCGTACCGTGCACGATGAAGTAGATCTGCAACGCCCAGAACGCGAGAAAACACGCGAGCTGTCCGATCGAGATGTCGAGGAACGGCAGCGCCGCGCCGTGCAGCGCATTGCCCGTCAGGATATTGAGCAGCGTATAGATCGCGCTGCCGCCGAGCCACGTCTGGATGCCGTACCAGCCGCACGCGACGATCGCGCGCAGCATCGCGGGCAGTTTCGCGCCCTGCGTGCCGAACGACGAGCGCACGAGCACCGCATACGGAATGCCGTGCTTCGCGCCCGCATGTCCGATCAGCAGCATCGGCACCAGCACGATCATGTTGCCGAGCAACACCGTGAACACCGCCTGCCACGGCGACATGCCCTCTTCCGTCAGCCCGGCCGCGAGCATGTACGACGCGATGTTCATCACCATGCCGACCCATAGCGCCGCGAAGTGATACCACTTCCACGTACGCTGCGCGGGGCCCGTCGGCGCGAGGTCGTCGTTATAGAGACTGCTGCCGCCGGCCACTTGAAATGCGTCGGCGGATTGCGCTGTCTGCTTCATCGATGGATCTCCACTTGACCGCTCGTTGACTGTGAGTGCTTTTTTCAGGCTGCCTTGACTGCTTGCTGCGCATCTGCGGTTTGCGCAGTGTCGGCCCCGACGCGCGCGGGATTGTTCGGATGCGTGGTCCAGTTTGCGTACTCACCGCTATCGACGCGCTCCATCGTGATGCATTGCTCGACGGGACACACATGCATGCAAAGATTGCACCCGACGCATTCCGCATCGACGACTTCGAAGTGGCGCTTGCCGTCCTTCTCGCGCGTGATGGCCTGATGGGACGTGTCCTCGCATGCGATATGGCACAGCCCGCATTGAATGCACTTGTCCTGATCGATGCGCGCCTTGATGTCGTACTTGAGATTCAGATATTTCCAGTCGGTCACGTTCGGCACCGCGCGGCCGCGAATATCGTCGAGCGTCGCGTAGCCCTTCTCGTCCATCCAGTTCGACAAGCCGTCCGCGAGATCGGACACGATACGAAAACCGTAATGCATCGCCGCCGTGCAGACCTGCACGCTGCCCGAACCGAGCACGATGAACTCGGCGGCATCGCGCCACGATGAAATGCCGCCGATGCCTGAGATCGGCAAACCAGGCGTCTGCGGATCGCGCGCAATTTCGGCCACCATGTTCAGCGCGATCGGCTTGACGGCGGGACCGCAGTAGCCGCCATGCGTGCCCTTGCCGTCGACGGTCGGCATGGGTGCCATCTGATCGAGATCGACGGCGACGATCGAGTTGATCGTGTTGATCAGCGACACGCCGTCCGCGCCGCCTTTGTATGCGGCGCGCGAGCCCATCCGGATATCGCTGATGTTAGGCGTGAGCTTCACGAGGCACGGCAGCTTCGTGCCTTCCTTCACCCAGCGCGTGACCATCTCGATGTATTCCGGCACCTGGCCGACAGCCGAGCCCATCCCGCGCTCGCTCATGCCGTGCGGGCAACCGAAGTTCAGTTCGACAGCATCGGCGCCCGTGTCTTCGACGAGCGGCAAAATCCATTTCCAGTCACGCTCGTTGCACGGCACCATCAGCGATACGATCAGCGCGCGATCGGGCCAGTCGCGCTTGACCTGTGCGATCTCGCGCAGATTGACGTCGAGCGGCCGGTCGGTGATCAGCTCGATATTGTTCAGCCCCGCGATACGCTGGCCGTTCCACTGCACGGCGCCGTAGCGCGAACTGACGTTGACCACATGCGGATCGAGCCCGAGTGTCTTCCACACGACGCCGCCCCAGCCCGCTTCGAACGCGCGGTTCACGTTATAGGCTTTGTCAGTCGGTGGCGCGGATGCGAGCCAGAAAGGATTCGGCGACGTGATGCCGGCAATCGTGCAGCGTAGATCGGCCATGTTCGGCTCCGTAGGGATTCGGTTTTATCTTTGCGCGAGTTGACGAACGCGTAGGAGCGCGTTTCAGGCCGCTTTCACGGCCGCGAGCGCGAACGCCGCATCGATCGACGCCGCCGCGAGCTTGCCGTCCTGCACCGCCTGCACCGTCAGGTCGATGCCGCCCGACGCCGCGCAATCGCCGCCCGCCCATACCTTGTCCAGCGAGGTACGCATCTCCGCGTCGACCGCGATGCGGTGTTGATCGAGCGTCAACAGTACGTGATCGAGACGGGTGGCAGCCAGCGTTTGACCGATCGCCTTGAGCACCATGTCGACGTCGAGCGTGAAGCGCTCCGTGGCGCCATCGCGGGCGGTTCGTTCGAATTCGACGCCCGTTAACGTACCGTCGCTGCCCATCAAACGCACGGGCTTCGCATGCGTGACGAGCGTCACGCCCTGCGTCTGCGCGAACTCGCGCTCGGCCCAGGTCGCGCTCATCGATTCGACGCCGCGCCGGTACACCATCGTCACGCTCGTCGCGCCGAGTTTGCGGCTTTGCACGGCTGCATCGACGGCCGTATTGCCGCCGCCGATCACGACCACGCGGCGGCCCACGGGCACCGTGGAAAGATCGGTCGCCTCGCGCACCTGCTCGATAAAATCGACGGCATTCATCACGCCGCTCAAGGTTTCGCCTTCGAGTTCGAGCGCACGCACACCCGTCAGGCCGATCGCGAGAAACACGGCATCGTACTGTTGACGCAGCGAATCGAGCGTCACTTCACGGCCTAAAGCAACGCCTGTCTTCAGTTCGATTCCGCCCACCGACAGCAGCCACTGCACTTCACGCTGCGCGAAGTCGTCGACCGTCTTGTACGCGGCGATGCCGTATTCGTTGAGTCCGCCGCCCTTGTCGCGTGCGTCGTAAATCGTCACGCGATGACCCGCCACCGCGAGGCGGTGCGCACAGGCGAGCCCCGCCGGTCCCGCGCCGACGACGGCCACGCGACGTCCGCTATCGGCGGCCCGCTTCCACTGCACGGCATCGTGCGCGATCGCCCAATCCGTCGCATGACGTTGCAACGCGCCGATCGCAACGGGCTTCGCGTCCTGGTGATTGCGCACGCATGCGCCTTCGCAAAGAATCTCCGTCGGACAGACGCGCGCGCACATGCCGCCGAGCGGATTCGCGGAAAGGATGTCGGTCGCGGCGCCCTTCAGATTGCCGTTGCCGATCTTGCGGATGAAACCCGGAATGTCGATCTGCGTCGGGCACGCCTGCACGCATGGCGCGTCGTAGCAGTAGTGACAGCGGCTCGCGGCCGCGGCGGCGGCCGTGGGATCGAGCAGCGGCGCGATGTCGGCGAATTCGCACGAAAGCTGGTCGGACGACTGGCGGTGCGCCGCGATGTCGCCCGTTTGCTTGATGGCCATACGCGTTCCTTCGTCAAAGTGAGGACGTAGCCGTGCCTGCCGGCATCGCGCGAACGAAGCCGGGACGGCATGTTTTATGGGTGAAGCGTTGCAGCTTTAAAGCGTCATCGGGTGCTTACGGTGCGGGTTCGCACGCGCGCTCGAGCATCGCGTGCAGCAACACGTTCGCGCCCGCCTCGATCCATTCGGGCGTCGCGTCTTCGATTTCGTTGTGACTGATGCCGTCCACGCAGGGCACGAACACCATGGATGTCGGCGCGACCTGCGACAGATAGCACGCGTCATGACCCGCACCCGACACCATGTCGCGGTGCGGATAGCCGAAACGTTCGGCCGCCGCGCGCACGGACTTCACGCAGGCCGCGTCGAACTTGACGGGCGCGTAGTAGAAGATCTGTTCGAGCTGCGTTTCGAGGCCGATGCCCCCTGCGATCTTCGCGACGCCTTCGCGCAGCGCAGCGTCCATTTTCGCGAGCACGGCGTCGTCGGGATGACGGAAGTCGACGGTGAAGAACACGCGGCCCGGAATGACGTTACGCGAGTTGGGATGCACCTGCATCATGCCGACCGTTGCGCACGCGAGCGGCGCATGATCGAGACCGATGCGGTTGACGAGATCGACGACGCGCGCCGCACCGAGCAATGCATCCTTGCGGCGCGGCATCGGTGTCGGGCCCGCGTGCGCTTCCTGACCTGTCAGCGTAATTTCGTACCAGCGCTGACCTTGCGCATCGGTGACGACGCCGATCGTCTTGTTCTCCGCCTCGAGTATCGGCCCCTGTTCGATGTGCAATTCAAATGCCGCATGCAACGGACGGCCGCCGCATGGCACATCGCCCGCATAGCCGATCCGCGCGAGCTCTTCGCCGATCGTCTTGCCGTCTACATCCTTGCGCGAGAGCCCGTAGTCGAGTGTGAACACGCCCGCAAACACGCCCGACGCCACCATGGCAGGCGCGAAGCGCGAGCCTTCCTCGTTGGTCCAGATCACTACTTCGATGGGATGCTCTGTTTCGATGTGGCGGTCGTTGAGGCTGCGGATCACTTCGAGACCGCCCAGCACGCCGTAGATGCCGTCGAAGCGGCCGCCCGTCGGCTGCGAGTCCGCGTGCGAGCCCGTCATCACGGGCAGCGCATTCGGGTTCGTGCCCGCGCGCCGCATGAAGACATTGCCCATCTGGTCGACGCTCACCATGCAGCCCGCCTCTTTCGCCCAGCTGACGATCAGGTCGCGCCCCTGCTTGTCGAGATCGGTCAGCGCGAGACGGCAGACGCCGCCCTTCTGCGTCGCGCCGATTTTCGCCATCGTCATCAGGCTGTCCCACAGGCGTTTGCCGTTGACGGCGATCGACGTATCGAGTCCTTGTTTCAACGCTTCGGATACCGCATTCATTCGTCTTGCTCCTTGGGATCAATACGCTTTGCAGTTCAACCGCGCGCGGTGCAAAGCACAGTGCATCGCTCGCGACGAAGTGAAACTGGTGCATCGGCGGCGCTATCGGATTCGCTTTGGGGCATCAGTGCACGCGCGGCGTGCATGCGCCGATGAGTACTCGCGTCGCGGTAAACCCTGGGCGTTGCGTGCATCGCGAATCCTGTCCGACTGGACAGGTTGTAGCCGATTAAAATCTTCAAATCAATGTCTTTTGTGCGGGCTGGTACAGATCGCAAAGAGAGCGAGAAGCATGCCATTGCAATGCAGCAACGCCGCCTGCGTGCGCAGCAAAGCGGCGCAAAGGTCTATGTCGATCGCGGAGCGAGCGGCTAGAATGAAGCGCGACGCGGCACCCGGGCCGTGCGAGGGCAACGATGAAACACGACAAGCCAGTGGAAGAAGCGGCCGTGAGCGAGATCGATAACGCCGCAACGCCCGCACCTTTGCGGCGGCGCAAGGCGCACATCCGCGAGAGCAACGAAGCGCATCTTCTGGCCTGCGCGGAAGCTGTTTTTGCGGAGCGCGGCTTCGAAGGCGCGAGCACGGCGATGATCGCGGAACGCGCGGGCTTGCCGAAAGCCAACGTCCATTACTATTTCCCGACGAAGCTCGCGCTCTATCGCCGCGTGCTCGAAGATCTGTTCGAAGACTGGCACCGCGCGGCGAATACGTTCGAAGGCAGCGACGATCCCGTCGAAGCGATCGGCGGCTACGTGCGCGCGAAGATGGAGCTGTCGCGGCGGCGGCCGCTCGGCTCGAAGGTGTGGGCGAACGAGATCATCCATGGCGCCGAGCACATGGTCGACATTCTCGAACAACGCGTGAAGCCGTGGCTCGATACGCGCGTGACCGTCATCGACGACTGGATCGCGCGCGGACTGCTCGCGGACGTCGATGCAAAAACGCTGCTGTACATGATCTGGGCGACGACGCAGCACTACGCGGACTTCGACGCGCAGATACGCGCACTGGGCGGCAAACGGGCATTGTCACAGAAGGCCTTCGATGCGGCGACGGAACAGGTCGTGCAACTCGTGATTCGCGCGTGCGGGGCGAGGTCGCCTGCTGCGAAGACCTGACGCCCGCGCGCAGTACTTTTTCAGTACGTTTCCAGATGCAGCCGTCCTTCGCGTTTGAGCTTCGGCCATAGCAGGTCCCATTCGAGCCCGTGCTGATCGGCGATGTCCTTGAGCGACTGCAACACGCCGTCTTCCATGCCTTTGAGCCCGCACACGTAGATGTACGTGCTGTCGTCGCGCAGCAGTTGCGCGACGTCGGGGGCACGCTCGCGCATGGCGTCCTGCACGTAGCGCTTTGGCTCGCCTCGCGTGCGTGAAAACGCGAGGTTCGTATCGATGAAATCTTTCGGCAGATTCGTCAGCGGGCCGAAGTACGGCAGCTCTTCTTTCGTGCGCGCGCCGAAGAACAACATCAGCTTGCCCGTTGCACCCTTGAGCCTGCGCCGGCGGCGATACTCGGTCATCGCGCGCATCGGCGCGGAACCCGTGCCCGTGCAGATCATCAGCAGATGCGAATTCGGATGATTCGGCATCAGGAACGTACTGCCGAACGGGCCGATCACATTGACCACATCGCCCTTCTTCAAGTCGCACAGATAGTTCGAGCACACGCCGCTCGCCGCGTTGCCGTGATAGTCCTGCGTGACGCGCTTCACGGTCAGCGACACGTTGTTATAGCCGGGCCGTTCGCCATCGCGCGGACTGGCGATCGAGTACTGGCGCGCATGATGCGCACGGCCGTCGGCGGCGCTGCCCGGCGGCAGAATGCCGATCGACTGACCTTCGAGCACCGGGAACGGCATCGATCCAAAGTCCAGCACGATGTGATGGATGTCGCTCTGCGTCGCTTCGTCCGTCAGCCGGTAGTTGCCGACGACCGTCGCCGTCGTCGGGTTTTTGTGCGTGTAGAGATTCACGTACGGACGCGCCGCGGACCACGGCGGCACCACGGCACCGCGCACCGTGTCGACTTCGATGCCTTCCGCTTCATTCGTACTATCGCTGCTTGCGGATGCAGCGTCGGCCGAGCTTTCCGATGCAGCGGGCGGCGCCATCGTCCCCTGCTCCGGCAACACGTCCCACGTGTACTGCTCGTCGATGCTCCAGGCGTCGGCCTTGAGCACTGTGCGCCAGTTGTCGATCGCGCCCGTCGGGCACGGCGGCACGCAGGCCATGCAGCCGTTGCACACATCCGGCATCACGACGTAGTTGGTGCCGTCGTGGGTGATCGCATCGATCGGGCAGGTCTCTTCGCATGTGTTGCAGCGAATGCAGATCTCCGGATCGATCAGATGCTGCTTGAGAATGTCGACCGGTAGGGGCGCGTTCATGATGACTCTCTCTTGCGCTGATCTTGCGCGACACCTAGTTGAAGCGCACGTATTCGAAATCGACGGGCTGACGGTTGATACCCATCGCGGGCGGCGCAATCCAGTTCGCGAACTTGCCGGGTTCGACGACGCGCCCCATGAGCGACGCGACATACGCGCGGTCTTCCGGCGTCGGCAGCCACTTCGATTCGTGCGCGGCCCATTCGGCTTCACCGATCACGCGTCCATCTGGCGAGACACGCGTGCCCGCGAACGTGCCGATCTGCCGGTTGAATGCCTTGTGCGGCACGGTCAGACGAAAATCGACGCCCGCCTTCTCCAGCACCTTGTTCCAGCGCCCGACGCCCGCAACGGAATCCTTGATGTAATCGTCGCGCAGCACTTCGTTCATCGCGTTGAGCATGGGCACGTCGCGCTCGACCAGCTTGCCGTCCTCGACATCGAGCAGCCTGTAGCTTTGCCCGTTCAACTGATGATCGTCGTCGCGCTTCGTTTCTTCATAGCGGCCCTTGAGCCCCGAGTTGTAGAACGTTGCCGCATTCGACGACTGGTCCGCACCGAACAGGTCGATCGTCACCGAGTAGTGGAAGTTCAGGTAACGCTGGATGGTCGGCAGATCGATCACGCCCGCAGCGCGAAGCCTGCTGACGTCGTCGGTCTTGAGTTCGTTCATCACCTGCGCCGTGCGCTGCACGACGCGCGACACGCCCGACTCCCCGACGAACATGTGATGCGCCTCTTCCGTCAGCATGAACTTCGTCGTGCGCGCGAGCGGGTCGAAGCCGGATTCGGCGAGCGCGCTCAACTGGAACTTGCCGTCGCGATCGGTGAAGTACGTGAACATATAGAACGCGAGCCAGTCGGGCGTTTTCTCGTTGAACGCGCCGAGAATGCGCGGGTTGTCGTCATCGCCCGAGCGGCGGCCAAGCAAGGCTTCCGCCTCTTCGCGCCCGTCGCGGCCAAAGTAGCGATGCAGCAGATAGACCATGGCCCACAGGTGCCGGCCTTCCTCGACGTTCACCTGGAAGAGGTTGCGCAGGTCGTACATCGACGGCGCCGTGAGCCCCAGATGACGCTGCTGCTCGACGGAAGCGGGCTCGGTATCGCCTTGCGTGACGATGATGCGGCGCAAGTTCGCGCGATGCTCGCCGGGCACGTCCTGCCATGCGGCTTCGCCCTTGTGCTCGCCGAAGTTGATCTTGCGGTCCTGATCGCCCGGCGTGAGAAAGATGCCCCAGCGATAGTCCGGCATTTTCACGTAATCGAAATGTGCCCAGCCGCCGGGATCGACGCTCGTCGCGGTGCGCAGATACACGTCGAAGTTATGCGAGCCATCAGGGCCCATGTCGCCCCACCATGACAGGAAGTTCGGCTGCCATTGCTCGAGCGCGCGCTGCAGCGTGCGGTCGTCGGCGAGGTTGACGTTGTTCGGGATCTTGTCGCTGTAGTTGATCGTGGACATGTCGGTTCCTTGAGCGCGATGCGTGTTCGTGTGATTGGCGAGCGGCGTATGCCGTTGCAGCCGGTATCTGGATCAGACCACGGCGGCAGACTCCGGCTCAGACGCGTGAGACGTCGAATTGCGCCTTGCTGCCCTTGCCGTACACCTTGAGCGCGCCCTTCTCGCCCACCGCGTTCGGCCTGTTGAAAATCCAGTTCTGCCACGCCGTCAGACGTCCGAAGATGCGCGTCTCCATCGTCTCGCGGCCGTTGAAGCGCAGGTTCGCTTCCATGCCCGTCAGTGCATCGGGCGACATTGCCGCACGTTCTTCGAGGGCGATGCGGATTTCGTCGGCCCAGTCGATGTCGTCGGGCGACGCCGTGACGAGGCCCAGACGTTCCGCTTCCACCGCTTTCACGGGCTCACCGATCTTCGCGCGCGCGGCATCGAGCGGCTCGGTCTCTTCATAGAACCGCCGCGCGAGCCGCGATTGATGCGTGACCATCGGATACAGACCGAAGTTGACTTCCGACAATGTGATCGCAGGCTCTTCGTCTTCATTCGCGGGCAGCGCGGCCATGTACGTGCGGTCGGCGGCGAACGCGAATTCGGCGAACGTGCCCGTGAAACACGAGCCCGGCTCGATCAGCGCAAACAGCGAACGCGACGACACGTCGATTCGCGCAAGCGTGCGGCGCAGAAGACCGATCGTTTCGCGCACGAACCAATGATCCTTGTGCTGCAGCAGCGTGGCGTCGACGGCGAGCACAGCACGCGCATCGCCTTCCGTCTTCAGGATCCACGTGCCGATGTCGAGCTCGTTGGTGCGCATCGACAGGATCGCGTCGTCGAGTTCGCGCGCGAACTGCAGCGGCCACCAGTTCGCGCCCTTCGCGACGATGGTGTCGATCTCGGTGGGCTGTTCCGTCGTCGGCGCTTTGGCCGTAAAAGTGGCGGTGCGCTTCGCGCGGTCGATCGACACGTCGAGCGTCGCATATGTGAGGCCGTCTTCGCGATCCGTGCGTTCGACGCGCGTCAGCATCACGCCCTGCGCATCCGCCGGACGGTCGCTCTGTTGCGCGAGTTCGAGTGCGCGCGCCGCGACGGCTTGCTCGAACTGGTTCGGCTTCACGACGTCATCGACGAGACGCCATTCCTTCGCACGCGCACCGCGAATGCCTTCGACCACGGTGCAGAAAATATCGGCGCGGTCGTGCCGCACCTTGCGTTTGTCGGTGACGCGCGTGAGGCCGCCCGTGCCCGGCAGCACGCCGAGCAGCGGCACTTCCGGCAGCGCCACCGACGACGAACGGTCGTCGACCAGATAGATTTCGTCGCACGCGAGCGCCAGTTCATACCCGCCGCCCGCACATGAACCATTCACAGCTGCAAGAAACTTCAGGCCAGAGTGACGCGACGAGTCCTCGATGCCGTTGCGGGTCTCGTTCGTAAACTTGCAGAAGTTGACCTTCCACGCATGCGACGACAGACCCAGCATGAAAATGTTTGCACCTGAGCAGAACACACGGTCCTTCAGGCTCGTGAGAACAACAGTCCGCACTTCCGGATGCTCGAAGCGGATGCGCTGAAGTGCATCGTGCAGTTCGATATCGACGCCCAGGTCGTATGAATTCAGCTTCAGCTTGTAGCCGTCGCGGATGCCGCCGTCTTCCGCGATGTCGATGCCGAGCGTCGCCACCGGCCCGTTGAAGGTGAGCTTCCAGTGCTTGTACTGCGACGGATCGGTGCGGTAGTCGACTTGCGCGGCGGCAGTGTCTGCCGGGGACATGGCTGCGGACATGGGGTGTCTCCTGAAGCGGTGCAGTTCGTTTTAACGAACAATAGTGCACCACCTCAGCCATGTAAAGCACTTTACTTCATGTTTTGGGGTTATCCCCTAGCGTTGCATGTTCACCGCCGTCTGCCGCGCATGCATCATGCTTCGTCACCCAGTTCGGCGGCGAGCCGTGCGGCGAGGCGGTCACGCAACTGCAGATAGGCATCGGCGAGCGTGCGCTCGCTCGTGTCGAAGATCATGTCGGCGCGGTTGTAGAGTTCGCTGCGTCCCGCGAGGATACGCTTCAGATCTTCCATCGCTTCCTTGTTGCCGGACATCGGCCGCAAGTCGCCCTGCGCGACGACGCGGCGCATGTGCTCTTCCGGGCTGGCCTGGAGCCACACCGTGAAACAGTGAGCGAGCAACGCGTTGAAGGTAGCGGGCTCGGATACCAGCCCGCCCGGCGACGCGATCACGGCCCGCTCGTGCTCGCCGATCACCGCCTCCAGCGCACGCTGCTCGTAACGCCGATACGCGCTCGCGCCGTACAGCGAGTGGATCTCCGACGGCGGACAGCCCGCCATCTGCTGGATCACCTTCGTGATCTCGATGAACGGCACCTTGCGCTCCTGCGCGAGCATGCGCCCGAGCGTCGACTTGCCCGCGCCGCGCAAGCCGATCAGCGCGATACGGTCCTTCCGGTGCGGGTCGCGCGGCGCCTGCGCGAACATCTCGGCGAGCGCGACGCGTGCGCGCTGCAATGCCGCCTGATCCCGGCCGTGCAGCAGTTCGCGGATCAGCAGCCACTCCGCAGACGACGTGGTTTCGTCGCCGATTACTTCGGCGAGCGGACAGTTCAGCGTGGCCGCGATCTGCCGCAGCACCAACACCGATGCGTTGCCCACGCCCGACTCGAGATTCGCAAGGTGACGCTCCGACAGGCCCGTTTCCGACGCCAGCGTCTTGCGCGTCATGCCGCGCCGCGCCCGCAGCAGGCGCACGCGCTCCCCCATCGCCGTCAGAAACGGATCGCGTTCTTCGCGCTCGGCCTTCGGCGCTTCATCGTCGGCGCGCGGAGCCTGGGTTGCGTCGGCGGAGTAAGTTTGGTTCATATCGAAAAGCCTCATCGCCTAGGTATATGTACTATAGTGCTTGACATGCTCAAGGTGAACGGTTAATTTTCGCCGCATATCGACGTAATAACAACGCCGCTGACCCTCGTCCGGATGGCATAGGCGAAATCGGAGACGTACGGCGGCATCGCACATGAACTAAGGTGCGTGTCGACCGGCAGCAACTATCTTGCAGAAGGCTCGTGCGACGCACGGGACGGAAGCGCCCGAAAGCGCCGGCTCCGTTCCCGACACGCCGCGTCGGGCCGAGAGGAGGCAAGCATGTCCCCCCAAGACTTTCAGCGTCTGATTGCGGGCGTCACGGCAGTACTGGACGGACGGCCGCTCGACGCGTCACTCGGCGCGTGGCTCAACGCAACCTGGCCCGCCGGCAGCGCGACCTGCGACGCACTCGCCGAAGCATGCCGCACTGGCGTCTCCGAAGGCTGGCTGTGCAACCGCGAGCATGGCGGCATCCGTTTCGGCCGCATCATTAAGCCCACACCCGACACGCATGGTTTTTCCGTCGATGTCGTCGACATGCAGAACATCGCCGGTCCGCATCACGTGCACCCGCACGGCGAAATCGATCTGATCATGCCGCTCACCGACGGCGCGACCTTCGACGGACATCCCGCGGGCTGGTGCGTCTACGGTCCCGGCAGCGCGCACCGGCCGACGGTTGCGTTCGGTCAGGCGCTCGTGCTCTATCTGCTGCCGCAAGGCGCAATCGAATTCAAGCGCGACACTGCCGCTGCGTGAAGCAGCGGCACATCGTCTTCACATCCTGCACTCCCGTGCCCACGCACGCCGTCACCTCGCCGGAGGACACATGCAAGCCTTGCTGGAATCGCCGCCGGGCGAGCCCGCGCCAAAAGTCGAAGCGCCGCCCGCGCAGTTCAACTTCGCGTCGCATCTGTTCCGACTGAACGACGTCCGTGCCGGCAAGCCCGCCTATATCGACGATGCGGGCGTCACATCGTTTGCACAACTCGAAGACCGCGCGCGCCGTTTCGCTTCTGCGTTGCGCGCGCTCGGCGTGCATGCCGAAGAGCGCATCCTGCTCGTGATGCTCGACACGGCTGAATTGCCCGTCGCGTTTCTCGGCGCGCTGTATGCCGGCGTCGTGCCCGTGGTCGCAAACACGCTGCTGACGGCCGCCGACTATCTGTACATGCTTACGCACAGTCACGCGCGCGCCGTGATCGCTTCTGGCGCACTGCTGCCCGCTGTCGGGAAAGCGATGAGCGAATCGGAACACGACGGCTGCCTGCTGATCGTGTCGCAACCTGTCCAGCTCGATCCGCCGCCCGCCTATGTCGTGAGCCAGCTAATCGACGGCGCCGAGCCTATGCTGAAACCGAACGCATGTAGCGGAGACGACATTGCATTCTGGCTGTACTCATCCGGTTCAACGGGCAAGCCGAAGGGCACCGTGCATACGCATGCAAACCTGTACTGGACTGCAGAGCTTTATGCGAAGCCGATACTCGGCATCACTGAACGCGACGTCGTGTTCTCCGCAGCCAAGCTGTTCTTTGCCTACGGCCTCGGCAATGCACTAACGTTTCCGCTGTCGGTCGGTGCGACGGCTGTGCTGATGGCCGAGCGTCCGACGCCCGATGCGATCTTCAGGCGGCTCGTCGAGCATCGGCCGACGATCTTCTACGGTGTGCCGACGCTGTACGCGAACATGCTGGTGTCGCCGAATCTGCCGCCGCGCGAGCAGGTCGCCATGCGCGTGTGCACATCGGCGGGCGAAGCGCTGCCGCGCGAGATCGGCGAGCGGTTCACGGCGCATTTCGGTTGCGAGATTCTCGACGGCATTGGCTCGACCGAAATGCTGCACATCTTCCTGTCGAATCGTGCGGGTGAAGTCGAGTACGGAACGACGGGGCGCCCGGTGCCCGGATATGAAGTGGACTTGCGCGACGAGGCGGGTCACCCCGTGCCCGACGGTGAAGTCGGCGATCTGTTCATCAAGGGACCGAGCGCCGCGCTGATGTACTGGAGCAACCGCGAGAAGTCGCGCGCGACCTTTCTGGGCGAATGGATCCGCAGTGGCGACAAGTACTGCCGCCTGCCGAACGGCTGCTATCAATACGCGGGACGCAGCGACGATATGCTGAAAGTGAGCGGCCAGTACGTGTCGCCCGTCGAGGTGGAAATGGTCCTCGTGCAACATACTGCCGTACTGGAAGCCGCCGTCGTCGGCATCGACCATGGCGGCCTCGTGAAAACGCGTGCATTTGTCGTGCTGAAACAAACTGCCGATGCATGCGATGCACTCGTCGATGAACTGAAGTCGTTCGTCAAAGGCAAGCTCGCGCCGCACAAGTATCCACGCGATATCGTGTTCGTCGACGACCTGCCGAAGACGGCGACAGGTAAGATTCAACGCTTCAAATTGCGAGAGCAGCTCAACAGCTGAAGAACGGAATGGCCGAACCTGTGACGACGTTGCGCGACGCATCTCAAAGCGCGTTTGCCGCGCTGCCTGCGAACGCGCAACGCAGCGCGCTGGATATCGAGTATCGATGGCTCAATGCGCATCTCGCCGACGCGCCGCTCGCGGTGTTCCTGCACGAAGGGCTCGGTTCCGTCGCGATGTGGAAGGACTGGCCGCAGACCTTGTGCGAAAGACTCGCCATGCGAGGTCTTGTGTATTCGCGCCCGGGCTATGGACGCTCTACGCCGCGCCCGCGTGACGTCAAACTGCCTGTCGATTTCATGTCAGTGCAGGCGCGCGACGTTCTGCCCGCGCTGCTCGATGCA
The DNA here is from genome assembly GCF_007995085.1 of Paraburkholderia azotifigens. Lineage (GTDB taxonomy): Bacteria > Pseudomonadota > Gammaproteobacteria > Burkholderiales > Burkholderiaceae > Paraburkholderia > Paraburkholderia azotifigens. The sequence continues at coordinate 1,308,197 of NZ_VOQS01000001.1, forward strand.
CTCGATGTGAATGCAGCGGAAAGAAAACGCATGTGGGTAATCGGTCATAGTGATGGTGGATCGATCACGCTGCTTTATGCTGCCGCTTTTCCGGATGCACTGGCAGGCGCGGTTGTGATCGCGCCGCACGTTTTCGTCGAGGACATTTCCGTCGACAGTATCGCCGAAGCGAAGACGGCCTATGAACAGGCCGACCTGCGCAGCAAGCTCGCACGCCATCACGACGATGTCGACTCGGCATTCTATGGCTGGAACGATATCTGGCTGAGCAATGCGTTCCGGTCCTGGCAAATTATCGACGAACTCGACTGCATCCGTTGCCCGTTGCTTGCCGTGCAAGGCAATGACGATCACTACGGCACGATGGCGCAGATCGACACGATCGCGCAGCGCGCTGCGCAAACCCAGCTGACAAAGCTCGATCACTGCGGGCACTCGCCTCATCGCGATGCGCCGCATGTACTCAACGATGCGATCGCCGCGTTCGTCGGGAAGCACACCCGTTCTGCACTGAGCTGAGCATGGTGCATTGAAGTTCTCCACAGAATCCGTGACCAACCCTGTGGACAAGCTGCCGATAACGCACTCAAGTCATTGAAGCGTCACATGGAATGCGCACTGCATCGCATACAGTGCGCTTCATTCGGCGCTCCGTGACGCGTGGCGATGCATATTGATGCATGCTCGATGTGAGCATATTTACCTGCACTCTTCTGCACATCGTCGGATTCCTTTCTTCAGGTCACGCTTCACATTAGCTACACACACACTGGCTATCCTTTCGCGTCTTTCAAGCGTGACGCCGGAGGATGACGATGCCCGCTCTGCACAAAACTGCATGTCGGCCGCGACGCAACCGTTTGCGTTTAGCGTTCGCCGTCATCGTCATGTCATTGGCCGCGGCGGCATGCGGAGACGACGAGTCCGGCGAGGCCGCCTCGCAGAGACCAGCACAACAGCAGACGCAACAGACGCAGCCCCCACCCTCGCGACGACATTCAACGCCGTCCCGACGCAATCCGCGTCCACGGCCGACGCCACGCTTCAACCTTCGCAAGCTTCCTCGGCGCAGGCACACGCCGCCGCACCCAGCGGCGCCAGTGCAGCCGATTCCGTTGTTCTCGCACCACCCGTGATTCACACCGTCGATTGAGTTCGCCCCATCGGCTCCCGTGCCCCCGCATGGAAGTCTCACCTTACCGTTTGTTTCCTCACGATCGAAGCCAACATGACCTCAAAAAACCGCCGTGACTTCTTGCGCGCAGCCGCTCAGGCAGCAGGCTCCGCCACTGCATTGACCATGCTTCCCCTCGGCATCCGCAACGCGCTCGCCATTCCCGCGAACAACAAAACGGGCAGCATCCGTGACATCGAACACATCGTCGTGCTGATGCAGGAAAACCGCTCGTTCGACCACTACTTCGGCACGCTCAGGGGTGTACGCGGTTTCGGCGATACGCGCGCGATCAACCTGCCCAACGGCAAGTCGGTGTGGCATCAGCCGGGACTGGGCGGCGTCGGCGAAGTGCTGCCGTTCCGTCCGACGGGGCCGAATCTCGGCCTGCAATTCCTGCAGGATCTGCCGCACGACTGGCCGACGACGCACGGCGCCTGGAACGGCGGCCGCAACGACCAGTGGGTGCCGAAGAAAGGCTCCACGACGATGGCGTACCTCACGCGCGACGACATCCCGTTTCACTACCAGCTCGCCGACTCATTCACGATCTGCGATGCATACCACTGCTCGCTGATGGGTGCGACCGATCCGAACCGCTACTACATGTGGACGGGCTGGGTCGGCAACGATGGCTCGGGCGGCGGCCCGGTCGTCGATAACTCGGAAGCGGGCTACGGCTGGTCGACATATCCGGAAGTGCTGGAAGCCGCGGGCATTTCGTGGAAGATCTATCAGGACATCGGCACGGGTCTGGATGCGAACGGGTCGTGGGGCTGGACCGGCAATCCGTACATCGGCAACTACGGCGACAACTCGCTGCTCTACTTCAACCAGTATCGCAACGCGCAGCCGGGCAATCCGCTGTATGACAAAGCGCGCACGGGCACGAACGTATCGGCGGGCGACACCTACTTCGACATTCTGCGCAAGGACGTTCAGAACAACCAGTTGCCGCAGGTGTCGTGGATCGTCGCGCCGGAAGCGTATTCCGAGCACCCGAACTGGCCCGCGAACTACGGCGCGTGGTACGTCGATCAGGTCTTGCAGATTCTCACGTCGAACCCCGAGGTGTGGAGCAAGACGGCGCTCCTCATCAACTATGACGAGAACGACGGCTTCTTCGATCACGTGTCGCCGCCATTCGCGCCGTCATCGAGTGCGAATGGCCTGTCGACAGTCGACACGGCCAACGAAATCTATCCGGGCGGCAACAACGGTCAATATGCAGCGGGCCCGTATGGTCTCGGGCCGCGTGTGCCGATGCTCGTCGTGTCGCCGTGGTCGAAAGGCGGTTGGGTGTGCTCCGAGGTATTCGATCACACGTCGGTGATCCGTTTCATCGAAGCGCGTTTCGGCCACGGTCATAAGCTGTCGGAGCCGAACATCACGCCGTGGCGCCGTGCCGTGTGCGGCGACCTGACTTCGGCATTCAACTTCAAGAATCCGAACGATGCGTTCCCGACGCTGCCATCCACCGCGTCGTACAAGCCGCAGGATCAGAAGCGCCATCCGGACTATGTGCCCGTGCCGCCGCTGGTCGGTTCCGTGCCGAAACAGGAGTCGGGCGTGCGCCCTGCGCGCGCATTGCCGTATGAACTGTTCGTACGCGTCGATGACAACAGCATCGGCAAGCTCTCGATGCGTTTCGTCAATACGGGCGATGCCGGCGCGAATTTCCTCGTGTTCGAAGCGCTGAGCACCGATGCGCCACGTACGTACACGGTTGAAGCCGGCAAGCGTCTCGTCGATCAACTGCCCGTGAAGGCCGACGGTTCGTACGACTTCACGGTGCACGGACCGAACGGGTTCCTGCGTCGATTCGCCGGCAAGCAAATCGCGCAGCATTTCTGGAACAGCCGCGATCGCGCGAATCCGGAAGTCGCGGAAGGCTACGATGTGGCCAATGGCAATCTGCAACTGCGCCTGAAAAATGATGGCAACACGCGCTGCCAGTTCACGATCGTGAACGCCTACGACTCGGGCAAGCCTCTGACGCATTCGGTGCGCGGCGGCGATAGCGACACTGTCTATCTCGATCTGCGCCAGGCATATGGCTGGTACGACCTGACGATCACCGTCGATAGCGATGCGTCCTTCACGCGCCGTATCGCAGGTCACGTCGAGACGGGCAAGCCGAGCATGAGCGATCCGGCGCTGGGCGCGTAAGCGCCGCCTCGTTCGAGCACCAAACAAAAGCCCGTACCGTGAGCGACGGTACGGGCTTTTCTATGTCGACGCGCGACGCAAAGGCGATGCTTATCCGCGTTTCGGAATGTCCAATCCTCTGATTACGGCGGGGCGCGCCAGAAATGCGTCGAGCGCGCGCTTCACATGCGGGTAGTTGTCGAAGCCGACGAGATCGCCCGCCTCGTAAAAGCCCACCAGATTGCGCACCCACGGGAAGGTCGCGATATCGGCGATCGTATAGTCGTCGCCCATGATCCACTTGCGTGTGGCAAGCCGCTCGTTCAGCACGTTGAGCAGGCGCTTCGATTCGTTGATGTAGCGGTCGCGCGGACGCTTGTCCTCGTATTCCTTGCCGGCGAACTTATGGAAGAAGCCGACCTGGCCGAACATCGGACCAATGCCACCCATCTGGAACATCACCCATTGAATCGTCTCGTAGCGCGCGGACGCACGCTGCGGCATCAACTGTCCCGTCTTGTCGGCGAGGTAAATCAGGATCGCGCCCGACTCGAAAAGCGGCAACGGCTCGCCATCCGGCCCGTTCGGATCAATGATCGCGGGAATCTTGTTGTTCGGATTGAGCGATACGAACTCCGGCGAGAGCTGATCGTTCGAATCGAAGCGCACCAGATGCGGTTCGTACGCGAGACCCGTTTCTTCCAGCATGATCGACACCTTGACGCCGTTGGGTGTCGGCAGCGAGTAGAGCTGGATGCGTTCGGGATGCGTCGCAGGCCACTTCTTCGCGATCGGGAAAACGGATGGGTCAGGCATGAACGGTGTCCTTGTCAGTGGATGTCGGCAAACAGGGATCAATATAGACGGGTTAAGTGGACTTTGCTTGCGGCTGAACGGTCGAGCCCTTGGCGCCGGCAGCCGTCAATGCGAATGCCGATGATGGATATCGGGAAAGTGCGCATGCGTGTGCGTGATGCGCGCATGACGGTGCGGGTGCACATGCGGCTCCACGCCGTCCCACTCGAAATCGTGTGTGTGCTGATGATGTTCGTCATGCCGATGTCGATGATTGTGTTCGAGCGCGTCGTGCGTGTGTTCATGCACGTGGCGCTCGCGCAGGTGCAGCCAGACGCCGAGCGCCATCAGCAGCGTCGCGATCCAGAACGATAACGTCGGTTGTTGGGGCCACAGCGCAAATGAAATCGCGACGCCAAACAACGGGGCCACCGAAAAATACGCGCCCGTGCGCGCAGTTCCCAGGTGACGCAACGCGACGACGAACAGGACGAGGCTCACGCCATACCCTGCGAAACCGGCCAGCATCGACGCGCCGATGACCGCAGGCTCTGGCAGATGCGCTCCCAGACATAACGCGATCCCCGTATTCACCGTGCCTGCCACCAGGCCCTTGACGCAGGCGATGAACATCGCGTCGTTGTTCGACACCTTGCGCGTCAGATTATTGTCGATGGCCCAGCACGCGCACGCGCCGGCGACCAGCAGCGCGCCGATGCCCACGCCGCCTTCTCCAGGCTGCCATGAGAGCAACGCGCCGCCAACGACGATCGCCATCATTCCTAGAAACACCTGGGTATCGACGTTCTCGCGAAACACGAACCACGCGATCAACGCAGTGAACACGCCCTCGAGATTGAGCAGCAACGAGGCCGTGGCAGCGGGCGTCGCGCTGAGCCCGAACATGAGCAGCGCAGGCCCCGCGATACCGCCCGCGATGATTGCGCCAATCAGCCAGGGCAGTTCATTGCGCGGCATGGCGGATGCCCGGTGCTCATCCGCACGCGGCTTTTGTCGCCAGCGTCGGACGAGCATCGCGATGGCAAGCCCGCAGCCACTGCCGAGGTAGAAGAGGCCCGCGACCATGAACGGTGATATCGCGCCGAGCAGCGCTTTGGCGAACGGTGTCGTTGCGCCAAACAGCAGCGCTGCGAGAATGGCCGTAAAAGCCGCGCCATGCCGTGTGTTCATGATGTATCTCTGCTCTGCGATTTGCGTCAGCCCGCGCTGACCCGTTCGGCGGCCACGGTCTCGCCGGATTCGCTCGCGACGCGCGCGAGCACGGGTTCAAGCGCCCGGCCCGTGTGGCTCGCTGCGACACGCACCAGCCCTTCGGGATCCGTCGAGGCAACGATCGACCCGCCGCCCACACCGCCCTCCGGCCCGAGATCGACGATCCAGTCCGCTTCAGCGATCACGTCAAGGTCGTGCTCGATCACGACGACACTGTGCCCCGCATTCGCGAGCCGATGCAGCACGCGAATCAGCTTCGCAACGTCGGCCATATGCAGGCCGACGGTCGGCTCGTCGAGTACATACAGGGTATGCGGCGCCTTCTGACCGCGACGCGTGATGTCGTCGCGCACCTTGCTCAGCTCCGTCACCAGCTTGATGCGCTGTGCCTCCCCGCCCGACAGCGTCGGCGACGGCTGGCCGAGTGTCAGATAACCAAGGCCCACGTCCTTCATCAGTTGCAACGGATGCGCAATATTCGACATCGACGCGAAGAAGTCGACGGCTTCGTCGATCTCCATTGTCAGCACGTCGCCGATGTTCTTGCCGCGCCACGTCACGGCCAGCGTTTCCGGATTGAAGCGCTGACCGTGGCAGACATCGCACGGGACCTTCACATCGGGCAGGAAGCTCATACCGATGGTGCGCACGCCTTGCCCTTCACACGCGGGGCAACGGCCATCACCCGTGTTGAACGAAAAACGCGATGCCGTATAGCCGCGCGCCCTTGCTTCGAGCGTATCGGCAAAGAGACGTCGGATCGTGTCCCATACGCCGATATACGTAGCCGGACACGAGCGCGGTGTCTTGCCGATCGGCGTCTGGTCGACCTCGAGTACGCGGTCAATCGACTCGAATCCGCTGATCGATTCGCAGCCCTGCCATGCATGCGTGACATTCAGCGATGGCCGTGGCGCACTACGCGCGAGCACGCTCGAACGGCGGTTTGTCGCGGGTGCGTCGTCCGCTTGCGCGGCTTTGCGGGCGCGACGCACAGCCGGCGACGACAGGACGGACCGGCCCACTGCGTCCAGCAGATTCGCCATCAGCACGTCGCGCGCGAGCGTCGATTTGCCGGAGCCGCTCACGCCCGTCACGGCGACGAGTCGCCCAAGCGGAATGCCGACCGTCACGTCGCGCAGATTGTGCAAGGTCGCGCCGTGCACGGTCAGCCAGCTCTCCGGAACGGCCGGTGCGCGCTTCGTTGCGAGCGAAACGGGACGCCGCTCCTGCAATGGATGCAAGATCGGCTTCGCGAGAAATTGACCCGTCAGCGAATCGGACTGCGCCGACAGATCGCCGACACGCCCCTGTGCGACCAGCGTACCGCCGCGTTTGCCCGCTCCCGGACCGATATCGATGATGTGATCCGCGCGGCGGATCGTGTCTTCATCGTGCTCGACGACGACGAGGGTATTGCCCTTATCGCCGAGCTTGCGAAGCGCATTCAACAGGATCTGGTTGTCGCGCGGATGCAGACCGATGGTCGGCTCGTCGAGCACATAGCAGACGCCCTGCAGGTTGCTGCCGAGCTGAGCCGCGAGCCGAATACGTTGTGCTTCGCCGCCTGACAGGCTCGGCGCGGCACGGTCAAGGCTCAGATAGCCGAGACCCACTTCTTCGAGGAACTGCAAGCGGCTGCCGATTTCGCTCATTACGTCGCGCGCGATTTCCGCATCGCGCCCGATCAGTTCAAGCCCGTCGATCCAGCGCCGCGTGTCGGACACCGTCCATTGCGCGACGTCGACGATCGACGTTTCGTCGAACGTCACAGCGCGAGCGGACGGATTCAGGCGCGTGCCGTGGCAATCCGGACATGGTTCCTCGCCGACACCTTCCGGCTCCTGCTCGTCCGACGGCAAGGTCTGCTCGCGGCCACGGTTGTCTTCAACCAGCACGGTGTCGTCGTACGCGGCGCGCTGTTCACGCGTCAACGCGAGACCCGTACCGACGCAGGTCGTGCACCAGCCATGTTTGCTGTTGTACGAGAACATGCGCGGGTCGAGTTCCGCGTAACTGGTGCCGCACACGGGACAAGCCCGCTTCACCGACAGCACCTTCACTTCGCCCACATGTGCGGTCGGGCCGTTGCGCGTCATCGCGTGTTCGAGACCGTCGAGCGGCGCGAGCAGGTGCATCACGCCCTTGCCCACCTCGAGCGTTTCGTCGAGCAACCGACGCAGTTCCGCTTCCTTGTCCGCCGATACAACGATGTCGCCAACAGGCAATTCGATCGTATGCTCGCGGAAGCGGTCGAGCTTTGGCCACGGATCGACGGGCACGAATTCGCCATCGACACGCAGATGAGTATTGCCACGCGCTTTCGCCCACTTCGCGAGATCCGTGTAGACGCCCTTGCGATTCACGACCAGCGGCGCAAGCAAGCCGACATGCTGACCTTTGTGGTCGCGCATGAGCTGCGCGACGATCGACTCGACGCTTTGCGACGTGACAGGCGCGCCGTCATGGACGCAGTGCTGGATGCCGAGCTTCACATACAGCAGGCGCAGGAAGTGCCACACCTCCGACGTCGTTGCCACGGTACTTTTGCGTCCGCCCCGCGACAAACGCTGTTCGATCGCGACGGTGGGCGGAATGCCATACACGGCGTCGACTTCCGGGCGGCCCGCGGGCTGCACGATCGAGCGCGCATATGCGTTCAACGACTCGAGATACCGGCGTTGTCCTTCATGGAACAGGATGTCGAACGCGAGCGTCGATTTGCCCGAACCGGACACGCCCGTGATGACATTGAACTTGCCGTGCGGAATGTCGACGTCCAGCGCTTTCAGATTGTGCTCGCGCGCATTCACGATACGCACCACATCTTCGCCCTCTACCGCGCGCCGGGCACGTGCCGCGTTCAACGCGGTCTGCAGCGGCATGCCATGTGCCGCGGCTTCCGCCTTTTCGGCGGCTTCGGTTGGTTCGATCGCCTGCCCCATCGCACGGTCGTATTGCACGAGCGCTTCACCCGTGTGGGAGCCCGGGCATTGCTTGACGTCTTCCGGCGTGCCCGCGCACACCACCAGCCCGCCTGCGTCGCCGCCCTCGGGGCCAAGATCGATCAGCCAGTCAGCCGCGCGAATCACGTCGAGATTGTGTTCGATCACGATCAGCGAGTGACCGCCTGCGAGCAGCTTGCCGAACGCCTGCATGAGCTTCGCGATATCGTCGAAGTGGAGACCCGTGGTCGGCTCGTCGAACATGAACAGACGCGTCGGCGCCTGCTTCGCGCCACCGCGCGCGGTGCGCGCCTGTGCTGTCTCCGCGAGAAAGCCGGCGAGTTTCAGACGCTGCGCTTCGCCGCCCGACAGCGTCGGTACGGGTTGACCCAGCTTCACGTATTCGAGACCGACATCGACGATGGGTTGCAGCACGCGCAGCACTTCGCCGTCGCCAGCAAACAGACCGACGGCTTCGTGCACGGTCAATTCGAGCACGTCGGCAATGCTCAGTGCGCGCCCCTCGCGCTCGATCTTCACTTCGAGCACTTCAGGTCGGTAGCGGCTGCCGTCGCAATCCGGGCAACGCAGATAGACGTCGCTCAGGAACTGCATTTCGATATGTTCGAAGCCCGAGCCGCCACACGTCGGGCATCGGCCATCGCCCGAGTTGAAGCTGAATATGCCCGCGCCATAACCGCGCTGCAGCGCGAGCGGCGCCTTGGCAAAAAGTTTGCGGATTTCATCGAATGCACCGACGTAGCTCGCGGGGTTCGAGCGCGTGGTCTTACCGATCGGCGACTGGTCAACGAAGATTGCGTCGCTGATCTGTTCGACGCCCGTCAGGCTGCGGTGCGCACCCGGCGATTCCGTCGCCTTGCCGAGTTGCCGCGCCAGCGCGGGGTGCAACACGTCCTGAATCAGCGTCGATTTGCCGGAACCCGAGACGCCCGTCACGCAGACAAGACGTTGCAGCGGGATTTCCACCGTGACGTCGCGCAGATTGTGCTGGCGCGCGCCTTCGAGCGTGATGCGCGGCGTGCTTGGGTCGACGGGTCGACGCGCCCAGTGCGCCGCATCGGCAACGTGCTTGCGCCCACCGAGATACTCCCCGGTCAGCGTGCCCGCCGAGCGGATCGCGTCGGGCGTGCCGTCGTAGATGATCGTGCCGCCGCGCTCGCCCGGGCCCGGCCCCATGTCGATCAGTCGATCGGCGGCGAGCATCACGGACGGATCGTGTTCGACGACGACGAGTGTATTGCCCGCGTCGCGCAGACGCTGCATTGCCTCGACGATCCGGTTCAGATCGCGCGGATGCAGGCCGATGCTCGGCTCGTCGAGCACGAACAAGGTCTTGGTGAGCGACGTGCCAAGCGCGGTCGTCAGGTTGATACGCTGCACCTCGCCGCCCGATAGCGTGCGGCTCTGCCGGTCGAGCGTGAGATACCCGAGACCGACATCGCACAGATACTTGAGACGCGTGCGCACTTCGGCGAGCAGCAGCTTTAGCGCATCGTCCAGCAGCGCGCTAGGCAAGGTGATCTCGTCGAAAAAGCGCCGGATACGCTCGATAGGAAGCAGCATCAGGTCGTGCACCGTCAGGCCCGGCAAGGCTTCGAGTTGCGCACGGTTCCAGTCGACACCACGCGGCAGGAAGCGCCGCGCCGGCTCCAGCACAGCGTCTGCATTCTGCTTCGAACCCAGGCGCCACAGCAGCGATTCCGTCTTCAGACGCGCGCCGCCGCACGTCTCACAGGGCGTGTAGCTGCGGTACTTCGACAGCAACACACGGATATGCATCTTGTACGCTTTCGACTCCAGATAGCCGAAGAAGCGCTTCACGCCGTACCACTGCTTCTGCCATTCGCCGTCCCAGTCCGGCGAACCGTTGATGACCCAGTCGCGCTCGGCTTCCGTGAGTTCCGACCAGCGCGTGTCACGGCGGATATTCGCCTTCGCTGCATAGCGCATCAGGTCGTCCTGACACTCCTTCCACGCCGGCGTTTGCATCGGTTTGATCGCACCGCCGCGCAGCGTCTTGCGCTCGTCGGGAATCACGAGGCCCAGATCGACGCCGATCACGCGCCCGAAGCCCCGGCAAGTATCGCAGGCGCCGTAGGCTGAATTGAACGAGAACAACGCGGGCTGCGGATCGGCATAGCGCAAATCGCTGTCCGGGTTGTGCAGCCCTGTGGAGAAGCGCCAGATCTGCGGGTCGGCGTCTTCGCCTTCTTGCGCCTGTGCCAGCACGTAGACGTTGACGCGGCCACCGCCGCGCTTGAGCGATGCCTCGATCGCCTCCACCACGCGCGACTTCTCGACCTGATGCAGACGAAAGCGGTCGGCGACCACGTCGAGCACCTTGCGCATACCCGTAGCCGACGGAACTTCGCGCTGCGCCTGCACGCGGGTATAGCCGCTTGCAGAAAGCCATTGCTCGACTTCCGCTTCGCTCGTCGTCTCCGGCAACTCGACCGGGAACGTCAGCACGATGCGCGGATCGTCCGTGGCCGTGCGTGCGTCCAATTCGGCGTAAATGGTTTCGGGTGAGTCGTGCCGGACGGCCTGGGCCGTCTTGCGGTCGAACAGTTCAGCCGCTCGCGCATAGAGCAGCTTCAGATGGTCGTTCAGTTCCGTCATCGTGCCGACGGTCGAACGCGAACTGCGCACGGGATTGGTCTGGTCGATGGCGATGGCAGGCGGCACGCCGTCCACGCGATCGACTTGCGGCCGGTCCATCCGGTCCAGAAACTGCCGGGCGTACGCGCTGAAAGTTTCGACGTAGCGCCGCTGCCCTTCTGCATACAGCGTGTCGAACACGAGGCTCGACTTGCCCGAGCCCGACGGCCCGGTCACGACGGTCATTTCGCCCGTGTGAAGGTCGAGATCGACGTTCTTCAGGTTGTGCTGGCGTGCGCCACGAATGCGGATCGTACCGTTAGAAGACAATTTGCCTGTCCGTCTGAATGAGTTGGCCGGGGCATGAAGGCGAGCGGATCGCAGCCAACTGCCGATGCGGCGAAGTTCGTGCGGCGCGTGCGGGCTATTTCGACAAGGCCGTCGCGCCGGATAGGTGAATACTATACTGTATGTTTATACAGTTTTGCACGCCGGTTGCACGACGATGGCCGCGGCAAACGGCATAAGACAAATGACGAGTGTACGACGACGGCGGATTCGACTGGTTCAGCGGGAAATCGAGTCAAAGCTGCCGCAGGTCGTGTTCGCCGCAGGCGCTGACAAAGAAAAACCCGGTGGAGCACCGGGTTCGAATGGCCGTCCCCCACAGCCTTCGGGCGAAGGCTGATCGGCCGCTTGCCACATGCCATCTGTCACCTTGCGGCGGTCGGATGCGCATCGACGATGGTCTTGGTCTGGTTCGCCCCCCGGCGGACCACGAAGCGCCGGACGACTCCTCGCAGCGCTTCTTGCATCGTCCGAACGCCGAATGAATGTATGAGTGCAGCCTTAACGGAAACTTAAATCACGTCGATCCGCCCGATCGAATGCGGTGCGCCGCACGGAAAACTCTGGAAATGAGCTGCCGCGTTGCTGGCAGTCGGGTGGACGCTGCCTATCATTCTTGAGAACGCCGAGGTGGCGGCATCGCGTTGCGGATCATGTATGAAGGATTGGTGCGCGATGCAGGCTCCCGAGCGCCGCGATCCGCAGCGCCCGTCACGGTGACGGCTCGCCACTGGCCGACATCGCTGCGATCGAAGTGGAGGTGCGCAATGAAGTTCATTGTTCAGTGGAACGGCCTGCCGACGGCGCAGCCATCGGCTGTCGAGCGGTTCATGAAGACGGGCGGCGCGCTCCCGCCCGACGGAGTCAAGATGGTCGGACGCTGGCACTCGATCGGTGAGTTAAGCGGCTGCGCGATCATCGAGTCCGACAACACCGCGCCGATGGCTGCGTGGGTGCTGCAATGGGGCGATATCTTCGCGTTCAGGATTTCGCCGGCGCTGTCCGATGAAGAACTTGGGGCGGCGTTGGGTGCGCATCAGGCGGCGAAGTGAGGGGTGATGCGCGGGACTGAACGTTTGATTCGCTCGTCCGTGCATTTGTCCGTGCTCGCCGCAATTGCCTACAGCGAGTGATTGACGATTAGTCAGGATGACGACGCAGTTGCATGCTTACGCATGCACGACGCCAGAACCACCCGCGCAAAGAAAAAAGGACTTACGGCTATCACCGTAAGTCCTTTTTGTCCATCTGGTCGGGGCGAGAGGATTTGAACCTCCGACCACCTGCACCCCATGCAGGTACGCTACCAGGCTGCGCTACGCCCCGAAAGCATGAGAGTATAACAGACACTTCTCGCGAATAGAACTGCAACAATCAATCTCGACACAACAAATCATTCAATGCCCGAGCAGGTCGATCACCTGCAACAACTCCTTGCGCAACTGATCGACATCGACGGTTGCGGTAGTCGGCTGCACGACCGACCCTTCGACCACCTCGCCTTCGCCTTCCGCACCCTGCCCGGCGCCATGCGAGTCGAGCCGGTTGCGCGCGCCGTTGATCGTGAAACCCTGCTCGTACAGCAGCTCGCGAATCCGCCGGATCAGCAGCACTTCATGATGCTGATAGTACCGGCGATTGCCGCGCCGCTTCACCGGACGCAACTGCGTGAACTCCTGCTCCCAGTACCGCAGCACATGCGGCTTGACACCGCATAGCTCGCTGACCTCACCGATCGTGAAGTAGCGCTTCGCGGGAATCGGAGGCAAGACGACTTTTTCGATCGTCGCTGTCATCGTCAGTTAGCGGCCGGTAGACCGTCGTAGTGGTTGCGCGGGCGCGCGAATCGATCAGCGCGCGAAGCTCTCTTCAGCGCCGTTCTCGACCAGCGCCTTCAGCTTTTGACTTGCGTGGAACGTCACGACACGGCGCGCGGCGATCGGAATCGCCTCGCCCGTTTTCGGATTTCTGCCAGGACGCTGCGGCTTGTCGCGCAACTGGAAATTGCCGAAGCCGGACAGCTTGACGCTGTCGCCGCTCTCCAGCGCGTCGCGAATCACTTCGAAGAACGCTTCGACCATGTCCTTCGCTTCCCGCTTGTTGAGCCCGACATTGTCGAACAGCAGCTCGGCAAGCTCAGCCTTGGTGAGCGTCGGTGCTTCGGCCGACGCGCTGGAGGTCGAGGTAGGAATATCGCGGATCATGGCGCTACGCTGCGCCGAAAGAAGGGCTTCGAAATCACTCGAGTTCATTTCATTCATATCTGTCAAATGGCGCGTCAACCAGAACGGAACTTGCGGAACAGCCGTTGAAGGCTATCCGCGCAACCGGGCGCCATACACTCGAGCAAGACGATCCACTACAGTCTGAATGGCCAGATCGACCGTTTCATCCTGAAGGGTTCCACCAGTATCTTGCAAGGTTACACGGAACGCAAGGCTTTTCTCATGCGCCGCCAGCCCGCCGGAAGTATTTGATTTTGCACGAAATTCATCGAAAAGCGCAACCCTTTGAATGGTCTTGCAAGCCTCGTCCGAGAGCGCCTTTTGCATCTCGTCGAAGAGCGCCTGAACCTCGATTTTCTGGTCGACGACGATCGCGATATCGCGTCGCACGGGCGGGAATTTCGACACTTCGGTCGGACTCGGCAACGCGCGCTGCATCAGCGCTTCCGCTTCGACTTCGAACACGATCGGCGCGTGCGGCAGATCGTACTTCTGCATCCAGCGCGGATGCAGTTCGCCGATCCAGCCGATTGCACGGCCATCGAGTTCAATGCGCGCGCTGCGTCCCGGATGCAGCGCCGGATGCTCGGCCTTCACGAAACGCGCGACGGCGGGCGCAAACAGCGCTTCGAGATCACCCTTCACGTCGAAGAAATCGACGGCACGCGTCGCCGCACCCCACTGCTCTTCGACGACGGGACCATATGCAAGCGCACCGATCATCTTCGGCTGCGCGAAGCCTTCGACGGCCAGCTCGCCCGCCTTGACCGACGTGTCCGGCAGGAATACGCGCCCTGCTTCGAATACGCGGATACGATCCGCGCGACGGTTCAGGTTATGGCGCAGCACGTTGATCAGGCTGCCGAACAGCGTCGTGCGCATCACCGATAGCTGGCTCGCGATCGGATTCAACAGTCGGACAGGCTTGTCGTTGCCCGCAAAGTCTTGCTCCCACTCGGCATCGACGAAGCTGAAGTTCACCGTTTCCGCGTAATCGCGCGCGGCGAGCGCGTGACGCAGCGTGTGAATCGAACGCTGCGTTTCGTTCGTGCGGCGCATTTCGCTGCGTGCTACGGGCGGGCGGGCCGGAATCTTCTCGAAGCCGTAAATACGTGCGACTTCTTCGATCAGGTCTTCTTCGATTTCGATATCGAAACGATACGGCGGCGGCGTCACGAGAAAGTCGTCGCCGGCACGCTCGAACGGCAAGCCGAGACGTGTGAAGATCTGCGCGATCTCGTCGGCGCCGATCGCCACGCCGATGATGCGGTTCGCGCGCGCAACGCGCATCTTCACCGGTGCGCGCTTCGGCACGTTGACGATCTGGTCGTCGACGGGACCGGCCTCGCCGCCGCAAATGTCGAGAATCAGCTGCGTGATCCGCTCGATGTGCTCGACCGTGGTCGAATAGTCGACGCCGCGCTCGAACCGATGACCCGCGTCCGTCGAGAAGTTATAGCGGCGCGAGCGGCCACGGATGCTATCGGGCCACCAGAATGCCGCTTCGAGATAGATGTTGGTCGTGTCCAGCGTGACGGCCGTGCTGTCGCCGCCCATAATGCCCGCGAGGCTTTCGATATGCTGGTCGTCAGCGATCACGCCGACCGTTTCGTCCACTTCGACCGTGTTGCCGTTCAACAGCTTCAGCGATTCACCACGCTTGCCCCAGCGCACATCCATGCTGCCGTGAATCTTGTCGAGATCGAACACGTGCGACGGACGGCCGAGTTCGAGCATCACATAGTTCGAGATGTCGACCAGCGCCGAAATGCTTCGTTGACCGGAACGTTCGAGACGCTCGACCATCCAGGCCGGCGACTTCGCGCGCGCGTTCACGCCGCGGATCACGCGGCCCGAGAAACGGCCGCACAGATCGGGCGCCGAGATCTTCACAGGCAGCGTTTCGTCGAGCTTGACTTCGACAGGCTTGATGTCGAGCGGGCGCAGCGGCGCACCCGTGATCGCAGCGGTTTCGCGGGCGACGCCGAACACCGACAGGCAATCGGCCTTGTTCGGCGTCAGCTTGATTTCGAAGACAGTATCGTCGAGGTTCAGCGTTTCGCGGATGTCCTGGCCGATCGGCGTATCTTCCGGCAGGATCAGCAGGCCGCTATGATCTTCCGACAGTTTGAGTTCACGCGCCGAGCACAGCATGCCTTCGCTTTGCACGCCGCGCAGCTTGGACAGCTTGATCGCGAACGGCGCGCCGCCTTCTTCGGCGGGCGGCAGCTGCGCGCCCACTAGCGCGACGGGCACCTTGATGCCGGGCGCCACGTTCGGCGCGCCGCACACGATGTTCAGCGTCGCGCCCGTGCCGGCATCAACCTGACACACGTTGAGCTTGTCTGCGTCCGGGTGCTTGACGACTTCGAGCACGCGGCCCACGACGATCTTCGACGTCGGCGGCGCGGCGGGACGCAGGTCTTCCACTTCGAGACCGGCCATCGTCAGCGCGTGCGAGAGTTCGGCCGTCGTCAGTTGCGGATCGACAAAGGTTCTGAGCCAGGATTCCGGGAATTGCATGGTTCTGTACGTTCTAAACAGGTTGTGTCCGCGTCCGGCCGATACATCGGCACCTTGCCGGAGGCGCTGTTTGCGGCGCGACAGTCAGATTGCCGACTGCCGGGCCGCTCTCGTCGCGTGCCTGATCTGCTGCTGGCTCGCGCTTTGCGCTCGGGTTCGCGTCAGGCGAACTGGCGCAGGAAGCGCAGGTCGTTTTCAAAGAACAGTCGCAGGTCCTGAACGCCGTAACGCAGCATCGTCAGACGCTCGAGGCCGCTGCCGAATGCAAAGCCGATATAGCGCTCGGGATCGAGGCCCATGTTACGGATCACCGTGGGGTGAACCTGGCCCGAGCCCGAGATTTCGAGCCATTTACCGGCGTTCTTGCCTTGCTCGAACATCATGTCGATCTCGGCAGACGGCTCCGTGAACGGGAAGTACGACGGGCGAAAGCGCACGAGAATGTCGTCGCGCTCGAAGAATTTCTTGAGGAAGTCGGTGTAGACACCCTTCAGGTCGGCGAAGCTGATGTTCTCGTCGATCCACAGGCCTTCGACCTGGTTAAACATCGGCGAGTGCGTCGCGTCGCTGTCCACACGATACGTGCGGCCGGGCACGATCACCTTGATGGGCGGCGTGTTGGTGCGCGCGTAGCGGACCTGCATCGGGCTGGTGTGGGTGCGCAGCAGCAGCGGACGGCCTTCGGCGTCCTTGCCGTCGACGTAGAACGTGTCCTGCATCGAACGCGCCGGATGGTTTTCCGGGCTGTTCAGCGACGTGAAGTTGTACCAGTCGGTTTCGATTTCGGGACCGTCGGCCACGTCGAAGCCGATCGTGCGAAAAATCTGTTCGACGCGCTCCCAGGTGTGCATTACAGGGTGCAGGCTACCCGTGCCGGCGCCGCGTCCGGGCAACGTGACGTCGATGGCCTCGGCGGCGAGGCGCTGGTTCAGCAGCGCGTCGGCGAGTGCCTGGCGGCGCGCCGTCAGTGCCGCTTCGACCTGCTGCTTGGCGATGTTGATCCGCGCGCCTTCTGTCTTGCGCGCCTCGGGATCGAGCTTGCCCAGCCCCTTCAACAGTTCCGTCAGTGCGCCCGACTTGCCGAGAAAGCGTGCCTTCTCGTTTTCGAGCGTGGTGACGTCGGAGGCTTGTTCAAAGGCGCTTTTTGCGTCGGCGACAATCTGGTCCAGATCCATTGATCCCATCTTTTCAACGTCAGTATTCAATCGAAGTAAAACTGGCTCGACCAACAAAAAAGGGGCTCGGTGAGGAGCCCCGTTTTTGTTGCAGCGGCACCGAGACTACCGGATGTTCGCTGCAACGAACCACGCAGTACTAGATGCTAACAGCGCAATCAGGCTGCAACGGCGGCTTTCACCTGCTTGACGATCGCAGCAAAAGCAGCCTTGTCGAACACAGCCATGTCGGCCAGCACCTTGCGGTCGAGTTCGATCGACGCCTTCTTCAGGCCGTTGATGAACACGCTGTACGTCATGTCGTGTTGACGCACCGCCGCGTTGATACGCGTGATCCACAGTGCGCGGAACACACGCTTCTTGTTGCGGCGATCGCGGTAGGCGTATTGGCCTGCGCGCATGACCGCCTGCTTGGCGATGCGATAGACGTTATTGCGGCGGCCGCGGTAACCCTTGGCCAGGTTAATGATCTTCTTATGGCGGGCCCGTGCGGTAACCCCACGTTTGACTCGAGGCATGTTTCGCTCCTATGAGTGTCGGTTAAGGGTTAGGCGAACGGCAGCATCGCGCGTACGGAGTTCAGATCGGAATCATGAACTGCCGTGGCGCCGCGCAGGTGACGCTTGTTCTTGGTGGTCTTCTTGGTAAGAATGTGGCGCTTGAAGGCTTGACCGCGCTTGACGGTACCGCCCGGACGAACCACAAAGCGCTTTGCAGCGCTCTTCTTGGTCTTCATCTTCGGCATGACAGACAACTCCATTATTTGATGGACATGGGTGTGCGGTTGGCTCAGAAAGCCCTCACCCGCCCTTCGAAACCCACTCCACTTGGTATGCAGACGGCGTGAACTGCTGCCGCTGCTTTTCAGGAAGAGCGCACGCGTTTCAACTGATGCATGCGCCATTCCGAAACCTGCTTTGCACATGCCGACTTCAAGACGACACGCACTCAAACTTTCCGACAAACGCGCCGCGCTCATTGAGATGCGCAGCGGACATCTGCTTACTTCTTTTTCTTCGGCGCCAGCACCATGATCATCTGGCGGCCTTCCATCTTCGGCATTTGCTCGACCTGACCAACTTCATCCAGATCGGTGCGCAGGCGTTCGAGCATACGCATACCGATTTCCTGGTGAGCCATTTCGCGGCCACGGAAACGCAACGTGATCTTCGTCTTGTCGCCATCTTCGAGGAAGCGGACGAGATTGCGCAGCTTGACGTTGTAGTCACCGTCATCCGTACCCGGCCGGAACTTGACTTCCTTGACCTGGATGACCTTCTGCTTGAGCTTGGCCTCGTGTTGCTTCTTCGCTTCCTGGTACTTGAACTTGCCGTAGTCCATCAGGCGGCAGACAGGCGGAACCGCTTGTGGGGCGATTTCAACCAGATCCACATCCTGCTGTTCCGACAGGCGGAAAGCTTCAGCGAGTTTCACGATGCCGAGCGGTTCGTTGTCGACTCCGACCAGACGCACCTCGGGTGCAGTGATTTCACCGTTGATGCGATGCGACGACTTATCAGTAGCGATGTTACGTTTCCTCTAAAAATTAAAAAAACGAGCCGCGCTGCCTAAGTGGTTTAGTTGAACGCCTGCACGTCCTGACGCAGACGCTCGCTGAAGGCATCGAGGGACATCACGCCCAGATCGATGCCGCCACGGGCACGCACGGCTACCGTTTGTGCATCACGCTCCTTATCGCCGACGACCAGCAGATACGGCACCTTTTCAAGCGTGTGCTCGCGTATTTTATAGCTAATCTTCTCGTTGCGCAAATCCGCCTCCACTCTAACCCCTTGTTTTTGCAACGATTGGGCCAGAGATTGTGCGTATTGCGCCTGACTTTCGGCGATATTCATCACGACGACCTGCATCGGCGCCAGCCATGCGGGCATTGCACCGGCATGGTGTTCGATCAGAATGCCAAGAAAACGCTCCATTGATCCGACGATTGCCCGGTGCAGCATGATCGGGCGGCGTCGACTGTTGTCTTCCGCCACGAACTCGGCGCCGAGGCGCTCCGGCAGCACCATATCGAGCTGCAGCGTGCCGCATTGCCACGAACGGCCGAGCGCATCCTTGATGTGATATTCGACCTTCGGACCGTAGAACGCGCCCTCGCCCGGCAACTCTTCCCACGTCACGCCGCAGGCCGTCAGCGCATCGCGCAGGCCTTGCTCGGCGCGATCCCAGATTTCGTCCGTGCCGGCACGCGCATCCGGTCGCAGCGAGAGCTTGATCTCGACGTTGTCGAAACCGAAGTCCTTATAGACGCTCATCGCCAGCGTGTTGAATGCAATCGATTCGCTGATGAACTGGTCTTCCGTGCAGAAAATATGCGCATCGTCCTGGACGAAGCCACGCACGCGCATCAATCCGTGCAGCGCGCCCGACGATTCATTGCGATGGCACGAGCCGAATTCCGCGTAACGCAGCGGCAGATCGCGATACGAACGCAGGCCGTGATTGAACACCTGCACGTGACCCGGGCAGTTCATCGGCTTGATTGCGTAGTCGCGCTTTTCCGACTCCGTCGTGAACATGTTTTCACGATAGTTCTGCCAGTGACCGGAGGCTTCCCACAGCGAGCGGTCCATGATCATCGGCGTCTTGATTTCCAGGTAACCGGCATCGTTCACGCGACGGCGCATGTACTGCTCGACCTGCTGCCATAGCGTCCAGCCGCGCGGATGCCAGAACACCATGCCCGGCGACTCGTCCTGCATATGGAACAGGTCGAGTTGCTTGCCGAGCTTGCGGTGATCGCGTTTTTCCGCCTCTTCGAGCATGTGCAGATACGCGTCCTGATCTTCCTTCTTCGTCCAGGCCGTGCCGTATATGCGCTGCAACTGCTCGTTCTTCGAGTCGCCGCGCCAGTACGCACCCGCAACCTTCATCAGCTTGAAGACCTTCAGCTTGCCCGTCGACGGAACGTGCGGACCGCGGCACAGATCCGTGAAACCGCCGTGCGAGTACAGCTTGATTTCGTCGCTGGCGGGAATCGATTCGATGATCTCGGCCTTGTACTTTTCACCGATGCTCTTGAAGTAGTCGACTGCTTCGTCGCGCGACACCACGCGGCGCGATACCGCTTCGTCTTTCTTCGCGAGTTCCTGCATGCGCTTCTCGATCTTCTCGAGATCTTCGGGCGTGAAAGGACGGTTGTACGAGAAGTCGTAATAGAAGCCATTGTCGATCACCGGCCCGATCGTCACCTGCGCTTCGGGGAAGAGATCCTTCACCGCGTACGCGAGCAGGTGGGCCGTCGAATGGCGAATGATGTCGAGGCCGTCGGCGTCCTTGTCCGTGACGATCGCGAGCGAGACGTCGTGATCGATCAGCGCGGACGTGTCCACAAGTTCACCGTCGATCTTGCCGCCGAGCGCCGCCTTCGCGAGACCGGGGCCGATCGAGGCCGCCACTTCGGCGACCGTCACGGGATGCTCGTATTGTCGAACAGAACCATCGGGCAGTCGTATCGAAACCATTGCGTTCTCCGTTATGCCGGCCGGCGGCACAGGCAACAAGACGTAAAGACAAAAACCAGGACAAAAAAAATGCGGCCCCGCTTTCGAGGGGCCGCATTCACGTTTCTGCAAACTACTGCAAACAGCAAGGGCGAAATTGGTCCTCGACTAGCGTCGCTCCGAAGCAGTTCCGGTCAACGTTCGCGGTGTCATAACCATGTTCGCTTTGTTCGCCATTTACGCCGAAGCGCTCATTGCAACTTGCGTTTGCGAAACCTCGGCAAACCGAAGTTTCTGATTCGTTGGTAGGCTCGATTGGACTCGAACCAACGACCCCCACCATGTCAAGGTGGTGCTCTAACCAGCTGAGCTACGAGCCTAGAGAAACGAGATTATATGGAGCGTAGAGAACGTTGGCAAGCGTTTTTATGCGGCGACATCAAAATTCTCTTCGCCACATCGACACGGTTTACTTGCGCGTCGCCCTGACGACGCCCGCCACTTCGCCCAGCATCGCGCACGCGCGCTGGATCTGCGCAGCACTCGATACTTCCACGGTGAACTGCATGAACGCGGCGTTGCGTCGCGATTGCGTCTTCACGCCGACCACGTTCATCTTCTCGCGCGCGAAGACTTCGGAGATATCACGCAACAGGCCTTGCCGGTCCGACGCTTCAATCGACAGATCGACGGGATAGACCGACTTGCCGCGCCCACTCATCACATCGGCGGACCACGCCGTTTGCAGCACTCGCTCCGGTGCGCGCTCCGCCATGCGCAGGAATGTGGGGCAGTCGCTGCGATGGATCGACATGCCCTTGCCGCGCGTGACGAAGCCCGCGATGTCGTCGGGTGGCGCCGGCCGGCAGCAGCGCGCCAGTTGCGTCAGCAACGCATCGACGCCGACGACGAGCACGCCCGTCGACGCGCCATGCGCAACGCTCGCGCCGCTGCTGCGCTTCTCGAACTGCTCCGGCGCTTCGACGACAGGCTCGGCGGGCGGCGCATCGCTCAACGCCTGCTCGACGAGCCGCAAGCTGAACTCTTCCTTGCCCACCACCGAGAACAGATCGTCGGTCGACTTGAAGCCCAGCTTGGCCGCAAGCTGATCCAGATTGACGGATGTCTTGCCTTCGCGCTGCAAGGTCTTTTCGACCATCGCACGACCGGCTGCGATGTTCTCCTGCACCTCGACGGCGTTGAACCACGCACGCACCTTCTGGCGTGCGCGATTGCTTTGCAGATAGCCAAGCTGCGGATTGAGCCAGTCGCGCGAGGGACCGCCCTCTTTCACGGCGATGACCTCGACCGTCTGGCCGTTCTGCAGCGGCGTGTTCAGCGGCACCATCGCGCCATCGACACGCGCGCCGCGGCAACGATGCCCCAATTCGCTGTGCAGGTGATACGCGAAGTCGAGCGGCGTCGCGCCTTGCGGCAACGGGATCACACGAGCCTGCGGCGTGAGCGTGTAGATGTGATCGTCGTCGAGCGTGGCCTGGCGAAGCTGCTCCCACGGCCTGAATGCGACCTGCTCGCCCGGCTTGCCCTCGGACACGTCGTCCTTCCATGCAAGCAACTGACGCAGCCACGCAATCTTCTCGTCGTACTTCTCGCTGGCGCTGAACTGCCCGCCATAGCCGCGCGTGCCTGCTTCCTTGTAGCGCCAGTGCGCAGCCACGCCGTATTCGGCGAACTGATGCATTTCCTGCGTACGGATCTGTACTTCGAACGCGCGGCCATCGTCGCCGATCACCACCGTATGCAGCGACTTGTAGCCGTTCGGCTTGGGTCGCGAGATGTAATCGTCGAACTCCCTCGGCACCGGTTGCCACAGGTTGTGCACGATGCCCAGCACCGTATAGCAATCCTTGATGTCCGGCACGATGACGCGAAACGCGCGCACATCGTAGAGCTCGGAGAAATCGAGTTCCTTGCCGCGCATCTTCCGCCAGATGCTGTAGATGTGCTTGGGCCGGCCGCTCACTTCGGCCTTGATATGCGCGGCGGCCAGTTCCTGTTGCAGCCGCGCGATCGCCTCGGCTACGTAGGTTTCGCGTTCGACGCGCTTCTCGTCGAGCAACTTCGCGATGCGCTTGTAGGTCTGCGGCTCTTCGAAGCGGAACGCGAGATCTTCCAATTCCCACTTCAGTTGCCAGATACCGAGCCGGTTCGCGAGCGGCGCATAAATATCCAGCGTCTCGCGCGCGACATCGGGCGACGGCGTGATCTTCGCGGCCGCATAGTAGCGCAACGACTGCAGGCGCGACGCCAGCCGGATCAGCACCACGCGGATGTCTTGCGCAAACGCGAGCAGCATCTTGCGCAGCGCCTCGACCTGCGTGCGGCGTGCCGCCTGCGCATCGCGGCCCGCTTCGGGCATCGCGTTCTGCGCCGCGCGCATGCTCACCGTGCCGAGCCGCAGCAACTTGCGCACATCGCTCACGAGTTGCGCGACTTCCTCGCCGAAGTTGTCGGCGATGGCTTGCTCCGGGTTCTCCAGATGCGGCGTCAGCGAGAACAACGCCGCCGCGAGCACCGCGGGCGGATCGACGTTGAGCGTGCGCATGATCGCCGCCGTGCCCGCCGCATGTTCCGCGAGCGGCTCGCCCGACGACAGACGCGCATCGCGCGCATGTTCGCGCACGAACGCGAGCGCATCGTCGAAGGACGGTGTCGGATTCGGAGCGGTCTTGGCGATATCGGTGTTCATCATGCGGCGGCCCGCGGCACGTGCGGGCTGGTCAGGCTGGTACTTGAAACGTGAGTTGCGTGTTTAGTTGCGCTGGGCGGCGACGACGACCACTTCGACGAGACACTTCGGATTGGCGAGCTTCGCTTCGACGGTTGCGCGCGGCGGCGTGTTGCCTTGCGCGACCCACTCGTCCCACACAGCGTTCATGCCGGCGAAATGCACCATGTCCGAGATGTAGATCTGCACCGACAGCAGATGCGCCTTGTCGCTGTTGACTTCAGCGAGCAGACGGTCGATGTGGCCGAGCACTTCGCGCGTCTGACCGGTAATGTCCTGGTCGGTGTCTTCGGCGATCTGGCCTGCCAGATACACCGTGCCGTTGTGAACGGCGGTTTCCGAAAGACGCTTGCCGACGTGATGACGAATGACTGCCATGAAATGTCCTGTCTGTTGAGAATGAAAAACGACGGCGCACGAAGATGCGTGATGCGTAACAACCGGTCTGTCGAGACCGGTCAACGCCGCCGCTCCAATCTCATATTATGACGCGTCAGCGCCATTCCCGAGAAAGAACCGTTTCGCGATCCCGATCTGATCGGCATGCAGAAACGCCGGCGCATGGCCGACGCCGGGAATTTCGACGCTCGACACATTGCGTCCTTTCCCGATCATCTGCGCGACCGTTTCGCGCGACAGTAGATCCGATTGCTCGCCGCGCACCACGAGCACAGGGCCTTCGATCGCCGCGAACGAGTGCCACAGCGCCGCCTCGCCGAGCGCCGCCAGTTCGGGCGTGGTCTGCCTGAACGGCTCGGCGATGCGCGGGTCGTAGCGAAAGCGCCAGGCGCCCTCCTGCTCGTGCACGAGCGGCGTATTGATCTCCCGCCATTCGTCCTGCGTCAACGGACCGAACGATTCCGCGAGCAACGCCGCGTGGTCGATCGCTTCCTGCTGCGAGGAGAACGACACCGGCTGCCCCAGATAAGCGCCGATGCGCTCGATCGCGGCCGGTTCGAGATGCGGACCGACATCGTTGACGATCATCTTCCGAACCGGCGAGTCTTTGAGCCCGGCGAATGCCATGCCGATCAGTCCGCCCATCGACGTGCCGAACCAGTCCACCGACTCCACGCCGAGCCGGGCCACGAGCGTGACCATATCGCCGACATACTGCGGAATGCTGTAGTAAGCGGGATTGCCCAGCCACGACGACAGGCCCCGTCCGACCACATCCGGACACACCACGCGATAGGTGGACGACAGCGCCGCCGCGAGCCGGTCGAAATCGCGTCCCGAGCGCGTGAGCCCATGCACGCAGACCAGCACCCGGGGATTGTCGGGCGCGCCCCATTCGGTGTACGCGATGCGATGCAGTCCCGCTGGACTCGCGCATTGCACATAGCGCTGGCGGGGCACGGTGGAATCGAGTGCAGGCGAAACAGCGACGGGCGTAGCGGTCATCAGGATGTCCCTCGATCGAAAGAAGGTGGCGCATGCAGGCGCACGGAACACGATCGATTCTAAACCGCTTCGCCTTGTGTGCTCATCGGTCGAACGGCATAAGACGAATGCACAAAGACCCAAAACAAAAGCGGGCGCGACCTGCGTCGCACCCGCTTCATGACAACCGTTTTCGGCACGAGGCCGGGAAAAGCTTTACTTCACGGCGCTCGTATCGAGCGGCGCGCCCGTCTTCGCCTTGATTTCATCGACAGTGACGCCGTCAGCCAGTTCGACCAGCTTCAGGCCGCCGTCGACCACGTCGATCACGCCGAGATCCGTGATGATGCGGTCGACCACGCCCACGCCCGTCAGCGGCAGCGTGCATTCTTCCAGGATCTTGTGCTGGTCGCCCTTGGCGACGTGCTCCATCAGCACGACGACCTTCTTGACGCCCGCGACGAGGTCCATCGCGCCGCCCATGCCCTTGATCATCTTGCCAGGGATCATCCAGTTCGCCAGATCGCCCTTCTTGCTGATCTGCATGGCGCCGAGAATGGCCAGGTTGATGTGGCCGCCGCGAATCATCGCGAACGAGTCGGCCGACGAGAAAATCGACGAACCGGGCAGCGTCGTCACCGTCTGCTTGCCGGCGTTGATGAGGTCGGCGTCGACTTCTTCTTCGTACGGCGACGGGCCGATGCCGAGCAGGCCGTTTTCCGATTGCAGCCACACTTCCATGCCGGCGGGCACGTGGTTGGCGACGAGCGTCGGCAGGCCGATGCCGAGGTTCACGTAGAAGCCGTCCTGCAGTTCCTTCGCCGCGCGCGCGGCCATCTGGTCACGATTCCAAGCCATGGTTACTCTCCTTTCGCGCGGACGATGCGTTGTTCAATGCGTTTTTCCGGGTGGGCATTCAGCACCAGACGCTGCACGAAGATGCCCGGCGTATGGATCGCGTCCGGATCGAGTTCGCCCGTCTCGACGATCTCTTCGACTTCGGCGACCGTGATCTTGCCGGCCATCGCGCACATCGGGTTGAAGTTGCGCGCCGTGCGGCGGAAGATCAGATTGCCCGACTTGTCGGCCTTCCATGCCTTGACGAGCGCAACGTCGGCCGTCAGCGAATGCTCGAGCACGTAGTGGTTCTCGCCGAACTGACGCGTTTCCTTGCCTTCCGCGATGATCGTGCCGTAGCCGGTGTTCGTGAAGAACGCCGGAATGCCCGAGCCGCCTGCGCGCAGCTTTTCGGCCAGCGTGCCTTGCGGCGTGAATTCCAGCTCGAGTTCGCCCGCCAGGTACTGGCGCTCGAATTCCTTGTTCTCGCCGACGTACGACGAGATCATCTTCCTGATCTGGCGCGTTTCCAGCAACAGGCCGAGGCCGAAGCCGTCGACACCCGCGTTGTTGCTGATACAGGTGATGCCCTTGACGCCCGAATCGCGCAGGGCCGCGATCAGCGCCTCGGGAATGCCGCACAGTCCAAAGCCGCCGACGGCGAACGTCTGGCCGTCCTTGACGATGCCTTCGAGCGCGGCTGCGGCGCTTGCGTAGACTTTATTCATCAGTGTGTCCCTTCCTTGATTGGATACCCGAAATCCGGATCGATGCGACGCCGTTTTTATTCGACTGGCGCGACGGGCATGGCCCGACATGCCATTCTAGTCATCTGCGGCGAACGGTGACGTGACACGGACAAAGCTGCTTTCCGGCGTCCGCTGCGTCCCGTCCGGCGCGTCCGCGGCGCATCTTGTGATGTGCCGAAAGCGTACGATGCGGCGGCCATGCGGCACAATACGCAAAAATACATAAGTATTCGTACCGCATCCTCCGCTGATTTCATGCCCGCTCTGGATTATCAAACCGCTTTTCATCTCGCACCGATCGGCCTCGTGCTGGCGCGCGAACGGATCATCGAAGATTGCAACGATCAGCTCGCGGCGATCTTCGGCCGCTCGCGCGAGTCGTTGCTCGGGCAATCGTTCGCGGTGCTGTATCCGTCGCCCGACGAGTTCGAGCGCATCGGCGAGCGCATTCCGCCCATCATGACGGCGCAAGGCAGCTACGCCGACGACCGCATCATGAAGCGCGCCAACGGCGAGCTGTTCTGGTGCCATGTGACGGGACGTTCGCTCGATCTGTCCGTGCCGCACGCGGCGGGCGTCTGGACGTTCGAGGATCTGAGCGCGACGCGGCGCGTCGCCGTGGAACTGACGCCGCGCGAACGCGAGATCGCCGCACAACTGGTGACGGGAAAAACCAGCAAGCAGATCGGGCGGATTCTCGACATCAGTCCACGCACAGTCGACGTCTATCGCGCGCGGCTGATGCGTAAATACGGAACGGGCAACGCGACTGAACTGCTGCAGCGTCTGCTCGGAAACTGATCTGTGACGGGATGGCGGCGCCCGGCCTGGACGCCGGCGCGCGTTGACCGG
Source organism: Paraburkholderia azotifigens (assembly GCF_007995085.1). Taxonomy (GTDB): domain Bacteria; phylum Pseudomonadota; class Gammaproteobacteria; order Burkholderiales; family Burkholderiaceae; genus Paraburkholderia; species Paraburkholderia azotifigens. The sequence continues at coordinate 1,335,416 of NZ_VOQS01000001.1, forward strand.
GTGGAAGACTCAGGCCTTCACGAGATGAGCGCTTTCGATGGTCGAGCGCAGCAGATCCGGAATCGGCACCGACTTGCCCGCCGCGTAGTCGATCCACACGCATTTGGCCGAGCCGCGCGCGTACAGCGTGTTCGGATCGTCGGCGCGGAACAGCTCGAAGCCTGTGTCGAAGCTGCTGCGGCCCGGCGTGCCGACTGTCATACGACCAATCACGTCGCCCGGATAGTGCAACTGCTTGAGAAACTCCATCGATGCATTGACGATCACAGGCCCCTGCCCTTCGCCATTGCCGCCCGCGATGCCAAGTTGCTCGAACCAGGAAATCCGCACCTGCTCCATGTAGCGGAAATAGACCGTGTTGTTCACATGGCCGAACGCGTCCATGTCGCCCCAGCGAATCGGCATCGACATTTCAAAAACAGGGTGGTAATCGCTCATTGCACTTCTTCTTACGGTTTGAATCGGTTTGAACTGCGCCGCGCTTTGGGGCGGCGCCATGCGTATGGCGCGACGTGCCGCGCCAGGCGGACGTCGTGCACGGGGTCCATGATCGCGCGTTTCGCATTTCTGCGCCGCGAAATGCGCGAAGGGCGTCGTGTCCGTTACGACAGACCGAAGCCGTCGTCGGCGGCAATCACGGAGCCGTTGATGAACTGGGATTCGTCGGCCGCGAGCAGCAGCAACAGCCCATCGAGATCCTCAGGCTTGCCGACGCGATGCCTCGGCAGCATCGACACCAGCTTTTGCCCCTGATCGGTCGACCAGTGATGGTGATTGATCTCGGTATCGATATAGCCCGGGCAGATCGCGTTCACGTTGATGCCGTGGCGGCCCCACTCGTGCGCCATCGCCTTCGTCATGTGCACGACGGCCGCCTTGCTCATCGAATAGAGGCCGATCTGCGGCAACACCCGCAAGCCCGCCACCGACGCGATGTTGATGATCCGGTACGGCGGCTTGTTCGTGCCGCCGCCGCGCATGATCATCCGTTTGGCCACTTCCTGCGCGACGAAAAACGCGCCGCGGGTGTTCGTGTCGAACACGTATTCGAAGTCGGCGGGCGTCACGTCGGTCAGCTTTTGAGTCGTCGACACGCCCGAGTTGTTCACGAGGATGTCGATCGTGCCAGCCTCGGTCTCGGCGTGCGCGACGGCCGACTTGATGCTCTGGTAATCGGTCACGTCGAGCGACACGACGGCGGCCGCACCGCCCGACGCCTCGATCTCGGCGCGCAGTTCCTTCAGGCGTTCGATACGTCGGCTTGCCAGCACGACCTTTGCGCCGGCTTGCGACAACACCATCGCAAACCGCTTGCCGAGTCCACTCGATGCGCCCGTAATCAGCGCAACCTTACCTTCCAGATTGATCGAACGGCCCATTGTGGTTTTCCTTGGAACGTGGATGTGACGGGGCGACGAACCGGCGCGCGGCACGGCCATGGGTCAACCCCAGGTCACAATAATAGAACGATCGTGCTAATCTTGTCTCATTGTGTTGCAGCGCAGGGATCATTCACTGACAATACGATCCCGAAAAAAGCATTCTAACGGTAAGAGGAGCATCAATGACCCCCGCAAGTCTGATCGAGCAATACGGCCCGCGCGAGTCGATGGAATATGACGTCGTGATCGTCGGCGGCGGCCCGGCCGGCCTGTCCGCGGCCATTCGCCTGAAGCAGCGCGCCGCCGAAAAAGGCGTCGAAATCGGCGTCTGCGTGCTCGAAAAAGGCTCGGAAGTCGGGGCGCATATTCTCTCGGGCGCGGTGATGGATCCGCGCGCGCTGAACGAGCTGATTCCGGACTGGAAGGAAAAAGGCGCGCCGCTGGACGTCGAAGTGACGGAAGACCGCTTCCTGTTTCTGAACGAAACGGGCGCGAAATCGGTGCCGAACTGGGCGTTGCCCGACAACTTCAAGAATCACGGCAATTACGTGATCAGCCTTGCCAATGTCACGCGCTGGCTGGGCCAGCAGGCGGAAGCGCTGGGCGTCGAGATTTTCCCTGGTTTTGCCGCGGCTGAAGTGCTGTACAACGACGACGGCTCCGTCAAGGGCGTCGCGACGGGCAATCTCGGCATCGGCAAGGACGGCGAGCCGACCGAGAATTTCCAGCTCGGCATGGAACTGCACGCGAAGTACACGCTGTTCTGCGAAGGCGCGCGCGGGCATCTGGGCCGCCAGCTTTCCGACAAGTTCAGGCTGCGCGACGGCGCCGATCCGCAGGTCTACGGCATCGGCATCAAGGAACTGTGGGAAATCGATCCCGCGAAGCACAAGCCCGGTCTCGTGATCCACACGGCTGGCTGGCCGCTCGATACGCAGACTTACGGCGGCTCGTTCCTGTATCACATCGACAACAATCAGGTGATGGTCGGCTTCGTGGTCGGCCTGGGTTATTCGAATCCGTATCTGTCGCCGTTCGAGGAATTCCAGCGCTACAAGACGCATCCGGAAATCCGCAAATTCCTGGAAGGCGGCAAGCGCGTGTCGTATGGCGCACGTGCGATCACGGCGGGCGGCCTGCTGTCGCTGCCGAAGCTCGTATTCCCGGGTGGCGCGCTGGTCGGCGATGACGCGGGCTTTTTGAACGCGTCGCGGATCAAGGGCTCGCATGCGGCGATCAAGACGGGCATGCTCGCCGCCGACGCCGCGTTCGATGCCGTGCAGGCGGGCCGTCAGAGCGACGAACTCGCGGCTTACCCGGAGTCGTTCAAGACTTCGTGGCTGCACACCGAACTGTATCGCGCACGTAACTTCAAGCAGTGGATGAGCAAGGGCCTGTATCTCGGCACGCTGATGGTCGGCATCGAGCAGAAGCTGATGGGCGGCAACGTGCCCTGGACGCTGCATCACCAGCACTGGGATCACGAGATGCTGAAACCGGCGTCGCAGTGCAAGCCGATCGAGTACCCGAAGCCGGACGGCAAGCTGACGTTCGACCGTCTGTCGTCCGTGTTCATCTCGAACACGAATCACGAAGAAAATCAGCCCGCGCACCTGACGCTCAAGGACGCGAGCGTGCCCGTCAAGGTGAACCTGCAGACCTACGCAGGGCCGGAAAGCCGCTACTGCCCGGCCGCTGTCTACGAGTTCGTAAAGAACGACGACGGCAGCGAACGGCTTGTCATCAACGCGCAGAACTGCGTGCACTGCAAGACCTGCGATATCAAGGATCCGACGCAGAACATCGTGTGGGTGACGCCCGAAGGCGGCGGCGGTCCGAACTATCCGAACATGTGAGTTCGGCAAGGCACGGCGGTTGTCCGCGTCGCCCGCAAACAGAAACGCCGCTCGATGAGCGGCGTTTTTTCATCATGGCCCAACGCAGGCGCGGCTCACGCGGCCAACGCTTCCAGCCGCACGCGAACCTGATCGAGCACGGGCGCCCATGCCCCGACGGACGGCTGACGAAACAGATCGACCGTCTGATACCACGGCGTGCGCTCCGTCTCCTCGCCCCAGAACCACGCAGACACGTGATCGAGCATCAGCCAGGTCGGCACGCCGAGCGCGCCCGCCAGATGCGCCGGGCCGCTGTCGATGGTCAGCAGCGCATCGAGATTCACGAGCAACGCGGCCACATCGTCGAAACCCGCTTCGAATTGCGGCGTCAGGTCGACGACATCCAGGTTCTGTGTCCGCCACTGCCCCACTGTCTGCTCGCGCCCAGGCGAGATCGCGAAAAAGGTCACACCGGGCACGTCCAGTATCCGCGCGAACTCATCGGCGTCGACCGAGCGGCGCCCGTCGCGGATGTGACCGGGATTGCCGTTCCATACGATGCCGACCTTGCGGTTTCCCCCGGTCGCGGCGGCGGCGACACGCGCACGCCATGCTTCGATGCGAGCCGGATCGGCGCTCAGATAAGGCCGCCCCCAGATAGAAGGCTCGTTGACGCCCAGCCGCAGCGGCAGACTCATCAGGCCGCAGTGATAGTCGGGCTTCGTGCCGAGGCTTGTTTCGATCGTGATGCCAGCGGGCAGCATGCGCTCGAACAGATGCTGCATCGGCCCCGCGTAACCAAAAACCACGCGGCCGCCTTCGCGTTGCGCGCGCTCGGCGAGCATGGGCAGAAAGCGCACGGCCCACAGACAATCGCCGTTGCCCTGCTCGCCATACACGACGAGCGCCTTGCCCGCCAGCGACTCGCCGCGCCAGTTCGGACTGATGGCCGCCAGCGCAGCCTTCGCGGCGTTCGCATCGTGCGCGAAGGCGACACGCGCTTCGTAGTCGAGCCAGCCTTGTGCGTAACGCCCCGCACGCACTTCCAGTTCCGACAGATCGAATAGCGCGTGCGCGTTGTTGGGCGTCATCTCGAGCACGCGGCGCAGCAGCGCTTCTGCTTCGCCGAACCGGCCCTGCTCCTTGATGGACAGCGCGAGCTTGTGCAACACGATGTGATTGCCCGGCGCGGCACGCGCGGCTTCGTGAAGCAGCCGCTGTGCTTCGGCGAAATCGTTGCGCTCCTGAACGGCGGCCGCGCGCCAGACGAGCGCGTTCGCGTCGCCGGCATCGCGCGCCAGCAACAGCGCGGTAGATGATTCGACGAGCGGCCAGTCGCGCAGAATGAAGGCCGTCTGCGCGACGTTGTGCAACAAACGGGGATCGCAATTCGCGTCGAGCCGGTAAGCGCGCACAAGCGCGTCGATGGCTTCGCGCAGTTGTCCCCTGTCGCCGTTCGCGTGTTCGAGCAGCGTATTGCCGAGCGCAAGCCAGTCGGCCGCGACGGCGTTTGGCAAGGACGTGCGCGCGCGCAGCGGCTCGAGCGGGTCAGCCGGGGTGAGATTGCTGGTGTTCATGTTGACTGCCCGTCAGGAACCGTCGAGCGCCCGATGTATTCGACGTTACGGCGCGCTGGCGGCGATCTTCGGCGTGCTGACGACCACGTCGCCGCATTGCGCGCGATGCCGCAGCGCATGGTCGATCAGCACCAGCGCGAGCATGGCCTCGGCGATCGGCGTGGCGCGAATGCCGACGCACGGATCGTGGCGGCCGAACGTTTCGACAATGGCGGGCTGCCCGTTCTTGTCGATCGAGCGGCGCGGCGTACGAATGCTCGACGTCGGCTTGATCGCGATCGAGACCGTGATGTCCTGTCCTGTCGAAATGCCGCCGAGCACGCCGCCCGCGTGATTGCCCACGAAGCCTTCCGGCGTGAGTTCGTCGCCATGCACGGAGCCGCGCTGCGCGACGCTCGCGAAGCCCGCACCGATCTCGACGCCCTTCACTGCGTTGATGCCCATCATCGCGTGCGCGATGTCGGCGTCGAGGCGGTCGAACAGCGGCTCGCCAAGGCCGACGGGCACGCCCGACGCGACTACGTTGATGCGCGCGCCGATCGAATCGCCGTCCTTGCGCAGGGCGTCCATGTAATCTTCGAGCTGCGGCACGATGTCGGCGTTCGGCACGAAGAATGGGTTCTCGCGCACGTATTGCCAGTCGACGAACGGCACGTCGATCTCGCCGAGCGCCGCCATGTAGCCGCGCACCTCGGTGCCGAACTTCTCGCGCAGCCATTTCTTCGCGACCGCACCGGCCGCCACCGTCGGCGCCGTCAGGCGCGCAGACGAACGGCCGCCGCCGCGATAGTCGCGAATGCCGAATTTCTGCCAATAGGTGTAGTCGGCGTGACCGGGGCGGAAGGTTTCGGCGATATTGCCGTAGTCCTTGCTGCGCTGGTCCGTGTTGCGGATCAGCAGCGCGATGGGCGCACCCGTCGTCTTGCCCTCGAAGACGCCCGAGAGAATCTCAACCTTGTCCTCTTCCTGGCGCTGCGTCACGTGGCGCGACGTGCCCGGCTTGCGGCGGTCGAGTTCGAGCTGGATGTCGGCTTCGACGAGTGACATGCCCGGCGGGCAGCCGTCGATTACACAGCCGATGGCCGGGCCGTGCGATTCGCCGAAGGTCGTGACAGTGAAGAGCGTACCGAGGGTATTGCCGGACATGAGCGTCGTCCAAAGAAATGCGGGGAGGACGTTATTATGCCAGCCCTGCCGCGCCGCCGTGGGCCATTGCGGCCCGGCGGGCCGTCATAGGACAAATGGACGGCGTGTTCTGCCCGCTGCGAGGCGACTTCACGAAGCGACCTTACTTACGCGCGCCGCGCAGTTCCGTCACGATCTGCTGCAGGCGCTCGGGCGTCGCGTCGGCGGGTTCGAGCGGATCGCCGACAGCCAGCGTCAGGCGGCTCATCACGCCTTTCTGGATCGGCCGCGGGAAGCGCGCATCCGTGCTGCGCGACCAGAAGCTGCCCCACAGGCCGCGCAACGCGATCGGGACGACGGGCACAGGCTTGCGCCGCAAGATCTCCGTGACGCCTTGGCGGAACGGATTCATGTCGCCCGTTTTCGTCAGCTTCCCTTCGGGAAAAATACAGACGAGATCGCCATCTTCGAGCGCTTTCGCGCAGGTCTCATAGGCACGCGCGAGCAACGCGGCGTCTTCGTGCGCGGGTGCAATCGGAATCGCCTTGGCGTGTCTGAACAGCCACCCGACAACAGGCGTCCGGAAGATCCGGTGATCCATCACGAAGCGGATCGGCCGCGGGCTTTCGGCCATGATGACGATGGCATCGACATAGCTCACGTGATTGCACACCAGCACGGCCGCGCCCTCTTCCGGAATGCGCTCCGTGTGAACGAGGCGAATCCGGTAGAACGTGTGCACGAGCAGCCACGCAACGAAGCGCAGCAGGAACTCCGGCACGAGCGAATAGATGTAGATCGCGACGACCACGTTGAGCAGCGCCGTCACGAGAAAGAGCCCCGGAATGCCGACACCCGCCGACGTCAGCGCGACGGCCATCAGCGCCGACACGATCATGAACAGCGAGTTGAGAATATTGTTCGCCGCGATAATCCGCGCGCGATGGCTCGGCTGGCTGCGGCTCTGGATCAGCGCATACAGCGGCACGCTGTAGAAGCCGCCGAACATCGCCAGCAGAAACAGATCGGCGAGCACGCGCCAATGCGCGGGCAGCGTCATGAATTCGGCCACCGTCAGCAGATGCCCGGCGCCCGGCAACGCGTGGCTCGCGAAGAACAGGTCGATGGCGAACACGCTGATGCCGATCGAGCCGAGCGGCACGAGACCGATCTCGATGCGCTTCTTCGACAGCCGCTCGCACATCAGCGAGCCCGTGCCGATGCCGATCGAAAACGTCGCGAGCAACACGGTGACGACGTCGGGATTCGCGGACAGCACGTCTTTCGCAAAGCGAAAGAACGACGACAGAAATGTCGCACCGACAAACCACAGCCAGGAAATACCAAGCAGACTGAGAAAGACGGTCCGGTTTTGCCGTGCGAGTTTCAGATTGCGCCAGGTTTCGCTGATCGGATTCCAGTTGATGCGCAATTCGGGCTGAGACGGTGCCGACGGCGGCACGAAGCCCGACGCCACACGCCCGATGACGGCGATCGCCACGCAGCCGAAGGCAAGAATGGCCGCGCCGTGCGCATCGGAACCCGCCGCCGCGCCGCCCATGATCGTGCCGAGCAAAATCGCGACGAAGGTACCCATCTCGACCATGCCGTTGCCGCCCACCAGTTCCGACTTCTCCAGATGCTGCGGCAGATACGCGTACTTGACGGGACCGAATACCGTCGAATGGACGCCCATCAGGAACGTGCACAGATACAGCAGCACTGCGTTGTGCAGCCAGAAGCCCGCGCCGCCTACCAGCATCACGCCGATCTCGAAGGCCTTCACGAAGCGCGTGAGCATCGCCTTGTCGTACTTGTCGGCGATCTGACCGGAGGTAGCCGAGAACAGGACAAACGGCAGAATGAAGATCGCGGAAATCAGAAAGGCCGCGGTGTTCGCATTGACGCCTGAGAAGCGCGCGGCCTGATACGTGACAAGCGACGTGAAGCCGATCTTGAAGACGTTGTCGTTCATCGCGCCCAGGAACTGGGTCCAGAAAAACGGCGCGAAGCGGCGTTCGCGCAACAGACGAAACTGCGAGCCATGCTCGTGCGCGTTGCGCCTGGCGCGTTGGGCGGTGGACAACGGACGATCGCTCATGAAGTGCTGGACAAGGGGCAAGGGTCGCCCGGTTTCACCGCCGACTGGGGGGAACGGCGGACACAAAAAAGCGCGCCGGTTACGCGCGCTTCGAGAATGATGCACTCATGCGACAGCGGAATGTCGGCAGGCCTCACGCGGCAGGCCGAAATGCCGCCCGACTCAGCGCGACGGCTGCTCCTGCTGCGGCTCGTCTTCGGCGGGCCAGTCGCGGATGTAGGCCTTCAGCATCCGGTTTTCGAAGCCTTGTTCCTCGACAACGGCCTTGGCGACGTCGTAAAAGGAAATCACGCCCATCAGCTTGCGGCTTTCCATGACGGGCAGATAGCGAACGTGATGCTCGAGCATCATGCGGCGCACTTCATTGACATCCGTTTCCGGCGTGCAGGTGAGCGGGTGATCGTCCATGATCTTGCGGATCGTGCTGCCACCGACGCTGCCGCCAGTGCGGCTCAGCACCAGGATGATCTCGCGGAACGTCAGCATGCCGACGAGGTCGCCGTACTCCATCACGACGAGCGAGCCGATATCGTGTTCCGCCATGGTGATGACGGCTTCGTTGAGCGGCGTCTCGGGCGTGACCGTAAACAGCGTGTTGCCCTTGACCTTGAGGATGTCGCTGACGCGCATGATTCGTCTCCTGTCGACGGAAGCCGGCGTGGCGCCGTTCACTCCCGCCCATACAAAGTTGTCGACGGGAATCAGCGTCTGGGCGCTCTGCCCCGGTCCCGTGCAACGTGGTTGCGGATGAAGCCTTTAGAAGCATGAAAAGGCATGACTGACTTTCGATCCTAGCGGAAAGGCCTCCAAAAAGGAAGCGGACGCCCCCGCCGATAGCGCGCCAGCGAACGTCCGGCGTGCGGCGCTCACGGACCTGTCCCCGCTTGAAAGCACCTCCCCGCGTGCCCGGTCCGCGCCCGTTTTGCGGGCACCCCGGCGTGCCTGCCCCTTCGGGCGATAACGGAGTGGTTCGCGCGCGGCGCGGTGATACGATGGCCTCCACGCTCACCTTCGCCGGGCTGACGAGGCCTGGCCGCCCACGATGTCCGCCAACCGTTTCGACACGCTCGCGCTGCATGCGGGCGCCGCCCCCGACCCTGCAACGGGCGCGCGCGCGACGCCCATCTACCAGACCACCTCGTTCACGTTCCGCGACACCGACCACGCCGCCGCGCTCTTCAACATGGAGCGCGCCGGCCACGTCTATTCGCGCATCTCGAACCCGACGGTCGCCGTGTTCGAAGAGCGCGTTGCCGCGCTCGAAAACGGCGCCGGCGCGATCGGCACGGCAAGCGGCCAGGCCGCGCTGCATCTGGCGATCGCGACCTTGATGGGCGCGGGCTCGCATATCGTCGCGTCGAGCGCACTCTATGGCGGCTCGCACAATCTGCTCAACTACACGCTGCGCCGCTTCGGCATCGAGACGACGTTCGTCAAACCCGGCAACGTCGACGCGTGGCGCGCGGCGCTGCGCCCGAACACGAAGCTGCTGTTCGGCGAGACGCTCGGCAACCCCGGCCTGGACGTGCTCGACATCGCGACCGTCGCGCAGATTGCGCACGGGCACCGCGTGCCGCTGCTCGTCGATTCGACCTTCACCACGCCGTATCTGCTCAAGCCTTTCGATCACGGCGCCGACTTCGTGTACCACTCGGCGACCAAGTTCCTGGGCGGCCATGGCACGACGATAGGCGGCGTGCTCGTCGACGGCGGCACGTTCGACTTCGAGGCCTCCGGGCGCTTCCCCGAGTTCACCGAGCCCTACGAGGGCTTTCACGGCATGGTGTTCGCCGAGGAGAGCACCGTCGCGCCTTTCCTGCTGCGTGCGCGCCGCGAAGGGCTGCGCGACTTCGGCGCGTGCCTGCATCCGCAGGCCGCGTGGCAACTGCTTCAGGGCATCGAAACGCTGCCGCTGCGCATGGAACGCCATGTCGCGAATACACGCAAGGTGGTCGAATTCCTCGCCGCGCATGCCGCCGTCGAATCCGTCGCGTATCCCGAGCTGCCGACGCACCCGGACCATGCGCTCGCCCAACGCCTGCTGCCGCGCGGCGCGGGCGCCGTGTTCAGCTTCAACCTGCGCGGCGACCGCGCCGCCGGCCGCGCATTCATCGAAGCACTGTCGCTGTTCTCGCATCTCGCGAATGTCGGCGACGCGCGTTCGCTCGTCATCCATCCCGCATCGACGACGCATTTCCGCATGGACGCCGCCGCGCTCGCCGCAGCGGGCATCGCGGAAGGCACGATCCGGCTGTCGATCGGCCTCGAAGATCCCGACGATCTGATCGACGACCTCAAGCGCGCGCTCAAGGCCGCGCAAAAATCAGGCGAGCGTTCCGCGCCTCAACCCGCCGCCCCGCGCAAGGAGTCCGCATGATCGTCGACGTCAACGGCATTTCGGCCTACGTCTACACGGGCGGCAAGGCATTCGACGCCGCCTTGCCCACCGCCGTCTTCATTCATGGCGCGGAGAACGATCACAGCGTCTGGGCCCTGCAGACGCGCTACTTCGCGCACCACGGCTTCGGCGTACTGGCCGTCGATCTGCCCGGCCATCATCGCAGCGCCGGCCCCGCGCTGACGAGCATTGGCGCAATGGCCGACTGGCTCGCCGCCCTGCTCGACGCCGTAGGCGTGTCGCGCGCACTCGTCGCGGGGCACAGCATGGGCTCGCTCGTCGCGCTCGATTTCGCTTCACGCTATCCGTCGCGCGCGACGCATCTTGCGCTCCTCGGGACGGCCGTGCCGATGGCCGTCTCCGACACCCTGCTCGAGGCCGCCCGCGAACGCGAACCGGACGCGATCGCCATGGTCAACGCGTGGTCGCATTCGACCCTCGCCGCCAAGCCGTCCTGCCCCGCGCCGGGCTTCTGGCTGCAAGGCATGAACGCGCGCCTGATGGAGCGTGTTTCGGCGACGGGCGAGCCACGGCTTTTCCACACCGACTTCAACGCCTGCAACGCTTACACGGACGGGCTTGCGCGCGCCGCTCAAGTGACGTGCCCCACGCGTCTGATAGTCGGCAAACGCGACGTGATGACGCCGCCGCGCGCAGCCAAAGCGCTCGCCGATGCGCTGCGCGCGGCGAACGTGCCCGTCGATACCGTCATGCTCGACGCCGGCCACGCGCTGATGTCCGAGCAGCCCGACGCGACGCTCGATGCGCTCTATGCGTTGGCGAAGTCACGCACTTCCGACCGTCCACCAGCAGAACATTAACGGCTCGCAGCCCCGCCCGCCATTGGCCGAATGGCCAGGTTGCGCGCATCCGACGATCGCAGCAGAATGAATCCATGACGGCGGGGTTGGGACAGCGTCGACGGCGCTCCCGGACCTCGGACAGGCAATGGAGGCGCTCATGGGCCATCAGACCACGCACAAAACGCACGACGAACACTTCGCGAACTTCGCGCAGTTCTATCCGTACTATCTGACCGAGCATCGCAACACGGTGTCGCGGCGGCTGCATTTCATCGGATCGCTGGGTGTGATCGGCTGCGCCGCCATGGCGCTCGCGACGGGTGACTGGCTGTGGCTGCCCGCCGCCGTGGTGTGCGGCTACGGCTTCGCATGGGTCGGCCATTTCTTCTTCGAGAAGAACCGGCCCGCGACCTTCCGGCATCCCATCTACAGCCTGATGGGCGACTGGGTGATGTTCAAGGACATCTGCACCGGGCGGATTTCGCTATAGCGGCGCCGTCCGGCCAGTCGTTCAGGCCGTCTGCCGGGGCAATGCCGCCGCGCCGCCCACGGGCGGATTCTGCTGCGCGGCGCCGCGCGTCAGGGCGCGGGCCGTCAGCAAGGTCGCCAGACTCACGTTGAGACCGGTGTTATCGAGCGCGGCAAGCAGCGTCGCGCTGTCCACGCGCGTCGAATCGAGATTCAGCTGATACGCCAGTTCCGCGCGGTCGATCACGAACAGATCGAAGAGCCGCTCGACAGTGATCTGGTTCGGATTCGCGACCAGCAGAAATCGCGGCCGGTGGCCGTTTTCATCGAGCTGCACGATCCAGTCGATCGCTTCGAGCTGCTGCAACAGGCGCACCGTCGTTTCCATATCGCGGCGCAACGCGCGCGCGAGTTCCGGCACCGTGTAGCCGTGCGTGCCCGCCTCGCGCGCTTCGACGAGGCGTGCGAGGAGTTCGAGCGAGTCAAGCAGATCGCTGCCCGGGAAGTCGGGGCGATGGAATTGCCCTGTGCGTATGGCCGGCAGCGCCGACGCGATCATCGCGCCCGCCAGCGTGATGAACCAGCTCAGGTACATCCACAGCAGAAACAGCGGCACAACGGCGAACGCACCGTAGACAGCCGTATAGGTCGGAATGCGCCGGATATAGAAGCCGAAACCGCGCTTTGCCAGTTCGAACGCGATCGCGGCCGTCACGCCGCCGACGATGGCATCGCGCCATTCCACCCGGCAGTTCGGCAGAAACACGTAGAGCATCGTGAACGCGAGCACCGTCAGCGGCAGTGCAGCGCCCGCGAGCGCCCATTCGATCAGCGGCGTGATGCGCTGTGCAGCCGTATAAGTCATCGACTGCGTGAACAGGTACGAAGAGATCGACAGGCTCACGCCGATCAGGATAGGACCGAGCGTCAGCACCGCCCAGTAGACCAGCACGCGCTGCGCGAACGGCCGCGCCTTGCGCACGCGCCAGATCACGTTGAACGCCGACTCGACCGTCATCATCGTCATCACCGACGTGACGAACAGGATGATCATGCCGAGCGTGGTCAGCCCCTTCGCCTTCGATGCGAACTGGTTCAGATATCTGAAGATCTGGCTGCTGACCTGGTCGGGCATCAGGTGCTCGGCCAGAAACGTCTGCAGAGACACCTGGAACTGCGCGAAGATCGGAAATGCAGTGAAGAGCGCGAATGCGACAGTCGCAAGCGGCACCAGCGACAGCATCGTCGTGAACGTGAGACTGCCCGCCACCTGTGGAATGCGATCCTCGCTGCTGCGCTTCGCGGCGAACGCCGCCAGACGCTTGAGCGTGTCGAGATCGAAACGCAACCTGGACAACAAACCGACCTCCTCCACTTCAGTGCACGCGTCAGACGCGCTATAACCGATGCCGCGCGGCAATCAGCGCGTTCACGAAACTCAACCCGTGAGCGGACCGCAAGACCCGCGCGAACCACCGCGCGGACGAACTCACGGCGCCGTCAGCGAACCCACCCCTATAATACCCGTTCACTGCCCATGCCTATGAAAGACATCCTCGTGCTTTACTACAGCCGGCACGGCGCCACGCGCGAGCTCGCGCTGGCGATCGCGCACGGCGTCGACAGCGTTCCCGGCATGCAGGCGCGCGTGCGCACGGTGCCGCCCGTCTCGACGGTCTGCGAAGCGACGCAGCCCGACATTCCCGCAGAAGGTCCGCCGTACGCGGAGTTGCGCGACCTCGAAGAGTGCGCGGGACTCGCGCTCGGCTCGCCGACCCGCTTCGGCAACATGGCCGCTTCGCTCAAATATTTTCTCGACGGCACCACGCCGCAGTGGCTCTCGGGCGCGCTCGCGGGCAAGCCGGCCTGCGTGTTCACGTCGACGGGCAGCCTGCACGGCGGCCAGGAATCGACGCTGCTGTCGATGATGCTGCCGCTACTGCATCACGGCATGCTGATCCTCGGCATTCCGTACACCGAAAGCACGTTGACGACGACGCAAACGGGCGGCACGCCCTACGGCGCCTCGCACTTTGCGCGAGCGGACTCCGCCGGCCACGGCATTTCCGCCGACGAGAAGACGCTCGCCATCGCGCTCGGCGCGCGGATCGCGCGCACCGCGGCATCGATGACCGAGCGGCCCTGACCATGGCGCGCGCCGCCGACGCTCCGACCTTTGACGCACGAGGCAACCGCGCCGCCGCGTCGGGCGCGCTGCTTGCGCTCGCCGTGCTGATTGCGCTGTGCATCGCGTGGGAATGGTGGCTTGCGCCGTTGCGCGCGGGCGGCTCGCTGCTCGTGCTGAAGGCCGCGCCGCTGCTGCTCGCGCTGCCCGGCGTGTCGCGCAAACGGCTCTACACCTTGCAATGGGCGTCGATGCTGAGCCTGCTGTACCTGATGGAAGGCATCGTGCGCGGCATGTCCGATCGGGGCTTAAGCGCGCGGCTCGGCTGGTGCGAGGCGCTGCTCGCCGCCGCGTTCTTCGTGTGCGCGCTCGTGTATGTCGCGCCGTTCAAGCGCGCGGCGAAGCACCGTGCGCGCAGCGAAAACGAGACGGCTGGCGGGCCCGCTTCCCGTTGACGTTCACGCCCCGCCTGTCACGCGCGATGCGGTCACAGCCATGATCGCGGCGCGCTTCGCTCCATCAACCTGCCGTCATCGTGAAGCGTCGCACCCAGCCGAACACGCCCCACCCGCTCTGACCGACCACCATGAATTCCGTTGCTCCTTCGCCCTTTATCGCTGCATGCGCCGATACCATCGGCGCGGCGCACGTGCTCACCGATGACCACGACACCGCCCCCTATCTGACCGACTGGCGCCGCCGCTATACGGGCAGCGCGTGCGCGGTGCTGTGTCCGTCGAAGGCGGAAGAAGTCGCCGCGCTCGTGCGGCTCGCAAACGAACACCGCATCGCCCTCGTGCCCCAAGGCGGCAACACGGGTCTCGCGGGCGGCGCCACGCCGGACGCAAGCGGCGCGCAAGCCGTGCTGAGTCTCAAGCGCCTGAACCGCGTGCGCGATGTCGATCCGCACAACAACACGATCACCGTCGAAGCGGGCGTCGTGCTGGCCGACGTGCAGGCGCGCGCGGAAGCGGCAGACCGCCTGTTCCCGCTGAGCCTCGCAGCGGAAGGCAGTTGCACGATCGGCGGCAATCTGTCGACGAACGCGGGCGGCACGGGCGTGCTGCGCTACGGCAACACGCGCGAGCTGTGTCTCGGGCTCGAAGTCGTGACGCCGCAAGGCGAGTTGTGGGACGGCTTGCGCGGACTGCGCAAGGACAATACGGGCTACGATCTGCGCGATCTGTTTATCGGCGCGGAAGGCACGCTCGGCATCATCACGGCGGCCGTGATGAAACTGCATCCGCAGCCGGCCGCACAGGTGACGGCGCTCGCCGCACTGCCTTCGCCGCATGCCGCGCTGGATTTCCTGTCGCTCGCCCAACGCCACGCCGGGCCATTGCTGACGGGCTTCGAACTGATGTCGGATTTCTGCCTGAGGCTCGTGAACGGGCACTTCCCGCAGATGCGCTATCCGTTCGCCGAGCCGCACGCGCAAATCGTGCTGCTCGAACTGTCCGATAGCGAAAGCGAGGAACACGCGCGCGCCCTCTTCGAGCGGCTGATGGAAACGGCGCTCGAAAGCGGTCTCGTCGAAGATGCCGTGGTCGCGGAAAATCTCGCGCAATCGCAGGCGTTCTGGGATCTGCGCGAGCATATTCCGCTCGCGCAAGCCGAGGAAGGGCTGAACATCAAGCACGACATCGCGGTGCCGATTTCGCGTATCGGCCACTTCATCGAGGAAACGGATGCGTCGATTGCGAAGGCCGTGCCCGGCGCGCGCATGGTCACGTTCGGCCATCTCGGCGACGGCAATCTGCATTACAACGTGCAGGCGCCCGAGGGCGTCGACGCGAAGCAGTTTCTCGCTCAATATCAGAGTGTGATGAATCAGATCGTCTACGACAGCGTGCATCGCCATCGCGGCAGCATCAGTGCGGAACACGGACTCGGTCAGTTGAAGGTTGACGAAGCCGCGCACTACAAGTCGGAAGTCGAAGTCCGTCTGATGAAGACACTGAAAGCCGCGTTCGACCCGCTGAACCTGATGAATCCCGGCAAGGTGCTACGCTAGCGGAAATGGAAATCGACGGGAGACGTCCATGAAAATTCGCGTGCTGTCCGACCTGCATCTGGAAAACGACGCGCCGGAAATCATCCCGCACGCGGACGCCGATCTCGTCGTGCTGGCAGGCGACATCCACAATCACGCCGAAGGCTTGCGCTGGGCAGCTGAAACGTTCGACGGCGCGGTGCCCGTCGTGTATGTGCCCGGCAATCACGAGTACTACGACGGCGAATTCGGCGCACTGGAAGCGGCGATGCGCGACGCTGCCGCGAGCATCGACAACGTGCACTATCTGAACAACGAGACGCTCGTCGATCCACGCGGGCAATGGCGCGTGCTGGGCACGACGCTATGGACCGACTTCGATCTGTACGGTTCCGATGAAGCAACGCGGGCGACGTCGATTGCCGCCGCCGAGCGTGCGATGCTCGACTACCGCGGGCTGATTCAGGTGACGTGGACGGCGGGTAACAAAACAGGCGGACCCGGCGCGGCGAGCGGGTTGCAGGACGGCTTGCAGGACGGGTTGCAGGACAACACGCCACGCAATCTGACGGCCGCCGATACACTCGCGCTGCATCGCCATGCGCGCGCGTGGCTCGAAGGCGAACTGGCAAAACCGTTCGCGGGCCAGACGATCGTCGTCACGCATCATGCGCCGCATCGGCGCAGTCTGGCCGAGCGTTATGCGGAAGACCCGGTGTCAGCCGGTTTCGTCAACGATCTGCCGTCGCTCGTGCGCGAGCCTGTGACACTGTGGGTGCATGGCCACACGCATACGGCATTCGATTACGTGGAAAACGGCACGCGCGTGGTGTGCAACCCGCGCGGCTATCTCGACCGGCGCACGCGCGCGCTTGAAAATGCGGCGTTTGCGTGGACCAGGGTGGTCGAAATCTGATCCAGGCGGAACCTGCGAATCACATCCCGCTGATATCGCGCGAGCGCCGTGCCGGCCGCTCGATACGCACCGGCACGAGGCGCGGTTGCGGCCTCATCCGTCGCAGCAGATCGCGCGACGCGGCAATTCCGATCAATCCAACCATGACGGCGACGCCGATCATCAGCAGGTGCGTATCCATGTTGTCCTCTTCGATTCCAGATGTGCTTGCGCGCCGAAATTTGCCGGCCTTGATGAAACGTTAGCAAACCCGATGCCGCGAGGAAAGTAAGCAAGTGTTGCGGCGCGACATGGGGATGTAACAGTCCGTCAAAGGCTGTCCCACGCATATCGCGCCATCAGGCGGCTATTTCAAGTGCGCGCGAACTTGCGCAGTTCGGCCTGATCGGCGGCGAGCGTCGCGGGCAATTCGTCGCGCAGGAACTCGACCCACGTGCGGATCTTCGCGTCCAGATACTGCCGCGACGGATACAGCGCGTACACATTCATCTCCTGCGAGATGTACTCGGGCAGAATCCACACGAGTTCGCCGCTGCGCAGACCCGCAATCGCCGAATAGATGGGCAGCACCGCGACGCCCATGCCTTCGCGCACGGCCACGGCCATCGCCTCGGCCACGTTGATCTGGAACGTCGCCGCGCCCAGATGCAGCGTCTCCTGCCCGTTCGGACCGTCGAAGGTCCATTCGTCGGCGGGCGTCACAGGCGTGATCATTTGCAGACAGGTATGGCCGCGCAGATCGGCAAGCGTCTGCGGCACGCCGTTGCGCTCCAGATAGTCGGGCGACGCGCACGCGATGCTGAACGCGCTGCCGAGCCGCTGCGACACGAGGCCCGAATCGGGCAGGCTTTGCGCGAGGACGAGCGCGACGTCATACCCTTCGTCGAGCAGATCGGGCATGCGCTGCGCGAGCGTCAGCTCGAGATGCACATCGGGATAGCGCTGCTGATAACGCCCCACGGCCGGCACCACGTAATGCTGGCCGAAGCTCGTCATCGCGTGAACTTTCAGCTTGCCGGAGGGACGTGCATGCGCGTCGCTGGCCTCGGCTTCCGCCTGGTCGACGTACGCAAGAATCTGCTCGCAGCGCTGCAGGTAGCGTTCGCCGGCTTCCGTGAGCGCAATGCGGCGCGTCGTGCGGTTCAACAGACGCGTGCGCAGATGCGCCTCCAGATCGGACACGGCACGCGATGCATACGCCGTCGTCGTATTGAGATGCTGGGCCGCGCCCGTAAAGCTGCCCGCTTCGACGACGCGGGCAAATACGCGCATGTTCTGAAGCGTATCCATGATTCACATCCAATCTTCCTGTACCGGGAAGGATTGTTGCACGATTTGGAAAGGCGATTATCTCATTCTCCGTAAGTATGCGTTACATCCATGCGGGTTATTCGCTAATTAAGGGAAAAATATAATTCCCCACAAGGTTCTATCGTCATTTGGGGAGCAAATCGTGCAGTTTCCGGTAAGAAAAGGGATCGCCGCACTGTCGGTTCTTACGATCTCGTTGATAATCGCCGGCTGTGCGAGCACGGGACACATCGCGCCCCAATCGGCCAGCACCGATCCCGCGTCGCTCGACGTCGGCGCCGCGATCCGCGCGGCCAATGCCGACGCGCAATGGCCCGCCGCCGACTGGTGGCGCGCCTATAACGATCCGCAGCTGAACGCCTGGATCGAACAGGCGCAGGCGGGCAATCCGTCACTCGCGGCGGCGCAGGCGCGCGTGCGCGAGGCGCGGTCGATCGCGGGCGTCGCGAAATCGGCGGAACTGCCGCAGGTCAACGGCAGCATGCAGATCCAGCGCAAGCAGTGGCCCAACAACGTCTTCTACGGTCCGGGCGAGCTGGCTGGCCAGCAGTCATGGAACAACACGGCCGAACTCGGCCTGTCCTACCACCTCGATCTGTGGGGCAAGGACAGGAACGCGACCGAGGAAGCACTCGACGTCGCGCACGCGCGCGCCGCCGATTACCGCGCCGCGCAGCTCGAACTCGAAGCGAACATCGTGCGCGCGTATATCCAGATGTCGCTGAACTACGCGCTGCTCGACATCGCAAAGTCGACACTGGAACAGCAGCAACAGGTCGCGGCGCTCGCGAACCGGCGGCTGAAAGGCGGCATCGGCACCCAGCTCGAAGTCGCGCAGGCGGAAACGCCACTGCCCGAATACGAACGCCAGATCGACGCGATCGAAGAATCGATCGCGCTCGGCCGCAATCAGCTGGCCGCGCTCGCGGGCAAAGGCCCCGGCGCGGGCGATTCGATCACGCGCCCGCAGCTCGCACTGTCCGGCGTCGCGGGCCTGCCGTCGACGATGCCCGCCGAACTGATCGGCCATCGTCCGGATATCGTCGCGGCGCGCTGGACGGTTGCCGCGCAGGCGCGCGGCATCGACGTCGCGAAGGCCGATTTCTATCCGAACATCGATCTGCTCGCGTCCGTCGGCGGCTATGCGGCGATGGGGCCGCTGTTCGGCTTCCTGAAGTCGCAGGCGGGCGGCTGGACGGCGGGCCCGGCGCTGTCGCTGCCCATCTTCACGGGCGGGCGTCTGCGTTCGCAACTGGGCGCGGCGTCGGCGGGCTATGACGTGGCCGTCGAGCAATACAACCAGTCGATCGTCAACGCTCTAAAGGAAATCGCCGACGAAGTCGTGCGGATGCGTTCGCTCGACACGCAGTTGAAGGACGCGCAGCGCTCCGTCGCGACGGCCAACAAGAGTTATCAGCTGGCGCGCGAAGGTTATCGACGCGGCCTGACCGACTACGTGAACGTGCTGATTGCGCAGACGCAGCTGCTGCGCGCGCAGGAAGGCATCGCGAAGGTCCAGGCGGGACAGTTGCAGGCGCACGCGACGCTCGTCGCAGCGCTCGGCGGCGGCGTGATCGATCCCGCCGAAGGTCCGTCGCAAAAGGACGTGCTGCCTGCGCACGGCAAGGGCAAGAGCAACGGCACAAGCGACGGCACAAGCAACGGCGCGACGAAGGCGGCCGCGACGGCCACGCCCGGCGCTCACTGACAGGAGCGCCGCCGATGCCCTCGAATTCCTCCGTCTCCCGCACCCCGCCCTCACCCGGCGCGTTCTACGCAGCATTTCTCGACTGGGCGCGCACCGACGGCCGCACGTGGATCTATCTGTTCAAGGCGCTCGCCGCGTGCTTTCTCGCGCTCGGCGTCGCGATGAAGCTCGACCTGCCGCAGCCGCGCACCGCGATGACGACCGTCTTCATCGTGATGCAGCCGCAAAGCGGCATGGTGTTCGCGAAGAGCTTCTACCGGATCTGCGGGACGCTGATCGGTCTCGTCGTGATGATGGCGCTGATCGGCCTGTTCGCGCAGCAGCCCGAGCTGTTCATCATCGCAACGGCAATCTGGGTCGGCATCTGCACGGCGGGCGCCGCGCGCAACCGCAATTTCCGCTCGTATGGCTTCGTGCTCGCGGGCTATACGGCGGCGCTGATCGGCATTCCCGCCTCGCAGCATCCCGACGGCGCGTTCATGACGGCGCTCACGCGCGTCGCCGAAGTCGTGGTCGGAATTCTCTGCTCGGGTGTGGTGAGCGCACTGGTGTTCCCGCAGCACGCAGGCGAGCAGATGCGCAGCACTGTGCGCGCACGCTTCTCGTCGTTCGTCGACTATGTGTGCGCGGCGCTCTCGGGCAACGTCGACCGCGCACGCATCGAGGACACCAACGCGAAGTTCGTCGCCGATGTGGTCGGCTTCGAGGCCGTGCGCAGCGTGGCCGTGTTCGAAAGCCCCGATGCTCGGATGCGCAACGGCCGTCTGTCGCGTCTGAACAGCGAGTTCATGACGGTATCGACACGTTTTCACGCGCTGCATCAGTTGATGAACCGCTTGCGCGTATCGGACACGGCAGGTGCGACGGCCGCCGTCGATGCGCTCGAACCGTATTTCCGCGAGATTTCGCCGTTGCTGAGCAAGTCGGGCGAGCCGGTGCTGACGGCCGCCGACGCGGCGCACGCAGCGGCGCAGCTCGAAGCGTTCAAGACCGGCCTGCCGAAGCGCATGCGCGCGACGCGCGCCGAACTCGAACATCGCGCCGACGTGCCGCTGCTCGATTTCGACACGGGCGCCGAACTGCTTTACCGCTTCGTCGACGACCTGCATGCGTATGCCGCGACCTATGCGTCGCTTGCCGTGGCGACGCACGAACGCGAGCGCTGGATCGAGCGCTACGAGCCGAGGACGAACGGCATCGCGGCGGGCGTCGCGGGCCTGCGCGCGGCCGTCGTGATGGCGATTCTCGGCGCGTTCTGGATTGCGACCGCGTGGCCGAGCGGCTCGACGCTGACGCTGAACGCGGCGGCTGTCTGTGCGCTCGCGTCGTCGTCGCCGAATCCGACGCGCACCGCATTCCAGATGGCGGCGGGAACGATCCTGTCGTCGATGCTCGCGCTGTGTCTGACGTTCGGCATCTATCCGCATATCGACGGCTTTCCGCTGCTGTGCGCCGCGCTCACGCCGTTCCTCGCGTTCGGCGTGTGGATGACCACGCGCCCGAAGCTGGCGGGTTACGGCGTCGGCTACTGCATCTTTTTCTGCTTCCTCGCGGGCCCGGACAACGTGATTCATTACGATCCGGGCAGCTTCATCAACGACGCGATGGCGCTCGCGATCTCGATGCTGGTCGCGTCGATTGCGTTCGCGGTGCTGCTGCCGCCGTCGACGCCGTGGCTGCGCAACCGGCTGCTGATCGATCTGCGCGCGCAGGTGGTGCTCGCGTGCCGCGGACGCATCGGAAGCCTGTGGCGGCTGCGCACGCGCTTCGAGAGCGGCGCGCGCGACCTGATGCATCAGATCAACGCGCTGGCGGCGAGCGAAGCCGACGTGCGACGCGAGACGATGCGCTGGATGTTCGCGGTGCTGGAGATCGGCAATGCCGTGATCGACCTGCGCAGTGAAGTGGCGGCGCTGCCGCGTGACGCGCGCCATGCGCCGTCGATGCCGTGGCGCGCCAGTCTGCGCGCGACCTGCGCGGCCGTGAGCCGCCTGTTCGAGCGTCCGCGCACGGAGCGCCTCGACGACGCGCTGGCCGCGACGGCCGATGCGATCGCCGCCGTCCAGCAGACGCTCGCCACGTTCACGCCGCCGCGCGATGAGCGTCATCGGCTGCAACGCATTTTGAGTCATCTGCATTTCATCCGGAGCGCGCTGCTCGATCCGCAATCGCCGCTGGGGCAACTCGGCGACGCTGGCGGCCTGGACGGCGACGCGCCACAAGGAGTTCGCCATGCCACGTGAGATTGCCGTACTCGACGCGTACGTGCCTGCCATCGTGCTGCTGTTCATCGCGGGCGCCGCGATCACCTGGGTGCTCGACCGCGCAATGGCCTGGACGGGCCTGTATCGCGTCGTGTGGCACCCGTCCCTGTTCCGCGCGAGCCTGCTCGTGTGTGTGTGCGGCGTACTGGGCCTCGCCGTTTATCGTTAAGAAGAGTCGACTCATGACTATCAGAAACATCATTGGATTCATCGCGACGGCCATTGTGTTCGTCGTCGCGATCCTGATCGGCCGTGCGCTGTGGGTGCATTACATGGACGAGCCGTGGACGCGCGACGGCCGCGTGCGCGCCGAAGTCGTGAACATTGCGCCGGACGTGTCGGGCGCCGTGGTCGAGCTGCCGGTGCGCGACAACCAGTTCGTGCACAAGGGCGATCTGCTGATGCAGATCGATCCGTCGCACTACCAGATCGCCGTCGAGCAGGCGCAGGCGGCCGTCGCCGCGCGCAAGGCCGAGCTGCAGATGCGGCGCGACGATGCGCAGCGGCGGGCGGACATGGACAGCCTCGTGGTATCGAAGGAAAGCCGCGAGAACGCGACGCATACGGCTTCGGCTGCCGAAGCGCAGTATCAGCAGGCGCTTGCCGCGCTGGATGCGGCGAAGCTGAATCTGGAGCGCACGCGGGTGGTGGCGCCTGTCGACGGGTATGTGACGAACCTGAACGTGTATCGCGGTGATTATGCGATTGCCGGGTCGGCGAAGCTGGCTGTCGTCGATAGCAACTCGTTCTGGGTGTATGGGTATTTCGAGGAGACGAAGCTGCCGCACGTAAAGGTCGGCGATAAGGCTGATATCCGCCTCATGAGCGGCGGGACTTTAAAGGGGCATGTCGAGAGTATTTCTCGCGGGATTTATGATCGCGATAATCCGCAGAGCCGTGAGTTGCTTGCTGATGTGAATCCGACTTTCAATTGGGTGAGGTTGGCGCAGCGCGTGCCAGTGCGGGTCAAGATTGATTCTGTGCCTGACGGCGTTTTGTTGTCCGCTGGGACAACCTGCACTGTTGTTGTCACGCCGTCCTGAGTTTTTTTGTCTGCGACGCAGTCGCGATTCTGGTTTTTGGTTTTTTTGGTTTTTTTGGTTTTTTGCTTTTTGTCTTTCGCTGGCATCCGCGATTTCGTATCCGTAGTTCATGCGTCGCCCCTGTGCGGGGCGGCACCTACTTTTCTTTGCAGCGGCAAAGAAAAGTAGGCAAAAGAAAGCCGCTCACACCGCCAATCCTTGTGTTTGCCTGCGGGCCCCCAGCGGGTCCCGCACTCCACACGGCAACTCACTTTTCCACGCGTGTTGCCAGCGCCTTTAACAGGCGCATCACCCTCTCCAGTCACCCGTAGCGCAACCCGCGACAGCGATCCGTCTGCGCCGCCCAGGTGGCAAACGGTGTGTAGGTTGCCGCGCCGTACGCGTTGGCGCTCCTACGACACCGATCCCGGTTTTCAGTCCGGAGTGGTGCACTTCCATCACGACGGCCTACACACAGTTTGCCACCTGGGCGGCCGGGGACTTCCTGGTAACGCGGTCCGTGATGCGGGAGTGTGAAGTGGATGCGGCGTGAGTTAGTACGCTGGCAACGGGCGTGCGACAGTGTGCTGCCGCGTGAAGTGCGGGACCCGTGGGGGGCCCGCAGGCAAAGACTAGCATTCGCGGTGTGAGCCCGCTTTCTTTGCTTAGGAAGGTCTGAACAACCCGTTTTCTGCCTGGGATCTCTAACTGGCACGCGCGGAGTGGAATTCGCGTCCTCATTCACGCTGTGTTGAACCGATGCCGGTCGCATCTTGCGCATGGACGCTGCGCCTTTGGGGGGCGTCTTCACCCTTCATTTCGCTTTACCGAGCACCCCGCGAGCCAGCCAGAGATTGATCAGCGCGAACTGCGTTTCGATCTGCGCCGTGTTTTTCGCCAGTCCCCGATACCGCGCCTTCAGATAGCCGAACTGACATTTGAGCACCCGAAACGGGTGCTCAACCTTCGCCCGCACGCCCGCCTTGAGCCGCTCGACTTTCTCGTAGATTCTGTCCAGCCGCTTGCTTTTGTCCAGCTTTCTTCGCTTGCTCGGCCTCATCGCCACGTGCCACTGGACGGCACCCGTTTCGCCTCGCTTCTCGATGCCCACGTAGCCCGCATCGGCAAACGCAACCTGCTCGTCGCCGTGCAACAGTTCATGCGCCACCGTGATGTCGTGAACATTTGCCGGCGTGCACTTGACGGTATGCACGAGCCCCGACTCCACATCGACTCCGATGTGCGCCTTCATACCGAAGTACCAGCTGCCGCCCTTTTGCGTCTGGCTCATCTCGGGGTCTCGCGTGCCAGCCTTCTTCGTCGAACTGGGTGCCGAAATCAGCGTTGCGTCGACCGCCGAGCCCACCTTGAGCATCAGGCCCTTCGCCTGCAGGATCTCGTTGACCGTCGCCAGCATTCTGGCCGACAGCTCATGGGCCTCAAGCAGGTGCCGGAATCGCAGGATCGTGCTCTCGTCAGGCAGCCGCGTCATGCCCGTGCCCAGCAGCGCGAACTCCCGGTACAGCGGGATGTCGTGCAGCGCCTCCTCCATCGCCGGGTCCGAGAGGCTGAACCATTGTTGCATGAAGTGAATGCGAAGCATCGTCTGGATCGGAAAAGGCGGGCGGCCAGTCTTGCCTTTCGGATAGTGCGGTTCGATGAGCGCAATCAGCTTCTGCCACGGCACCACGCGCGTCATCTCATCGAGAAACTCGCGCTTGCGGGTGCGCTTCGTCGACAGATCCAGACCAAGACCAAGTTGTGTCATCACGCCACTCCATGAAGTCTCCTGATCCCAGGATAGTCCAAGCTCACGTCAATGCCAGGACTTTTGCAGAGATTCCCTTACTTTCTTTGCGGCGGCAAAGAAAGTAAGTGCCGCCCCGCACAGGGGCAACGCATGAAGTACGGATACGAAATCGCGGATGCCAGCGAAAGACAAAAAGCAAAAAGCAAAAAACCAAAAAGCAGAATGGCGACTGCGTCGCAGACAAAAACCAAAACCCTACCGAAGTGAAAACTTGGCAACAGCCAACTTCAGCCCCTGAGCCTGATCATCAAGAGCACGCGCAGCCGCCGTAGCCTGCTCAACAAGAGCAGCATTCTGCTGGGTACCCGCATCCATCTGCGACACAGCAAGATTGATCTCTTCGATACCAGAACTCTGCTCGGCGGAAGCAGCCGAGATCTCCCCCATGATGTCCGTCACGCGCTTCACGGCGCGCACGACTTCGCCCATCGTTTGCCCCGCGTCCTGTGCCAGCTGCGAGCCGTTGCTCGCGCGCTCGACCGACGCGCTGATCAGCCCCTTGATCTCCTTCGCCGCCGACGCGCTGCGCTGCGCCAGGTTGCGCACCTCGCCCGCCACCACCGAGAAGCCGCGCCCTTCCTCGCCCGCGCGCGCCGCCTCGACGGCGGCATTCAGCGCGAGGATGTTGGTCTGGAAGGCAATCCCTTCGATCACCCCGATGATGTCGCCGATGCTCTTCGCGCTGTCGTTGATCTCGCCCATCGTCGCAACCACGCGGCCGACTACGTCGCCGCCCTTCTCCGCAATCGCCGACGCATTGTCGGCCAGCGTGCGGGCCTGCTTCGCGTTGTCCGCGTTCTGACGCACGGTCGACGTCAACTCTTCCATGCTGCTCGCCGTCCGTTCGAGCGCCATCGCCTGCTGCTCGGTGCGTTGCGACAGATCGAGGTTGCCCATCGAAATCTCGCCCGACGCCGCCGCGATCGCCTCCGCGCTCGACGCAATATGCGCGACCGTCGACGACAGCCCGTTCTGCATGTCGCGCAACGCCGACAGCATGCTCGAGTTGTCGCGCTTGCCGAGCACGATGTCGTTCGAGAGATCGCCCGCCGCGATACGGCTCGCAATTTCCTTCGCATACACGGGCTCGCCGCCGAGCTGCCGCGCGAGACGCCGCACGACCCACTCGCTGATCACGAACGCGAGCACGATCAGCGCGACCGTCATCACGGCCATCATCACGAACGACGACTGATAGATGAACGACGACGCATCAATGGTCGCCTTCGCCGCCTTGCCGCGCTGCGCGACGAGTTCGTCGACGAGCTTTTCCAGCTTGCCCGTTTCGACCAGCATCGAGACGTCCATCGTGCCGACCTGCCAGTTCATCTGCGACAGGTCGAGCGGCTGCGCCTTTACGAGCGTCACGAAATCGCGCAGATGGCCGCTCCACACGCCCGTCGCATCGGCGAACTTCTTCTGCTGCGCGGCGACTTCCGCAGTGTCGGCGTATTGCTGGAGCGTACTGAGTTCGGTCGACAGACCCGCGAGTCCCTTGTCGATATCGGCGCCCAGTTCGTCGCGTTCCTTCGCGGTCGTCGCCGTCAGCAGCATCTTCTGGGCGCGGCTCGCGCGCAGCAGGTAGCCGCGCGCTTCCTCGGCGGCCCGGCTGGCAACGTGGCCCTGCTCGTAGATCGAACGCATCTGCCCATTCAGGCGGCTGATCTGCGCAAGCGAGAACACGCCGATGGCGAGTGTGCCCGCCAGCAATACGGCAAATGCGAAGCGCAAAGTCTTCTTCACGGACCAGCCGCGCAGCTTGATGCTCCGCTTGCCCGAACGCGCCGGCCCCCGGCCGCTTCGCCATCCGGTACGAACCCCGCGCCCGGCTGGCCACCCAGCGTAACTGCTTTCATGTTGTCGTCCCCACTTGTGTTGCCATTGCCGGAAAGGTCGGTTCCGGCATTGCTGCTTTTCTCTCCGGGATGACGGCATCGCCAGCGACGTTCTTGAGGCCGCCCTTCCAGCAATTTTCCCGGTCCTACGCGCGCCGCCTCATGAGCAGCGCGGCGTCGGATTTATACATTGGCCAAAATTCGTTGGGCGCGTTTTCCCACGTTTTGCACTCGCCGTCGCCGCCGCAAGCCCTGTTCGACGCGCCCGCGCAACGCTTCATCGCGGTGCGCGCCGCGCACGCGAAGCGGGCACAGGGCGGCCCGCCCCCGCCGATTGATGTCCGAAACGCGACAAAACTTGGCCGGACAATTGGCGCGAGACAAACTACACTTCAACAAACGCTAAAAACATCCCGCCGCCGACCGTTTGCCGCAACTGCCGGCGCGCGCTTCCGAGCCACCTCTCCTGACCGACCACATGGAAACCAGCCTCGACAAAGGCGCCCTGGCTGGCGCCGCTGCTTCAGCTTCCGCCACGGCTACCGCCAGGCCGCAAGCAAAGACCGTTTATTCGATTCTTGGCGCGATCAGCTTCTCGCATCTGATGAACGACATGATCCAGTCGTTGATCCTTGCGATCTATCCGATGCTGAAGGCCAATTTCTCGCTGTCGTTCGGGCAGATCGGCCTGATCACGCTCACGTACCAGATCACGGCGTCGCTGCTGCAACCGCTCGTCGGCTTCTACACGGACAAGCATCCGAAGCCGTATTCGCTGCCTGTCGGCATGGGCTTCACGCTGTCGGGTCTGCTGCTGATGTCGGTTGCGCCGAGCTTCGGCGTGTTGCTGATCGCTGCGGCGCTGGTCGGCTGCGGATCGTCGGTGTTTCACCCGGAGTCGTCGCGGGTGGCGCGCATGGCGTCGGGCGGCAAGCATGGTCTTGCGCAGTCGCTGTTTCAGGTGGGCGGCAACGCCGGCTCGTCGCTGGGGCCGCTGCTTGCCGCGCTGATCGTGATTCCGCATGGCCAGCGCAGCATTGCGTGGTTTTCGGCGGCGGCGCTCCTCGGCATTCTCGTGCTGACCCATATCAGCCGCTGGTACAAGCATCATCCCGCGACGAAGAAAGCGCGCGCGGGCGCTGCGCCGCATGCGACGCTATCGCGTGGCAAGGTTGCGTTTGCGATGAGCATTCTGGTGCTGCTGGTGTTCTCGAAATATTTCTACCTGACGAGCATCAACAGCTACTTCACGTTCTATCTGATCGACAGGTTCCATCTGCCCGTGCAGGCGGCGCAGGTCCATCTGTTTGTGTTCCTTGCGGCTGTCGCGGCGGGCACGATGATCGGCGGCCCGGTGGGCGACCGGATTGGCCGCAAGTATGTGATCTGGGTGTCGATTCTCGGCGTCGCGCCGTTCACGCTGCTGCTGCCGTATGCGAACCTGTTCTGGACTGGCGTGCTGACCGTGATCATCGGGATCGTGCTGGCTTCTGCTTTCTCGGCGATTCTTGTGTATGCGCAGGAATTGATTCCCGGGAAGGTCGGGATGGTGGCCGGTTTGTTCTTCGGATTCGCCTTTGGGCTTGGCGGGATCGGGGCTGCCGTGCTGGGGCAACTGGCTGATGCCACCAGCATTCCCTATGTCTATAAGGTTTGCTCGTTCTTGCCGTTGCTGGGGATTTTGACTGTTTTCCTGCCGGATGTTGAGGGGAAGCGGGCTTCCAAAGCCTGAGGTTTTTTTGTCTGCGACGCTAGTCGCCATTCTTTGCTTTTTTGGCGCTGGCGTCCGCGAGTTTGTGGGCCGCATCCGCGAATTCGTGGCTGGCATCCGCGAATTCGTGGCTCGCATCCGCGAATTCGTATCGGTGCTTCTTGCGTTGCCCCTGTGCGGGGCGGCACTTACTTTCTTTGCCGCCGCAAAGAAAGTAAGCAAAGAAAGCGGGCTAACCCCGCCAATTCTTCTTCCTGCCTGCGGGCCCCAACGGGTCCCGCACTCCACACGGCATCAAGCTACTCAATGCCCGTTGCCAGCGTTCCTGGAATCGCATCCCCCACTTCACACCCCCGCGTCACGGACTGTGTTACCAAACGTCAACCGCCGCCCAGGTGGCAAACTGTGTGTAGGCCATCGCGACGTACGTGCACCACTCCGGACTGAAAAGCGGGATTGGTGTCGTAGGAGCGCGAACGCGTAAGGCGCGACAACCTACACACCGTTTGCCACCTGGGCGGCGCAGACGAGTCGCTGCCCCGGGCTGCGCTACGGGTGACTGGAGCGGGTGATGCGCCTGTTCAAGGCGTTGGCAACACACATGAAATAGCGCGTTGCCGTCTGGAGTGCGGGACCGGTTGGGGGCCCGCAGGCAGACACAAGAATTGGCGGGGTTAGCCCGCTTTCTTTGCTTACTTTCTTTGCGGCGGCAAAGAAAGTAAGTGCCGCCCCGCACAGGGGCAACGCTTGCAGCACCGATACGAATTCGCGGATGCCAGCCACGAAACCACGGACGCCAGAGCAGCAAAAAAGAAAAAAACGGCGACTAGCGTCGCAGACAAAAAAACGTCATGGTGAACCCGCGTTGCCCACGCCACCTGGCGTACCCTATTCTGTCCAGACCCGCGTCAGCGCAAAAAACCAGGACGGCCCGATGACCACCTATCGCGAGTTCCACCGCCGCTCGATCGAATCCCCGGAAGACTTCTGGCGCGAGCAAGCCAACCGCATCCATTGGGAAACCAGATTCGACACCGTCCTCGACCGCTCGAATCCGCCCTTCGCCCGCTGGTTCGTCGGCGGCAGAACCAACCTCTGTCACAATGCGGTCGACCGGCATCTCGCAGAACGCGCGCAACAGAACGCACTCGTCTATGTGTCGACGGAAACGGGCATTGAGCGCCGCTACACCTACGCCGAACTGCACGCGGAAGTGAACCGGATGGCAGCCGTGATGCGCTCGCTCGGCGTCAAGCGCAGCGACCGCGTGCTGATCTATCTGCCCATGATCCCCGAAGCCGTGTTCGCCATGCTCGCGTGCGCACGGCTAGGCGCGATCCACTCGGTCGTGTTTGGCGGCTTCGCAGCGCCAAATCTCGCCGCGCGCATCGACGACGCCAAGCCCGTGCTGATCGTCACAGCCGACGCAGGCGCGCGCGCCGGCAAGGTGATCGACTACACGCCGCTCGTCGACGAAGCGATGTCGCGCGCGACGCACAAGACGCCGCACGTGCTCCTGATCGACCGGCAACTGACGCCCGAACGTCTGAACGCGCCCTACCTCGTCGCCTACGAGCCGCTGCGCGAACAGTTCTTCGACGCCCACGTGCAATGCGAATGGCTCGAATCGACTGAACCGTCTTACGTGCTCTACACGTCGGGCACGACGGGCAAGCCGAAGGGCGTGCAGCGCGACGTCGGCGGTTATGCGGTGGCACTCGCGGCATCGATGGAATACATCTTCGAAGGCAAAGCGGGCGACACGATGTTTACCGCGTCCGACGTCGGCTGGGTCGTCGGTCACAGCTATATCGTCTACGCGCCGCTGATCGCGGGTCTCACGACGCTCATGTACGAAGGCACGCCCATCCGTCCCGACGGCGGCATCTGGTGGCGGCTCGTCGAGCAGCACAAGATCAACCTGATGTTCACCGCGCCGACGGCGATCCGCGTGCTCAAGAAACAGGACCCCGCGCTCCTCAAACAGGCGGACCTGTCGAGCCTGCGCACACTCTTTCTCGCGGGCGAGCCGCTCGACGAACCGACGGCTTCCTGGATCGCGGACGCGCTCGGCAAACCCGTCGTCGATAATTTCTGGCAAACGGAAACCGGCTGGCCGATTCTCGCCATCCAGCGCGGCGTCGAAGCACTGCCGCAAAAGCTCGGCTCGCCGGGCGTGCCCTGCTACGGCTACGACCTGACGCTGCGCAACGAGCACACGGGCGAGCCGTGTCCGCCGGGCGAAAAAGGCGTGATCACGCTCGGCTATCCGCTGCCGCCGGGCTGCATGTCGACCGTCTGGGGCGACGACGCACGCTTCGTCAAAACGTATTGGGAAAGCGTGCCGAACCAGCAGGTCTATTCGACGTTCGATTGGGGTATTCAGGACGAAGACGGCTACGTGACGATCCTCGGCCGCACCGACGACGTGATCAACGTCGCGGGCCATCGCCTCGGCACGCGCGAAATCGAAGAAGCGCTGTCGGCTCACAAGGCGGTGGCGGAAGTGGCCGTGGTCGGCGTGACCGATCCCGTCAAGGGACAGGCGGCAATTGCGTTCGTCGTCGTGCGCGATGCGGGTGCGTACGAATCGGACGATGCACGCACGAAGCTGTCCGCCGATCTGTGCGCGACCGTCGATCGCCAGCTCGGCGCGATCGCGCGGCCCGCGCATGTGGTGCTGGTGTCGATGCTGCCGAAGACGCGCTCGGGCAAGCTGTTGCGCCGCGCGATCGCCGCGCTCGCCGAAGGCCGCGATCCCGGCGATCTGCCGACCATCGAAGACCCGTCGGCGCTGCAGCAGATTCGCGAAGCCGTCGCAGCGAGGCTGACTTCGAAGTAAGGACCTAACCGGGACCTAACCGGGACCTAATCGCGGACCTGGCCGCGCGGCGACAGAAACCGCTTCAGAATCCCGCTTGAATACGTGCCCGCGATTTCGGTCAGAAACGTGACGAACGATGCGGGCGCATGCGCGTCGGCCGTATCGGAAATGGTCCGCACGATCGCGCACGGCACGTTGTATTCGTAGCAGACCTGCGCGATCGCTGCGCCTTCCATCTCGACGGCGAGCGCGTCCGGCAACGCGGCGCGCAGCATATCGACGGCTGTCGCGCTGGCGACGAACTGATCGCCGCTCAGAATCAGCCCGCAATGCACTACTGGACGCGCCTCGGTCAGAAAACGCTGCGACAGCGCATCGCCCTCTTCTTCGATGAACCGCTCGCAGGCGCTCGCCAGCGCGGCCGTCAGCGGCGCGTCGGCGGCAAAGCGCGACATGCCGAGCAGCGGCACTTCGAAACGCGGAAACAGCGGCGATGCATCCATGTCGTGCTGCATCAGCGATTGGGCGACGACGATATCGCCGATCCGCACAGCCGGCCCGACGCCGCCCGCGACGCCCGTGAACAGGACGGCCTCGACATCGAACGCGTGAATCAGCGCGCTCACGGTCGCCGCCGCCGCGACCTTGCCGACGCGCGCCAGCGTCACCACGCATGGCGCGCCGTGCACCGTGCCGAGGTGATAGTCGCGCTTGCCGTGCGTAATGGTTTCGACGGCGCCTTCGGCGCGCATCGCGATCAGCAGATCGCCGAGTTCCTGCTGCAGCGCCGCCATCACGCCGAGCGGACGGCGCGGAATCGTTGCTTCCGCAGTTGCTTCAGACGGCAGCGCGCTCATTCGACCGCCTGCAGTTTGGCAACGGCCAGCGCGAGCCATTTCTCGCCGTGCCGCTTGAACTTGACGAGCGCCTTCGCGTCGGCGCCACCGCCTTCGAGCGCGGTGATCGTGCCTTCGCCGAATTTCGTGTGGAACACCTGCTGGCCGACACGGAAGCCCGTATCGGCCGCGCGCTGCTCGTTCGCGAACGCGGGCAACGGCGCGTTGGTCGTCGCGTAGCTCTCCCTGCCCTGCTTGCCGCCCTGATAACCGCCCTGCTGACGGTCCGGGCGCGAGAACCAGTCGCGGCCCCAGCCGGCGTTGTCCGAGCGGCCGCCCCAGCGCGCGCCCGCTTCCACCTTCGGCGTGAGCCACTTGAGCGTTTCCTGCGGCAGTTCGTCGAAGAAACGCGAGCGGATGTTGTAGCGCGTCTGGCCGTGCAGCATCCGGCTCTGCGCGAACGACAGATACAGCCGCTCCTTCGCGCGCGTGATCGCGACGTACATCAGACGGCGCTCTTCTTCGAGCCCGTCGGATTCCATCGCGCTGTTTTCGTGCGGGAACAGCCCTTCTTCGAGCCCCGTGATGAACACGGCCGTAAATTCGAGGCCCTTCGCCGCGTGCACCGTCATCAGCTGCACGGCTTCCTGGCCGGCCTGCGCCTGGTTGTCGCCTGCTTCGAGCGATGCGTGCGACAGGAAACCCGCGAGCGGCGTCATCGTGTCGGGGTTCTGCGCGGGGTCGGCAGGGTTCGCGGCGTCGAGCACGTCGACGCCGGAATCGTCGGTCGAAACCACGAGTTCGGGCACGGCCGTCGCGCCGGGACGCAGCGGAATCGAACGCGCGGGCGTGTCGAGGCCGTAGCCTTCTTCGCTGACGAAGGCGGTGGCCGCATTGACCAGTTCCTGCAAGTTCTCGAGGCGTTCCTGCCCCTCGCGCTCGTTCTGATAGAACTCGGCCAGGCCGCTCGCGCGCACCACGTATTCGACCGTTTCGGGCAGGCTCATCTGCGCCGTTTCGGCGCGCATCTTCGCGATCAGGTTCGCGAACGTGCCGAGACTCGTGCCCGCTTTGCCCGTGACGTACGGAATCGCCGCCGCCATCGAGCAGTTGTACAGGCGTGCCGCGTCCGCCAGTTGTTCGATCGAGCGCGCGCCGATGCCGCGCGTCGGGAAATTCACGACGCGCGCGAACGCGGTGTCGTCGTTCGGATTATCGATCAGGCGCAGATACGCGAGCGCATGCTTCACTTCCTGACGCTCGAAGAAGCGCAGGCCGCCATACACGCGATACGGAATGCCCACGTTCACGAGCGTATGTTCGATCGTGCGCGATTGCGCGTTGCTTCGATACAGCACGGCAATCTCGCTGCGCGACAGGCCCGTGTTGATCAGCGCGCGAATTTCTTCGACGATCCAGCCCGCTTCCTGCGAATCCGTCGCGGCCTCGTAGACGCGCACCGGCTCGCCGTGGCCCGCATCCGTGCGCAGATTCTTGCCGAGACGCCGCGAGTTGTTGGCGATCAGATGATTCGCGGCATCGAGAATATGGCCGTGCGAACGGTAATTCTGTTCGAGCTTGATCAGATTACGGACCTTGAACTCGCTCTCGAAGTCGCGCATATTGCCGACGTTAGCGCCGCGGAACGCATAGATGGACTGGTCGTCGTCGCCGACCGCGAAGATTGCGTTGTGCTCGCCCGCCAGCATCTTCAGCCACGCGTATTGCAGCTTGTTGGTGTCCTGGAACTCGTCGACCAGAATGTGCCGGAAGCGCGCCTGATAATGCGCACGCAGCGGCGGGTTGTACGACAGCAGTTCGTAGCAGCGCAGCAGCAGCTCAGGGAAATCGACCACGCCTTCGCGCTGGCACTGCTGGTCGTACGCTTCGTACAGTTCGACGAATTTGCGGTTGAAGTTGTCGGACGCGTCGACATCCTTCGGACGCAGCCCCTGCTCTTTCGCGTTGTTGATGAAGTACTGCAGGTTTTTCGCCGGATATTTCTCGTCGTCGATATTCAGGCCCTTCATCAGGCGCTTGATCGCGGACAGCTGGTCCGACGTATCGAGAATCTGGAACGTCTGCGGCAGGCCCGCGTCGCGATAATGCGCACGCAGCATCCGGTTGCACAGGCCGTGGAACGTGCCGATCCACATGCCGCGCGTGTCGATGGGCAAGAGCGCCGACAGGCGCGACATCATTTCGCGCGCGGCCTTGTTCGTGAAGGTCACGCCGAGGACGGTCGGCGGCGAAGCGAAACCTTGCTGGATCAGCCACGCGATCCGCGTGATCAGCACGCGCGTTTTGCCGCTGCCTGCGCCCGCCAGAATGAGCGCCGGTTCGTTCGGCAGCGTGACGGCGGCGTGTTGTTCGGGGTTCAGGTTCGCGAGCAGTTCGGGCATGAGTGACGAAGAGAAACGACGGTTGCGGCGGGTGGTCCGTCATTATAAGACCGCGAGGCAACGGCGCTTGCCGCGCGCCGTCCGCCCCCGATTGCGCCGCGCGCTCGCGTCCGTCATGGCTGCGTCATGCAGGCTTCTCGCGCAGGTCTTGCGCACGTGCAGCGGCACGCGCGGCCCGCCGCTCCCGCATCCCTTTATAATTCAAGGTTTCAGGCATCTTTCCACGCATTTTCCGGCAGATTTTGACGATGACGACAAGCGACAACACGCTGGCCAAGAGTTTCGAGCCGCAGACGATCGAGTCCCAATGGGGCCCCGAATGGGAAAAACGCGGCTATACCGCGCCGACGATGGAGCCGGGCCGCAAGAATTTCTCGATCCAGTTGCCGCCGCCCAACGTCACGGGCACGCTGCACATGGGCCACGCGTTCAACCAGACCATCATGGACGGCCTGACGCGCTATCACCGCATGCTCGGCGAAAACACGCTGTGGGTGCCGGGCACGGACCACGCGGGCATTGCCACGCAGATCGTCGTCGAGCGTCAGCTGGACGCGCAGGGCGTGTCGCGCCACGATCTCGGCCGCGAAAAGTTCGTCGAGCGCGTGTGGGAATGGAAGCAGCAGTCGGGCTCGACCATCACGGGCCAGGTGCGGCGCCTCGGCGCGTCGATCGACTGGTCGCGCGAATACTTCACGATGGACGACAAGATGTCGGCCGCCGTGCGCGACGTGTTCGTGCGCCTCTATGAACAGGGCCTCATCTATCGCGGCAAGCGCCTCGTGAACTGGGATCCCGTGCTGCTCACGGCCGTGTCCGATCTCGAAGTGGTCAGCGAGGAAGAAAACGGCAGCCTGTGGCACATCCAGTACCCGCTCGCCGACGGCTCGGGTCATCTGACCGTCGCCACGACGCGTCCCGAAACGATGCTCGGCGACGTCGCGCTGATGGTGCATCCGGAAGACGAGCGCTACGCGAAGCTGATCGGCCAGCACGTCAGGCTGCCGCTGACGGACCGCGAAATTCCCATCATCGCCGACGACTATGTAGACCGTGAATTCGGCACGGGCGTCGTGAAGGTCACGCCCGCGCACGATTTCAACGACTATCAGGTGGGCCAGCGCCACAAGCTGCCGCAAATCGAAATCCTCACGCTCGACGCGAAGATCAACGACAACGCGCCCGAAAAATACCGCGGCATGGACCGCTTCGACGCGCGCAAGCAGGTCGTCGCCGATCTGGAAGCGATCGGCGCGCTCGAATCCGTCAAGCCGCACAAGCTGATGGTGCCGCGCGGCGACCGCACGGGCGTCGTGATCGAACCGATGCTCACCGACCAGTGGTTCGTCGCGATGAGCAAGCCGGCGCCGGAAGGTACGTTCAATCCGGGCAAGTCGATCGCCGAAACGGCGCTCGACGTGGTGCGCAACGGTCAGATCAAATTCGTGCCGGAAAACTGGACGACCACGTACTACCAGTGGCTCGAAAACATCCAGGACTGGTGCATCTCGCGCCAGCTGTGGTGGGGTCATCAGATTCCCGCGTGGTACGGCGAGAACGGCGAAATCTTCGTCGCGAAGACGGAAGAAGACGCACGCGCCAAGGCTGACGCACAAGGCTACAAGGGCGCACTGAAGCGCGACGAAGACGTGCTCGACACGTGGTTCTCGTCGGCGCTCGTGCCGTTCTCGTCGCTCGGCTGGCCGCAGGAGACGCCTGAACTGCAGGCATTTCTGCCGTCGTCGGTGCTCGTCACGGGCTTCGACATCATCTTCTTCTGGGTTGCGCGCATGGTCATGATGACCACGCACTTCACGGGCAAGGTTCCATTCGACACCGTCTACGTGCACGGCCTCGTACGCGACGCCGAAGGCCAGAAGATGTCGAAGAGCAAGGGCAACACGCTCGACCCGATCGATATCGTCGACGGCATCGGTCTCGACGCGCTCGTCGCGAAACGCACCACGGGTCTGATGAATCCGAAGCAGGCGGCGTCGATCGAAAAGAAGACGCGCAAGGAATTCCCCGACGGCATTCCCGCGTTCGGCACGGACGCGTTGCGCTTCACGATGGCGTCGATGGCCACGCTCGGCCGCAACGTCAATTTCGATCTCGCGCGCTGCGAAGGCTATCGCAACTTCTGCAACAAGCTGTGGAACGCGACGCGCTTCGTGCTGATGAATTGCGAAGGCCACGACTGCGGCTTCTCGAAGCCGGGCGCCTGCCAGCCGGGCGATTGCGGTCCGGGCGGCTACACGGACTTCTCGCAGGCCGACCGCTGGATCGTGTCGCTCCTGCAGCGCGTCGAAGCTGAAGTTGAGAAGGGCTTTGCCGACTATCGCTTCGACAATGTGGCGAACGCCCTATACAAGTTCGTATGGGACGAATACTGTGACTGGTATCTCGAACTGGCGAAGGTGCAGATCCAGACGGGCACGCCCGAGCAGCAGCGCGCCACGCGCCGCACGCTGCTGCGCGTGCTCGAAACGGTGCTGCGTCTCGCGCACCCCGTGATTCCTTTCATTACGGAAGCGTTGTGGCAGAAGGTGGCGCCGCTTGCGGCAAAGTACCCGGAAGGCAAGGCGGAAGGCGAAGCGTCGATCATGACGCAGCCCTACCCGATCGCCGAAGCGGGCAAGATCGACGAAGCGTCCGAGCGATGGGCCGCCGATCTGAAAGCCGTAATCGACGCATGCCGGAACCTGCGCGGCGAGATGAACCTGTCGCCAGCGACGAAGGTGCCGCTGCTGGTGACGGGCAACGCGGAACGTCTCGCGTCGTTCGCGCCTTACGCACAGGCGTTGGCGCGTTTGTCCGAGGTGCAGATCATCGCGGACGAAGCGACGCTGGATGCACAGGCACATGGCGCGCCGATTGCTATCGTAGGTACGGACAAGCTCGTGCTGAAAGTAGAAATCGACATCGCCGCGGAACGCGAGCGACTGTCAAAAGAAATCGCGAGATTGAACGCAGAGGTTTCGAAATGTAACGCCAAGCTCCAGAACGAGAGTTTTGTTGCAAAAGCACCGCCGGCGGTCGTTGAGCAGGAGCAAAGAAGGCTGGCAGAATACCAGACCACGATTGGCAAGCTGACAGCACAACTGTCGCGCTTGCCAGCCTGATTTGACGACCCATGCGCGCCGCGCCACCTGGCGCCGACGCGCATCCAAACCAGAGGACGCAGGGTACACACATGCTAAAAGTTACAAAGGCAGTCTTTCCGGTCGCGGGTCTCGGCACCCGCTTCCTCCCTGCAACGAAGGCCAGCCCGAAGGAGATGCTGCCTATCGTCGACAAGCCGCTGATCCAGTACGCCGTCGAGGAAGCGATGGCGGCCGGCATCACCGAAATGATCTTCGTCACGGGCCGCAGCAAGCGCGCGATCGAAGACCATTTCGACAAGTCGTACGAAATCGAGGCGGAGCTGGAAGCGCGCGGCAAGGCGAAGCTGCTGGAACTGGTCCGCAGCATCAAGCCGAGCCACGTGGACTGTTTCTACGTGCGTCAGCCGGAAGCGCTGGGCCTCGGCCACGCGGTGTTGTGCGCGGAAAAGCTGGTGGGCGACAACCCGTTTGCGGTGATCCTTGCAGACGACTTGCTGTACGGCAAGCCGCCCGTGATGCAGCAGATGATCGAGGTGTTCGATCACTATCACAGCTCGGTGATTGGCGTCGAAGAGATTCCGCCGTCGGAGACGAAGTCGTACGGTATCGTCGACGGCAAGGAGTGGGAAGACGCCATCATCAAGATGTCGGGCATCGTCGAGAAGCCGGCGCCTGAGGTTGCGCCTTCCAACCTCGGCGTGGTTGGGCGCTATGTGCTGAAGCCGCGGATTTTCGATCATATCCGGGCGTTGAAGCCTGGCGCGGGCGGTGAGTTGCAACTGACGGATGCGATTCAGTCTTTGCTCGCCGATGAGCAGGTTCTTGCTTATAAGTACCACGGCACGCGGTTCGATTGCGGCAGCAAGCTTGGATATCTGAAAGCTACAGTTGAATTTGCCTTGCGGCATCCGGAAGTCGCTGCGGACTTTGAAGAGTACCTGCGGACGAGGTCGCCTGTGCTGGAAGGTTGATCTTTTTTTTCGCCTGCGGCGGGGGTTCGTTTATTCTCGCTGCGCGCTGATGTTCGAGCCGTCCGTGTTTTTGCGACGGCTTTTTTTATTTTTGCTGCGCTGGCTGGCATCTGCGAATTCGTGGCTCGCATCCGCGGTTTCGTGGCTCGCATCCGCGAATTCGTATCGGTGCTTCAGGTGTTGCCCCTGTGCGGGGCGGCACTTACTTTCTTTGCCGCCGCAAAGAAAGTAAGCAAAGAAAGCGGGCTAACACCGCCAGCCCTAGTCGTTGCCTGCGGCCCCCCCACGGGTCCCGCACTCCAGACGGCAACGCGCTATTTCATGTGCGTTGCCAACGTCTCTAACAGGCGCATCACCCGCTCCAGTCACCCGTAGCGCAGCCCGGGGCAGCGACTCGTCTGCGCCGCCCAGGTGGCAAACGGTGTGTAGGTTGTCGCGCCTTACGCGTTCGCGCTCCTACGACACCAATCCCGCTTTTCAGTCCGGAGTGGTGCACTTCCGTCGCGACAGCCTACACACAGTTTGCCACCTGGGCGGCCGGGGACTTCCTGGTAACGCAGTCCGTGATGCGGGAGTGTGAAGTGGGTGAGGCGAATCCAGGAGCGCTGGCAACGGGCATTGAGTAGCTTGATGCCGCGTGGAGTGCGGGACCCGTGGGGGGCCCGCAGGCAGGAAGAAGAATTGGCGGTGTTAGCCCGCTTTCTTTGCTTACTTTCTTTGCGGCGGCAAAGAAAGTAAGTGCCGCCCCGCACAGGGGCAACGCAAGAAGCACCGATACGAATTCGCGGAAGCCAGCCACGAATTCACAGACGCCACCGCAGCAAAAAAACCCAAAACCGGCACCACCGCGTCGCAGACAAAAAAACCTTCACCGCCTCCGCATCAAAAACACAAACACCTTATCCGACGTAGTCGAACTCTCGACGATCTCATTCCCTGTCTGCTTGGAGAAAGCAGCAAAATCCCGCTGCGAGCCGGGATCTGTAGCCAGCACCTTGAGAATCTGGCCACTTTGCATATCAGCCAGCGCCTTCTTGGCGCGCAGAATCGGCAGCGGGCAGTTCAACCCGCGCGCATCCACTTCCTTGTGAATCTGAATTTCCATCGACGATGACCTTCCGAGGCGAGGCGGCGCGC
The DNA here is from genome assembly GCF_007995085.1 of Paraburkholderia azotifigens. GTDB lineage: Bacteria > Pseudomonadota > Gammaproteobacteria > Burkholderiales > Burkholderiaceae > Paraburkholderia > Paraburkholderia azotifigens. The sequence continues at coordinate 1,375,077 of NZ_VOQS01000001.1, forward strand.
TCGGCGCCATGCAGAAGGCTCAAATTCTAGCGTAAGCGCTGCAAGCGCGCCCAGGCGGCGAAAACCCGGACGCGCCCGCAACAATCACAGATCGACGGCCCGCCCGCTTGAAAGCGACTCGCGCAACGCATAGCCGATCCGTGTCGCCTCCATCGCATCGGCCAACGTCGCCCCGCTTTGCCGCCCTTCCCTGACAGCCGCGACGAACGCCCGCGCTTCATGCAGGAACGCATCCTCGAACCGGTCGAAGAACGTCGGCGTGCACTCGTTGCGAATCCCGCTCGCATCGGCGATTTCGACGCGATTCAGGCGCGGATTCCGTCCGACATACAGCGCGCCCGCCGTGCCGATCACCTCGCTGCCCGTGTCGTTGCCATGCGCCAGCGTGCGCGACGCATAGAACATCGCCATGCGTCCGCCCTCGAACTCGCAGATCGCCACGCCGTTGTCGACATCGCCGAACTCGCGCAACCCCTCGTGCAGCGCGATCACGCCGCTCGCGTAGACGCGCTTCGCCTTCGGCATGCCGAGCAGCCAGCGCGCGACGTCGATATCGTGCACCGTGCAATCGAGAAAAATCCCGCCCGACGTGGGCGCAAAGCGCACGAAAAAGCCCTCGGGATCGTTCTGATCGCAAGTCTGCGAGCGCACCATGAACGGCCTGCCGATCGCACCCGCCCCGATCTTCTCGAACGCGTCGCGATAGCTAGGGTCGAAACGCCGCATGAAACCGATCGTCGCCTGCAACTGCGGATGACGCTGCGCCTCGGCGATCACGCGCTCACACTCCGCGAGATCGAGCGACAGCGGCTTCTCGCAAAACACATGCTTGCCCGCGCGCAACGCATCGACGATCTGCTGCGCGTGCAGCGCGGACGGGGTGACGAGCCACACGGCATCCACATCGCGATCGTCGAGCAGTGCGCCGTAATCGTCGTAAAGACGCGGCGCCGGCAGCGTATTGCGCGCCCACTCGCGCTCCTCCTCGACGGGGCTGCACGCGGCGACGAGCGCCGCGCCCGACACGCGGTACGCGAGATTCTCCGCGTGCCGCTTGCCGAGGCGCCCCAGGCCGACGATACCGATCCGCAACGGTCCGCCGCTCATCACAGCGCCTCGTTGAGCTTGACCGCGCGCCCTTCGCGCCATGAACGCGTCGCGGCTTCGGCGAGTTCCAGTGCCTTCAGGCCATCGGCGACCGTCGTGCGCACCGGCTTGCCCTGTGTGACGGCCTCGAAGAAATGCGCGATTTCGAGCGCATACGCAGCGCGATAGCGTTCGAGGAAGAAGTGCTCGGGCACGTCGCTCGACACCGCCGTCTTCGAGTACGCCGTCACTTCCGTCGGACGCACGTTGCCCGCCTGCAGCATCCCTTCACTGCCCAGCACCTCGAAGCGCTGGTCATAGCCATACGCGGCGCGGCGAGCCGTGTTGATCTGGCACAGGCGGCCGCGCTTCGTGCGGATCGTCACGGCCGTCGAATCGATATCGCCCGCTTCGGCGATCGCGGGATCGGACAGGCAGCTGCCCGTCGCATGCACCGTCTCGGCGTCGTCGTCGAGAATCCAGCGAAAGATGTCGAAGTCGTGAATCAGCATGTCCTTGAAGATGCCGCCCGAGTGCTTGATGTACTCGACGGGCGGTGCGCCGGGATCGCGGCTCGTCACGACGAGCATTTCCGGCGTGCCGATCTCGCCCGCGTCGATGCGCGCCTTCAGCGCGGCAAACGTCGGATCGAAGCGGCGCTGAAAGCCGATCATGCACACGACACCCGCTTTCGCGACGGCATCGGCGCAGGCGCGTGCGCGCTCCAACGTCAGATCGACGGGCTTCTCGCAGAACACATGCTTCTTCTGCGCCGCCGATTGCAGGATCAGATCGGCGTGCGTGTCGGTGCTCGAACAGATCACCGTCGCGCCGACCGACGCATCGCCCATCGCGCCGTCGATATCCGCCACCTGCGCGCCATATTGCGCGGCCAATGCAGCGGCTGCCTCGCGATTCACGTCGACCACATACTTGAGCCGCACGCCCGGCTGCCGCGCGAGATTGGACGCATGAATCTTGCCGATGCGCCCCGCGCCGAACACTGCCACGTCGATCGTCTTGCCTGTCACTTCAGTCATCGTATCCTCCAGTGTCTGTCGACTCTTCTACGTTCAATTCGAGCTTGTACGCGAGCGCGATGAACAGCGCCTGGCACAGGCAGATCGTGCTGGTCAGCGAGCGGAACGCAAACGCGCTGCCCTCTTTCACATACAGCTGCGTGCTCGCGTAGCGCGCGAGCGGCGACAGCTGGCTATCCGTAATGACGAGCGTCTTCGCCTGATGGTGATGCGCGACGCGCAGGCAATACTGCGTCTCCTTGCCGTACGGCGCGAAGCTGATCGCGATGACGACGTCGCCCTTCTTCACGCTGCGAATCTGCTCGCGATACATCCCGCCGAAACCCGACACGAGATGCACGCGCTTCGGCGTGTGCTGCAACGCATAGACGATGTAGCTCGCCACGGGAAACGAACGCCGCACGCCGATCACATAGATGTTGTCCGCCTGCTGCAGCATCTTCACGGCGGCGTCGAACTGCGCGTCGTCGAGCGAGCCTTCGAGTTCGTCCAGACCGTCGCGGCACGCCGCCATGAATTCGCGCGCGACACTGCCGCCCGACAGCCGCCCCGGTTTCTCGTCGATCAGCTTGCGGATACGCTGCTGATAGCTCTGCGCCGAACCGCCCTGCGTCGTATAAGCCTGGCGAAACACAGCCTGCAGATCGGAAAAGCCCGAGAAGCCGAAACGCTGCGCGAAGCGCACCACGGCGGACGGATGCACGCCGCAACTCAGCGCGATATCGCTGGTGCGATCCACCATCACGCTCGAGCGGTGCTGCTCGATATACGTCGCGACGCTCTTCAACTGACGCGGCAACGACTCGTAGTTCTCCGCGATGCGCTGCATCAATTCTTCGACGCTCGGCAACTCTTCTGTGCTGTCTTCCGGCATGGTCCTGACCTCTGTGTTTTTTTGCAGCGCAAAACCGTGCTCCGCAACGCGCTCCCGCGGAGCGCAAGGGACGGAAACGCACCGCCCCGACGTTGCCGAGTATAGGCATTACCGAAAGTAAATGGAATGAATTTTCCATTTTTCTTTGACGTGCAATTTTCATTGCACGAGTTGGAAAACTGGCCTACTCTTGGTCCTGAGCGATGACGCAATGGCGAGCCGGCATCACCTCGCAAAGCGTCAGACGTTCCCCTCAAATACGAACAGACAAAGGTGGAGACAATGAGACTTTGCAAAGGCAAGGCTTCGTTCAAGGTTCTGGCAGCAGCGCTGACGCTGGCGGCGGGCATCGGCGCGATGACGGCGGCATCGACGGCACAGGCGGCGGACGCGAAGTTCGTGCTGATCAGCCATGCGCCGGACTCGGACTCGTGGTGGAACACCATCAAGAATGCGATCAAGCAGGCCGACGAAGATTTCAACGTCGAAACCGACTACCGCAACCCGCCCAACGGCGATCTCGCCGACATGTCGCGCCTGATCGAGCAGGCGGCCGCGCGCAACTATGACGGCGTGATCGTGACCATCGCCGATTTCGACGTGCTGAAGAGCTCGCTCGGCAAGGTCACGGGCAAGAAGATTCCGCTCGTCACCATCAACTCCGGCACGGAAGAGCAGAGCGCGCAGCTTGGCGCGATCATGCACATCGGCCAGCCCGAATACGTGGCGGGCAAGGCCGCGGGCGAAAAGGCCAAGGCTGCCGGCGTGAAGTCGTTCCTGTGCGTGAACCACTTCGCGACCAACGTCGTGTCGTTCGAGCGTTGCCGCGGTTTCGCCGATGCGCTCGGCGTGAACTACAAGACCTCGACGATCGACTCGGGCCAGGATCCGACGGAAATCCAGTCGAAGGTCAGCGCCTATCTGCGCAACCATCCGAACACGGGCGCCGTCCTGACGCTTGGACCGACGCCCGCTTCGGCGACGATCAAGGCCGTGCAGCAGATGGGCCTCGCGGGCAAGATCTACTTCGCGACGTTCGACTTCTCGGACGACATCGCGAAGGGCATCCAGGACGGCACGATCCAGTTCGCGATCGATCAGCAGCCGTATCTGCAAGGCTATATCGCCGTCGCGGTGCTCGCGATCGTGAAGAAAGAACACACGACCGATCCGACGAAGATCCGGCAGATCCTGCAGGCCAATCCGAAGTTCAAGGAGCGCCTGCAAACCTACGGCCTCGAGCCGTCGTATGGGCCGAAGAACATCCGTTCCGGTCCGGGCTTCATCACGAAGGCGAATATCGACAAGGTCATCAAGTACGCGGGCCAGTACCGCTGACCGACTGATTTCTTTAGCCAATACGCGGTACCGGGCGCGCCAGCATCGCGCGACCCCGGCGGACCTTTGCACGCTTTTTTTTGCGCAATGACAGCCGCCATCGTCGGGCGCCCCGACCGCGATCTTTACCGGCTTTCCGCGCGACTCTCGCCACTCTCACGAGTGAAACCGCGCGGCAGAGCCGAATGGACCAACCGCACTAACGTGCATGGGGCCCAGGTAAGCGCTAAAGCGCTAACTTGGGCCGACCGCACTAACCTGCATGGGGCCCAGGTAAGCGCTAAAGCGCTAACTTGGGCCGACATTGGAGACATCATGGGCGTAGCCGGCAAACACTTTCCATCGCATGGTCAAGACGCACCGAACGACGCGTCGAACACCGCTGCGCAATCCACCGCACCGGCGAACCCCGCTGACGAACGCATCCGCAAGGAATCGTTCTTCGGCCATGTGCTGAACCGGCCGGAATTCGCCGCGATCTCCGGCACCGTGCTGGTGTTCCTCGTCTTCGCGATCAGCGCGGGCGGCTCGGGGATGTTCAACCTCGACGGCGTGATGAACTGGTCGCAGGTGTCCGCGTATCTCGGCATTCTCGCCGTCGGCGCGTGCCTGCTGATGATCGCCGGCGAGTTCGATCTTTCCATCGGCTCGATGATCGGCTTTGCGGGCATGATGGTCGCGATACCCTCCGTCTACTTTCACTGGCCGATCTGGGCCGCCATCATCTTCGCGTTCGCCGGCTCGATGGCACTTGGCGCGCTGAACGGCTATCTCGTGATGCGCACGCGCCTGCCCTCGTTCATCGTCACGCTCGCGTTCCTCTTCATTCTGCGCGGCCTGACGCTCGCGCTGTCGATCATGGTCGCGGACCGCACGATCATCTCCGGTGTCGGCGATCTCGCGCAGTCCGATGCCGTGACCAATTTCCTGTTTCATGGCGTCGCGCTTCATGGCCTCTTCACGAGCCTCGCGCACATGGGCATCGGCGCGCTGCTCGACAACGGCCAGCCGCTCGTCCCCGGCATTCCGAAAGTGCTGCTGTGGTGGTTCGCGCTGGCTGCGGTGGGTGCGTTCGTCCTCGCGAAGACGCGCTACGGCAACTGGATGCTCGCCGTGGGCGGCGATGCGAATGCCGCGAAAAATGTCGGCGTGCCCGTGCGCCGCGTGAAGATCTCCCTCTTCGTGCTGACGGCTTTCTGCTCGTGTCTGTTCGCCGTGCTGCAGGTGTGCGACATCGGTTCCGCTGCCGCCGACCGCGGCCTGCAAAAGGAATTCGAAGCGATCATCGCTGCCGTGATCGGCGGCACGCTGCTGACGGGCGGTTACGGGTCGGTCGTGGGCGCCTGCTTCGGCGCGCTGATCTTCGGCGTCGTGCAGATCGGCATCACCTATACGAACGTCAGTTCCGACTGGTTCCGCGTATTCCTCGGCGTGATGCTGCTGATCGCGGTGCTGTTCAACCATTATGTGCGCCGCCGCGTGGCGCAGTCGTAATCGACAGGGGAAACGATCATGTCCGACACTCTCAAGCAAGACGACGTCATCCTGTCGCTCGAAAACGTCAGCAAGTATTTCGGCAAGGTGATCGCGCTGTCAGGCGTCACGCTGCGTCTGAAGCGCGGCGAAGTTCACTGCCTGCTGGGCGACAACGGCGCAGGCAAGTCGACGCTCATCAAGACGCTCGCGGGCGTGCACCAGCCCTCTTCCGGCGACTATCTGGTGGACGGCAAGAAGGTGAACTTCGAATCGCCGAGCGATGCGCTCGATATGGGCATCGCCACCGTCTATCAGGATCTCGCGCTGGTGCCGCTCCTCTCCGTCGCGCGCAACTTCTTCATGGGCCGCGAGCCGCAGAAGAAGCTGTTCGGTCTCGTCAACGTGATGGACCTCGACACGAGCGCGCGCATCGCCCGCGACAAGCTCGCCGAAATGGGCATCATGGTGCGCGATCCGCATCAGCCGATCGGCACGATGTCGGGCGGCGAGCGGCAATGTCTCGCGATCGCGCGAGCGATCCACTTCGGCGCGCGCGTGCTGATTCTCGACGAACCGACGGCAGCGCTCGGCGTCAAGCAGAGCTTCAACGTGCTGAAACTGATTCACAAGGCGCGCGCGAAAGGCATCTCCGTGATCTTTATCACGCACAACGTGCACCACGCGTATCCCATCGGCGATTCGTTCACGCTGCTCAATCGCGGCAAGTCGATGGGCACGTACACGAAAGAGACGATCACGAAGGACGAAGTGCTCGACATGATGGCAGGCGGCGCGGAGATGCAGAAGATGATCAGCGAACTGGAAGGCGCGGAAATCTGAGCCCTGGCGCTCTCCTTTTTGCCTACAGCACAACCGGGACACACACATGGCTCTTACCAGCACACCCACGGCTCGCGGCGCGAGCCGCTTCGCGGCGGGCCGCAGCCGCGACATCATCTGCCTCGGACGGCTAGCCGTCGATCTGTACGCGCAGCAGGTCGGCTCGCGCCTCGAAGACGTCGCGAGCTTCGCGAAGTATCTGGGCGGCTCGTCGGCGAACATCGCGTTCGGCTGCGCGCGGCTCGGCCTGAACGCGTCGATGCTCGCGCGCGTCGGCAACGACCACATGGGCCGCTTTCTCACCGAGACGCTCACGAAGGAAGGCTGCGACGTCGAGCACGTGCGCGTCGATCATGAGCGTCTGACGGCTCTCGTGCTGCTCGGCCTGAAAGACCGCGACACGTTCCCGCTGATTTTCTATCGCGAGAACTGCGCGGACATGGCCGTCGATGAAAACGACTTCGACGAGGCTTACATCGCGTCGTCGAAAGCGCTGCTCATTACGGGCACGCACTTTTCGACGGCACAGGTGAACCGCACGAGCCGCCGCGCGCTCGACTACGCGCGGCGCAACGACGTGCGCACCGTGCTCGACATCGACTATCGCCCCGTATTGTGGGGACTCACGGGCAAGGCCGACGGCGAGACGCGCTTCGTCGCGAATGACGGCGTCAGCGCGCACATCCAGAGCATCCTGCCCCTCTTCGACCTCGTGATCGGCACGGAAGAAGAGTTTCGCATCGCGGGCGGCATGGACTCGCTGATCGACTCGCTCGCGCAGGTGCGCAAGGTCACGCCCGCGACGCTCGTCGTGAAGCGCGGGCCGCTCGGCTGCCAGATCATCGAAGGCGACGTGCCCGCTTCCATCGACGACGCGCCGGTTCAAGGCGGCGTCGAAGTCGAAGTATTGAACGTGCTCGGCGCGGGCGATGCGTTCGCGTCGGGTTTCCTGTCGGGCTGGCTGCGCGACGAGCCGCTCGAAGCGTGCGCGCGTTCGGCGAACGCAAGCGGCGCGCTCGTCGTGTCGCGCCACGGCTGCGCGCCCGCGATGCCGACGCCCGCCGAACTCGACTACTTCCTGCGCGAAGCGAAAGCGGACCCGGCACGCATGCGGCGTCCAGATCGCGACGCGACGCTCGCACGGTTGCATCGCGTGACGCCCGCGCGCAAGACTTATGACGAAGTGCTGGGCTTCGCATTCGATCATCGCAATCAGTTCTTCGAACTCGCGCAGCAGACGGGTGCGGACCCGGCGCGCATTTCGGCGCTCAAGCGCCTGTTCGTCGAAGCCGTCAAGCAGACGGAAGACGCGCTCGGCTTGCAAGGCAAGGTTGCCGTGCTGATCGACGACCGCTACGGTCAGGACGCACTGAACGAGGCGACGGGACGCGGCTGGTGGATCGGCCGTCCTGTGGAATTGCCTGGCTCGGTGCCGCTCGTGTTCGATCATGGCCGCTCGGTCGGCACGACGCTGACCAGCTGGCCGCGCGAGCATGTCGTGAAGTGCCTCGTGCAGTTCCATCCCGACGAGCCGATCGAACAGCGCATTGAACAGGAAGCGCAGCTGCGCGCGCTCTATGATGCCGTGCAGGCGTCCGGCCACGAACTGCTGCTCGAGGTAATTCCGCCGAAGCATCTGGCTGGCGGACCCGACGTCGTGTTTCGCGCGCTGAAGCGGCTGTACAACATCGGCATTTATCCGGAATGGTGGAAGCTCGAACCGATGGACGCGTCGCAGTGGCAAGCTGTCGATGCGCTGATCCAGGAGCGCGATCCGTACTGCCGCGGCGTCGTGCTGCTCGGCCTGTCGGCGCCCGTCGAACAGATGATGGAAGGCTTCCGCGCGGCGGCGCAGTCGAAGACCTGCAAGGGCTTCACTGTGGGCCGCACGATTCACTATGAGCCGAGCCATGCGTGGCTCGCGGGCGAGATCGGCGACGACGAAGTGATCGCGCGCGTGCGCCGCACATTCGAAACACTGATCCACTCGTGGCGCGAGCATCGCGCGGCGGCGGGCGCGGGCGGCACATCGCATGCGGGCTCGTCGCGTAACGTTCATCAGGAGCAGGCGGCATGAATCAGCGCGTGTTGCATCATGATGTCGCAGCGTCGCCCGATGCGACTGCGCAGCCCAAGGCCGACGGCACGATCCGTCTGACGGCGGCGCAGGCCGTCGTCCGCTATCTCGCCGCGCAGCGCGTCGAAACGGAAGACGGCACGGGCACGGAGCCGCTCTTCGGCGGCGTGTTCGCGATCTTCGGGCATGGGAATGTCGCGGGACTCGGCGAAGCGCTCTATCAGCATCGACACGAGCTGCCGACCTACCGCGCACACAACGAACAGGCGATGGCGCATAGCGCGATCGCCTTCGCAAAGACCCACTTCCGTCGACGCATGATGGCCGTCACGACATCGATCGGCCCGGGCGCGACGAATCTCGTGACGGCGGCGGCGCTCGCGCATGTCAACCGCTTGCCCGTGCTGCTGCTGCCCGGCGACATCTTCGTATCGCGTGCGCCGGATCCTGTGTTGCAGCAGGTCGAGGATTTCCACGACGGCGGCATCTCCGCGAATGACGCGTTCAAACCCGTGTCGCGTTACTTCGATCGCATCGTGCATCCGGCGCAGTTGCTCAATGCGTTGCCGCGCGCGATTCGCGTGCTGACGGATGCTGCGCTATGCGGCCCTGTCACGCTGGCGCTGCCGCAAGACGTGCAGGCCACGGCCTACGACTACCCCGCCCGTTTCTTCGAACCGCGCGTCGTGAAGTGTCATGCGCCCGCGCCTGTCGAACACGAACTCGACGATGCGCTGCTCGTGCTGCGCAACGCGAAGCGCCCGATGATCGTCGCGGGCGGCGGCGTGCTGTATGGCCGCGCCACGGATGCGCTGAAAGCGTTCGCGACGCAGCACGGCATTCCCGTCGCTGAAACGCAGGCGGGCAAGAGCGCGCTCGCATGGGACGATCCGTTGAATCTCGGCTCGCTTGGCGTGACGGGTTCGCCCGGCGCCAACGAACTCGCGCACGAAGCCGATTGCGTCCTCGCTGTCGGCACGCGTTTGCAGGACTTCACGACAGGCTCGAACACGCTCTTCGCGCAGGCGCAGGTGATCGGCATCAACGCGAATGCGTTCGATGGCCTCAAGCATCGCGGCTGCATCGTGCAGGCCGATGCAAAGCTCGCGCTCGATGCATTGGGCTCGCGGCTGGAAGGCTGGCAAGCGGACGCATCGTGGACCGCGCGTGCACAACAGCACGCAAACGAATGGCGCGATATCGTGCACAAACTCACGCACGCACGGCAGCGTACGCAGGAAGGCCAAAGCGTACTCCCCTACGACGCCGACGTGATCGGCGCGGTGCAGCGTTCGGGCGCACGTTCGGCGACGGACGATATCGTCGTCTGTGCAGCAGGCACGCTTCCCGCCGAATTGCATAAGCTCTGGCGAGCGGGACGTCCGGGCGCGTATCACGTCGAGTACGGCTATTCGTGCATGGGTTACGAGATCGCGGGCGGACTCGGCGCGAAGCTCGCGCGGCCCGAGCGCGAGGTGATCGTGATGGTCGGCGACGGCAGCTATCTGATGATGAACAGCGAGATCGCGACCTCGGTGATGCTCGGCGCGAAGCTGATCGTCGTCGTGCTCGACAACCGCGGTTATGGCTGCATCAACCGTCTGCAGCAGGCCTGCGGCGGTGCGCCGTTCAACAACATGTTCGACGACTGCGTGCAAGGCGCACCCGGCGCACCTGCTATCGACTTTGCCGCGCACGCGCGCGCAATGGGCGCGCAGGCCGAGCATGTCGCGAACGTGCAGGAACTGGAAGCGGCGATGCAGCGCGCACGCGCCGCCGACCGCACGTATCTGATCTGTATCGACACCGATGCCGCGCGCACGACGGATGAAGGCGGCTGGTGGTGGGAAGTCGCCGTGCCCGAAGTGTCGCCGCGCGAAGGCGTGCGCAACGCACGCGCCGATTACGAAGCGCATATGAATGCGCGTGGCCGCAACAACGAGTGAGGAAGCGCACATGAGTCAGTTCGAAGTACGCATCGGCATCAATCCTCTGTCGTGGATGAACGACGATCTTCCGTCGCTGGGCGGCGAGACGCCGCTCGACGTCGCGCTTACGGAGGGGCGCGAAATCGGTTATCAGGGTTTCGAACTGGGCAACAAATTTCCGCGCGAACCCGAAGCGTTGAAGGCGCTATTCAAACAGTACGATCTCTCGCTCGTATCCGGCTGGTATTCGGGGCGGCTCGCGGATTTCAGCCGCAGTATCGAGGACGAATGCAGGGCCGCCGATGCACATCTGGAATTGCTCGCGAAAAACGGAGCGACCGTGATGGTGTACGGCGAAGTGCACAACACCATTCAGGGCTCGCCCTTCCCGCTCTATCAGCGGCCGCGCTTTTTCACGGACGAGCAATGGAACACGTATGCGAAGCGTCTGAATGCGTTTGCCCGCTATACGTTGAGCAAGGGCGTGCGTGTCGCATATCACCATCACATGGGCGCGTATGTCGAAACGCCCGCCGACGTCGACCGGCTGATGTCACTGACGACTGACGACGTGGGACTGCTGTTCGACGCGGGTCACATCACGTTCGCGGGCGGCGACGCGCTCGCCGTGCTGAACGCGCATATCGGGCGCGTATGTCATGTGCATTGCAAGGACGTGCGACCTGCCGTGATGAAGCTCGCGCGCAATCGCAACTGGAGTTTTCTCGATGCGGTGATTGCGGGAGCATTCACGGTGCCGGGCGACGGCGCTGTCGATTTTCCTGCCATCATCGATACGCTCAAGCGTCGCGGCTATCGCGGCTGGCTCGTCGTCGAGGCGGAGCAGGACCCTGCCGTTGCGCCGTCGTATGCTTATGCGCAGAAGGGGTATCGCACGTTGCGCACGCTCGTCGACGCGCCCCTCGATGTCGCACAGGAGGCAGCATGAGTTTGCTCGTGAAAGCGTCGCGCGAAGGTCAGACGATCGCGCGTGTCACGCCCGAATCGGCGGGCTGGAAGTACGTCGGTTTCGCTGCGTACCGGATGGAGCCGAATGAAGTGGTGCATGTGCTCGAAGCATCGCGCGAGGTGTGCATCGTGGTGATGGCGGGTGCCGTCGATATCGAAACCGATGCGCAAACGTGGTCTGCGCTTGGATCACGCGACAGTGTGTTCGAGGATAGCGCGCCCGTTGCGGTTTATTTGCCGCCCAATACGCGGGCGACGGTGCGTGCGAATCGTTTTGCCGAAGTTGGCGTAGCCAGCGCGCCTGCGAAGGGCGAGTATCCTGCGCGTTTGATCGAGCCTTCGCAGATGAAGAGATCGGTGCGCGGCAAGGGCGCGAATACGCGGTACGTGTGCGATATTCTTCCGCAGACGGAGCCTGCTGAATCGTTACTCGTTGTCGAGGTTCGCACGCCGGGCGGGCATTCGTCGAGCTACCCGCCGCACAAGCACGATACGGACAATGTTCCCGCCGAAAGCTCTCTCGAAGAGACTTACTATCATCGGCTTAATCCTGCGCAAGGGTTTGCGTTTCAGCGCGTGTATACCGATTCGCGTGATATCGATGAGTCTCTTGCTGTTGAGGATCACGATGTCGTGATGGTGCCGCGTGGGTATCATCCTGTGGTTGTTCCCTACGGGTATGACTCTTATTATCTGAATGTTATGGCAGGGCCTGCCAGGACCTGGCATTTCAGGAATGATCCTAAGCATGAGTGGATCATCGAGCGCGATTCCAAAGCGTGATTTTTGTCTGCGACGCAGTCGCCGGTCTGGGTTTTTTGCTTTTTGCTTTTTTCGCTGGCATCCGCGATTTCGCATCCGTACTTCATGCGTCGCCCCTGTGCGGGGCAATGCTCTCAACTTAAGCGTCAAAGCGCTTGTAAACGAGGCATTGCCCCTGTAAACTTGATTGCATAACTCCCTGATAAATCAACGATATGAACTCAAATACCAGCTTCCTCGAGGCTTCTGGCTGAGTTCTCCGAATTCCTGTTCGATCCGGCGCTCGCCGATCGCGTGCGTCGTTCTCCTACCGCCTTTACCCGTAATCGCACACTGACCTTGCCGCGCATGGCTGCGCTGATGATGTCGGGCATGTGCGCAAGCGTGCAGGCCGAACTCGATGCGCTGTTTGGCGCGCTGGATAAGCGCGGCGGCCAGACCCGCGCGGTCAGCGCACAGGCGTTTAGCAAGGCGCGTCGAGGGTTGTCGGCTGATCTGTTCGATCTGGCCCGCGCTCACCTGATTTCTCTGGCTCAACCCCATATCGAATCGATGCGCTGGAACGGCCTGAGGCTGGTCGCCGCTGACGGCAGCCGTCTGCGCGTGAGCACCCGCCGGGGCCATGAACTACGCGCCGATCACTACGTGTTTGCGCTGTTCCTGCCGGGCCCCGAACTGACGTTGCACGCCGCGCTTCACTCCGCCGACGGCGCCGAGCGCCAGATGTTGTTTGAAGCGCTGGATGTGCTCCAGCCGTGTACCGATCTGCTGCTACTTGATCGTGGCTTTATCGGTAACGCGATGGTGGCCACGCTGACGCAGCGCGAGATTGCGTTCTGCATGCGCGTCGATACACATAACTGGAAGTGCGTCACCGACTTCACCCGCAGCGGCGAAGCCGAGCGCATCGTGACGCTACAAGCGCCTTGCGAGCAGGATGCCCGCGACTATGAACTGGCCCGTACACCGAGCACCGTGCGCCTGATACGGGACGTCACGCCCAGCGGTCGCGTGCGTGTGCTGATGACCTCACTGCTCGATGGCCAGCGTTATCCGGCGGCGTCTTTCGGCGCGCTCTATCATCAGCGCTGGCGGGTCGAGGAAGCGTTCAAGCGCCTCAAGCACCGACTGCGACTGGAGGCCGTGACGGGGCTGGATTACCTGGCATTGCAGCAGGATCTGGGCGCAAAAATCCTCGCCGACAACCTGTGCACCTTGCTCAGTGATCTGGATGTCTCACACGATAATGTCTGTGCCAGCCGCCCTAACCGGGTGTACGCACGCGGCGTGCTCAAGCCCATTCTCGGTGCGTGTCTTCTACGCGTGCGCCACTGTCTGGAAGGCCTCGCCACGCTGCTTGCGCTCATCCATCAGAACCGATGTCGCATACAGCCCGCGCGTTCATATCCTCGACCACCCGGAAAAACCAAGCCCCATTGCCATCTCACGTACAAGTTCGCCTGATGGAATGGGGCTTAAGTTGAGAGCATTGCTGTGCGGGGCGGCACCTACTTTTCTTTGCAGCGGCAAAGAAAAGTAGGCAAAAGAAAGCCGCTCACCCCGCCAATCCTTGTGTTTGCCTGCGGGCCCTCAACGGGTCCCGCACTCCACATGGCAACGCACTTTTCCACGCGCGTTGCCAACGCCTTGAACAGGCGCATCCCCCACTCCAGTCACCCGTAGCGCAGCCAGTGGCAGCGAGCCGTCTGCGCCGCCCAGGTGGCAAACGGTGTGTAGCTTGTCGCGCCTTACGCGTTCGCGCTCCTACGACACCGATCCCGCTTTTCAGTCCGGAGTGGTGCACTTACGGCGCGACTGCCTACACACCGTTTGCCACCTGGGCGGCCGGGGACTTCCTGGTAACGCGATTCGTGACGCGGGATTGTGAAGTGGGTGAGGCGTGAATTAGTACGCGGGCAACGGGCGTGAGACAGTGCGATGCCGTCTGGAGTGCGGGACCCGTGGGGGGCCCGCAGGCAACAACTAGGATTGGCGGGGTTAGCCCGCTTTCTTTGCTTACTTTCTTTGCCGCCGCAAAGAAAGTAAGTGCCGCCCCGCACAGGGGCATTGTCCTGAAAAACCCTTGCTCCGTCGAACCCTTGCCCCGCAAGCCTTTCAGCCACGTCCCCACTTCCTGAGGGAAATCCGCCTATTTTGCGGGACACCGACAGGACACTTTTCGCGGCATTTCTGCATGGCGTGCACATGGCTGCTTCGAATCTGGCAGTTCTGCCATTTTCGCGTCAGCATTGGGGTTTCCAGCGCCCGTCAGGGTTTACACCGGGAGAATCATTACACCCGGGTTACGCTTGTGCGACACGGCTTTCAGCAATCGAGTCCTGTCGTTTCTACCTTCACCTTATTTCTGCTGTTGATTCGACCGGAATATGTGTCCTAGCCTGTTCGTCATATGCAAGGAAATAACCTGACAGGAAGGGGACAAGGGGACAGTTCGACACGAGCGCGACGAGCGCTTTTTTTTGAACCGGCCAGTATGGCATTTGAGACACCACGTCGGTATAGCGGCAATACCTTTCGACTGACCAAGGTCAATCATCCCTTCTTTTGTCGTTGCTATAGTGGCGCGCAACTACAGTGCGGAGGCACATATGACCACCAGGCAACACGCGTCGCAATAGAGGAAGCCGCAAACGAAGCCGGTTCAAAAGGAGCCTCGTTCGAAGCTGGTAGACGGTCTGGAGTACGAGGCCGCGCGCAAATGCCAGAAGGTTGCAATCTCACTGGAGAGAAAGCTGCTCGCGCGCGTGGACAGGTACGCAGACCACCATGGCCTGACCCGTTCCGGCCTGCTTTCGATCTCGGTGAGCATGTTCATCGACGAGCTACTTGTTCGAAGGCAGGAACGAAATGGAAACGAGGACCGAGGAAGTCATTACGGAGTTCGAGATTGATCGCGCGCTAATGGCAGCCGTTGTTCGTTGCGCGCACGAACGTAACGTCACGCCCCAGGCGTTGATGGCTGAAAGTCTCAGAAAGTTGATGGACCGGTTGCAGCCGGAAGTTGACGGCGATTGTGGCGCGCCTGACCGACGCAGACGACGCCAGGCGAACAGCACGAAGCTCCACAGCAAGGGAGACGGTCAGACGTTTGCGCTGCTCAAGCTCAAGCGGCTGGAGTGATTCAGATTCAGACTTGTCCTATAGCGACTTTGTGCGACCCGCGCCTACATTGAAGCCCCGCCCAGCATTTGCGGCGCGAACCCCGAGGCCGATCATGCCTCAATGTCGGCCATTTTCGCCCGCTGCATGCGGGCTTTTTTTCGCCGTCCGGTTTTGCGGATTTAGACCGCAGGCAATCAGAAAAGACCTATTTGTTGCTTTGTCGCGCACCTTTGCAAATCTCGACAGAAATTTCTGATTCATTCAGATAGGTTTGCAGATTCGTTTAATTTGCATAACCAATAAAAATGAATCGAGAGAACTATCGACTGGTCTTTAGCCGTTTGCGCGGCATGCTCGTCGCGGTCGAGGAAACCGCGACGGCGTCAGGAAAATCGGCCGGAGAGACACGCGCGACGGACCGCGCATCGAAGTCTGCAACCTGTTCGTCGCTGCGCCGCCTGGTTGGCCTACTGCTCGCCATCGCGCCAGCACTTGCCTTTGCGCAGATCGTCGCAGGCGGCGCGCACGCGCCCAACGTCATCCAGACGCCGAACGGTCTTGAACAGGTGAACATCAATCGGCCGTCTGGCGCGGGCGTGTCGGTCAACACCTACAACCAGTTCGACGTACAGCAGCGCGGCGCGATTCTGAATAATTCGCCGACGATGGTGCAGTCGCAACTCGGCGGCATGATTAACGGCAATCCGAACTTTGCACCGGGTCAGGCTGCGAAGGTCATCGTCAACCAGGTCAACAGCGCAACAGCATCACAACTGAACGGCGCGCTCGAAGTCGCGGGCCAACGCGCGAACGTGATTCTGGCGAATCCGTCAGGCATTTCGGTCAACGGCGGGACATTCGTCAACACGAGTCGCGCGACCCTGACAACCGGCACGCCGAATTACGCGGCGGACGGCTCGGTGTCGGGCTTCAATGTCACAGGCGGCAACATCACCGTTAGCGGCGCCGGTCTGAACGCGTCGAGCGTCGATCAGGTTGATTTGCTGTCCCGCGCCGTGCAGGCCAATGCGGCTGTCTACGCGAAGACAAACCTGAACGTCGTGACGGGCGCGAACAGTGTTGACTACAACACGCTCAACGCCACGCCGATTGCAGGCGATGGCGCAGCGCCTGGCGTTTCGATTGACGTGAGCAATCTGGGCGGTATGTACGCCAATCGCATTGTTCTTGTCGGCACGGAAGCAGGCGTCGGTATTTCACTCAAGGGCATCACGGCTGCGCAATCGGGCGACCTCGTGCTGACTACGGCGGGCAAGCTGGTATTGGCGGGCCAGACGAACGCAAGCGGCAACATCGTTGCGAACGCGAACGACGGCATCGACAACAGCGGCACAACCTACGCGCAGCAGAATGTCAGCCTGACCACGTCCGGCGCGCTGACGAATAGCGGTATGGTTGCCGCGCAGCAGAACACGACGGCAAGCGCCGGTTCGGTGAGTTCGACCGGCACACTTGCGGCGGGCGTGAATGGCGACGGCTCGCTCGCGCAGTCGGGCGATCTGAATGTGAGCGCATCCGGCACCGTCACGGCGACCGGCAGAAATGTCGTGGGCGGCAATGCAAGCGTGAGCGGCGCGGCGGTCAATCTCGCGGGCGCGACCAACTCCGCGAACGGTGCGCTCGCACTGGCGGCGAACAGCGGCGATCTGAACCTGTCGGGCGCGACCACGACCGCGGGCGGCACGCTAGACACACGCGCGGCGGGCACGTTGACGAACGACAACGGCGCGATGTCGTCGGGCGGCGCGCAGACCATCACGGCCGGCGCACTCTCGAATCACAGCGGGCAAATTGTTTCGGGTAGCACGCTGACGGAAAACGTCACGGGCACGACGAACAACCAGGGCGGCACGATGCAGGCCGCGGGCGCGCTCGCCTCGTCGAGTGGCTCGCTCGAAAACTCGGGCGGCATCATCGCCTCGCTGAATGCAGACGGTGTTTCCATCACGGCCACCGGCCTGCTCAACAACGGTGCGGGCGGCTCCATTGGCGGCAATGGCGTGGTCACGTTGCAAGGTGCGCAGATTGCGAACGCGGGTTCGATTACGGCGGTGCAGTCGCTGATTGCGCGCGCCGTGCAGACCCTGTTCAACAGCGGCACGTTCGCGACCAATGCGGACATGACGCTTTCGGCTGGCACGACCCTCGCGAACGCCGGCCAGTTCGGCGCGGCCCGTGCGCTTGCGCTGTCGGCTGCGACGTTCAACAACAGCGGCGGCACGGCGAGCGCCAGCCAGTTCACGCTGCACGCCGCGAACCTCGTGAATCACGGCGGCACGATCACGCAGACCGGAACCGGCGCGACGACGCTCGACGTGACCGGCACGCTCGACAATTCCGCAGGCGGCACCCTGCAAACCAACAGTACGGACCTGACGCTCGCGCCGGCCACGCTCGACAACGACGGCGGCACGATTACGCACGCCGGGACCGGCAAGCTGTCGATCAATGCAGGCAACGGCGCTGGCGCAATCTCAAACGTCGGCGGCAGGATTGCCACGAACGGCCAGGCTTCGATCCAGGGCGGCGGGCTGAATAACACGTCGGGGTCGATCATTGGACAGAACGGCCTTGCGGCAACGGTCGGCGGCGCACTCGATAACACGAACGGCAAACTGCTGTCGAACACGGATACCGCCATCGCGAGCGGCACGCTGACCAACAACGGCGGCCAGATCGGTGCAGGCACGAAGGAAACGATCAGCACGGGCTCGCTGACGAATAGCGGCGGCTCGATTGTCGCGCCCGACCTCACGCTAACGACCGGCACGACGCTGGACAACAGCGGCGGCGACATCGAGGCGAACCAGCTTTCACTGAACGCGACCGACCTGCTGAACCACGGCGGCACGATTACGCAGTATGGCGAGTCAGCAACTGGCTTCGATGTGAGCGGCACGTTCGACAATTCGAACGGCGGCACATTCCAGACCAACAGCACTGATCTGACGCTTGCGCCTGGCGCACTCAATAACGACGGCGGCTCAATCATCGACGCCGGTACAGGCACGCTGACGCTTGCCCCCGGCAATGGCGCGGGCAGCTTCTCGAACGTCGGCGGCAAGATCATCGCGGCGGGCCAGATTGCCGCGCGCGCCGGCAGCCTGAACAACGCTAACGGCGTGCTTGCAGCACAAGGCAAGATCGCCGCGAACATCGCGGGCGACCTGAACAACTCGCAAGGCTCGGTCCGCTCGCTCTCGTCGCTCTCGCTCGCGAGCGGCGGCACGCTGACGAACACGAACGGACAAATCCAGTCCGGCACGGGCGCGACGGGCGACACGAGCACGCTCAATGTGCAGGCCGCTTCGATCAATAACACGAACGGTCTCGTCGGCAACCTCGGCACGGGCGATATGACTGTGCGAGGCGGCAGCCAGACCGTCAACAACGGCGGCGTGATAACCGGCAACGGCAGC
Organism: Paraburkholderia azotifigens; assembly: GCF_007995085.1. Lineage (GTDB taxonomy): Bacteria > Pseudomonadota > Gammaproteobacteria > Burkholderiales > Burkholderiaceae > Paraburkholderia > Paraburkholderia azotifigens. The sequence continues at coordinate 1,394,030 of NZ_VOQS01000001.1, forward strand.
GTTACCGTTGATACGTCGGCACTTGTGAACACGCAGAACGGCCAGGTGAGCGGCGCGGGCGTCACGGTGCAAGGCGATACCGTCGACAACAGCGGCGGCAAGATCGGCAACTTCGGCGCCTCGAATGGCGATGTCTCGATCACGACGACCGGCGCGGTCACGAACGCGAGCGGCCAGATTGGCTCGACGCATAACCTCGCCGTGAATGCCGCGACGCTCACGGGCGGCGGTAGCTACAGCGCAGCCAACGATGTCGCTGTGACCGTTCAGGGCGATTTCGCACCCACACCAGATGTCCAGTTCAACGCCGGTCACGACCTGTCCTTTACCCTGCCGGGTACGTTCAGCAATGGCGCACTGGTCGAGGCGGCGAACAACCTGAACGTCAACGCGGGCGATGTGCAGAACAGCGGCGTCATGATGGCGGGCGGCACGCTCGCGACGCATTCGAACACGCTGGAAAACACGGGAACGATGGTCGGCAGCAGCGTTTCGCTGAACGCGACGCAGAGCCTGTCGAACACGGGGCCGACCGCGCTCATTGGTGCGACCGACAGCAACGGCACGCTCGAACTGCTGTCAAACGACATCGAGAACCGTGACGACACCACGGCGACCGATACGCAGGCGACTACGGCGATTTACGGTCTTGGCAAGGTGGTGCTTGCAGGCGGCAAGGACGCGAACGGGAACTATACGAACGCGAGTCTTATCCGCAACCAGTCGGGCCTGATCGAATCGGCCGGCGACATGGAATTGCACGCCGGTCAGGTGACGAACACGCGCACGACGATGACGACCACCGGTCTGAACCAGCCGGTGGACCCTGCGCTGCTCGACAGCCTCGGCATCAGCCTGTCGGGCTGTATCTCTACGGTTGCCGCCGCTTGCACTGCCGGTCATCCTTTTGTCGGCTGGATTAACGGCGATGCGAGCCTCATAGGTGGAATGCCGGTCGATCCGCCGCACGGCGGTCAGTGGAACAGTGGCTGGCAGTACACGACTTATACGGGCGTCGCGGTCGCGAACCTGATCGCGGGCATCAGCCCCCAAGGACAGATCATCGCCGGAGGCAACATGGATGCCTCTTCGGTCGGTCTGTTCCAGAATTACTGGAGCGCGGTCGCGGCGGTCGGCAACATCGCCGCGCCCCAATCGCTCGACCAGAATAGTTGGCAGGGCCAGTCGGCACCGGGCGTACAGGTCACATACTCCGGCTACTACCACTACCGCAACTACGACGGCAGCATTCCCAACTGGACCTTGCCGTTTGGCGATGCGCCGTTCTCCGGCTCCCATCCGGGCGGATACACGCAGGCCGCGCCCGCCGACATCCGCAACTACGCGCTGCCGTCGTATGAGTCGAGTTTCGTCGCGGGCGGTACGCTCTCGGGCAACGGCATCAGCATCGACAACACGGCGGGCAACGCGGGGGTTCCATCGCTCAATCTCGCGCCCGGTCAGGCTATGTCGGGCGTGAATATCAACGGCATCAGCGGAAACGCGAGCGGCGGCAAATCGGGCGCGGCGTCGGTCAATGGCGGCGGCGGCATGGTCAATCCGGTGATCGCCAACGCCACGGCGCAGAACGTACTGCAAAACCTCTCGATTCCCCAGGGTGGACTGTTCCGCCCCGTCACCGCACCGGGCGTGAACTATCTCATCGAAACGAATCCGGCGTTCACGAACCAGAAGACGTTCATTTCGAGCGACTACTACCTGCAACAGCTTGGCCTGAATCCGCAGACGACCGAGAAGCGCCTGGGCGACGGGTTTTACGAACAACAACTGGTTCGCAACCAGATTACGTCACTGACCGGCAAGGCGGTACTCGGCCCTTACACAGACCTTCAAGGGATGTACGAGTCGCTGCTTGCGGCGGGCGCGTCGCTGTCGAAGTCGCTCGACCTGCCGCTTGGCATGAGCCTGTCGCCTGAACAGGTGGCGGCCCTCACGAGCAACGTCATCATCATGCAGACCGAGACCGTCAACGGGCAGCAGGTACTTGTGCCCGTCGTCTATCTCGCGAAGGCCAGCCAGCAGAACATGAACGGCCCGCTGATTGCGGCGACCGACATCGACCTGAAGAACGCGCAGACCTTCACGAACAGTGGCACCGTGCAGGCGAGCAACGCGTTGTCGATCCAGGGCAACCAGATCGACAACGCGTTCGGCGCGCTGCAAAGCGGCGGCCTCATGTCGCTGACGACCAAAGGAAGCGTCGACCTGACTTCGGCTACCGTGAATGCGGGCAGTCTCGCACTGAATGCAGGCGGCGCCCTGCTGCTGAACACAGCGGTCAAGGCCGTCGAGCAGGTCAGCGCGACGGGCGCCACACGAACCACATCTACGCTTGGCCCCATCGCGAACCTGAATGTCGCGGGTAATGCGGTCATCGTCACAGGCGGGAACGTCGAGCAGAACGCGGCGAACCTGAACGTAGGCGGAAGTCTCGGCATGTTGGTCGGCGGCAACTATGATATCGGCTCGGTGCAGACCGGCGAACACAAGGTTGTCGCGCGCGCGAACGGTGTGTCAAATACCGACCTCAACCAGACGACCGGCAGCTCGATCAAGGTTGGCGGCGTGTCGGCTATTGGTGTCGGTGGCGACCTGACGGCGACGGGCGCGAATCTCAATCTCGCGGGCGGCGGCACGCTTGCAGCGAATGGCAACGTGACGTTGCAGGCTGCTAAAGCCACCTCAACGGTTGATAGCAACAGTTCCGGCAGCGACAGCCACGGCAGCTACTCGGAGTCGTTGCACCGCTCGGACGATACGCTCACGGCAACAGCGCTCAACGCAGGCAATTCGCTGACCGTGGCATCGGGCAAGGATATCAACGTCACCGGCAGCGCGATCAGTCTCGACAAGGGAGCGGCGACGCTTGCGGCGACGGGCAATGTCAACATCGGCGCGGCGACGGAAACGCACGTCGACAATTCACAGGAGCAGCACAAGCACAGCAACGTCGTGAGCGGCAAGGAAGTCTCCAGTTCGAGCAACACCACGGCCACGCTCTCACAGGGCAGCATGGTTTCGGCCGACGCCGTGACCATCGCCAGCGGCAACGACATCAACGTAAAAGGCAGCACGATTGTCGGCACGAACGATGTCGCGCTGAGTGCCGCGCATGACGTGAACATCACGACGACGCAGGACACCATGCAGTCGTCCAGCAGCTATCAGGAGAAGCGCACGGGCCTTGGCACGAGCGGCCTGACCGTGACTGTCGGCACCAACAAACTCGCGACGACGAATGAAGCGTCGAGCGTCACGAACAACGCGAGTACGGTCGGATCGCTGAACGGCGACCTGTCGATCAACGCGGGCAACACCCTGCACGTCACGGGTAGCGACCTCGTCGCGGGCAAGAACCTCGCCGGTACGGCGGCGAACGTCATCATCGACGCGGCAACCGATACCTCGCATCAGGCGCAGACGCAGAAGACAAGTAGCAGCGGCCTCACGATTGGTCTTGCGGGTTCGGTCGGCGATGCGATCAACAACGCGTATTCCGAAAGTCAGGCGGCGAAGAATTCGACCAGCACCGGCAACGACCGTGCGGCCGCGCTGCACACAATTGCTGCGGCGGGCGATGTCGCCTTGACCGGCCTGACATCGGCGGGCGTGACAGCGGGCGGCAAGCCGGATATCGGCATCAAGGTCAGCATCGGATCGAGCAAGAGCGAAAGCCAGTCGTCCGAAGACCAGACGACGCACCGCGGTTCCAGCGTGCAGGCAGGCGGCACGGCCGGATTCGTGGCGACGAACGGTGATGTGACTATCGCCGGGTCGAACGTGAACGCGAACGACGTCATTCTGGCGGCAAAGAATCAGGTGAACGTCATCAACACGACGGACACCGATTCGACGCGTAGTTCGAACAGTTCGAGCAGCGCGAGCATTGGCGTGCAGTACACCCTGGGTGGCGGGTTTGGCGTCTCGGCTGCGATGGCGAATGCGCATGGCGATGCCAACAGCGACGCGTCGATACAGAACGCGTCGCATGTGAACGGCGCGAACAGCGTCACTGTGATCTCGGGCGGCGACACGAACATCATCGGCTCGCAGATCAACGGCAAACAGATCGCGGCCGACGTGGGCGGCAACCTGAACATCACGAGCGTTCAGGACGTGACGAACAGCGCCGCGCACCAGAGCAGCGTGGGCGGCGGATTCACTATCAGCCAGGGTGGCGGTAGCGCCAGTTTCAGCGCACAGAACGGCCATGCCGATTCGCACTATGCGGGCGTGAACGAACAGGCCGGCATCAATGCGGGCGATGGCGGATTCAACGTCAACGTCAGGGGCAACACGGGCTTGACTGGCGGCGTGATATCGAGCGCGGCCGACGAGTCGAAGAACAGCCTGAAGACCGGCACGCTAACGTTCAGCGACATCCAGAACCAGTCGCACTACAGCGCGAACAGCAATGGCATCAGTGCGGGCGCGGGCTTTGGCGGCAACACGGGCAAGGCGGTTGGTCCTGGCTCGGTTGGCGGCTCGGGTGGCGTCACGCCGATGATTTCGCAAAACGACAGTGGTGATTCGAGCGCCACGACGCGCAGCGCGATCAGCGCGGGAACGATCAACGTGTCGAACGGTGCCAGCCAGACGCAGGACATCGCGAGCCTGTCGCGCGACACGACGAACACGAATGGCACGGTTGCGAAAACGCCGGACGTGAACAACATCCTGAACCAGCAGGCCGACACGATGCAGGCGGCACAGGCTGCCGGTCAAACGGTCTCGCAAGGCATCGGCGCGTATGCGGACATGAAGCGCGACGACGCGGCGGCAGCCTACAAAGCCGCTTCTGACCGCGGCGACAGCGCAGGCATGGCCGCGGCGGCGGCTGACTACAACAACTGGAAGGAAGGCGGTGATTCGCGGGCCGAACTGCACGCCGCCGGCGGCGCGCTGATTGGAGGACTTGGCGGCGGGAGTGCATTCAGCACGATTGGCGGCGCGGCTGGCGCGGGCCTGGCGTCGAAGATGGCCGGCACGCTGAACGATATCTCCAAGGGTGTCGCATCGGCGACGGGGTCGGACCTGATTGGCAACCTCGCCGCCAATATCGCGGCGGGTGTAGGCGGCGCTGCGGTTGGTGGTACAGCGGGTTCGGCAGTGGCGTCGAATGTCCACCTGTATAACCAGTCAGTCGATGATGAACGCGCTTTGACGGGCGACCCTGGGAAGAAAACATCGTCACTGTTCTCCCTTGCGATGCAAGGCATTGCGAACGGCTTGAGCGCTATCATTGGCATGGGCGGCGGCGTCCCGCCCGCTGCTAGTCCGGGCGCCGTTCTCGCCGAAGGGGCAACCAGCTCGGCGCGCCCTGGTGTATCGGGGTATGTCCCGAGCAATGCAACGCTTAACAGCAACGGCGATGACGCTCAGGTGACAACGAGCAACAATTCAGACGCTTCGCTTCCAACGGGCAGTAAAGCGAACCAGTTTAACCAACCAAAGAGTCCGTCATATCAACCAAGTCGGAACACAGCCGCGAATGTTGATGGAACTGATTATTCTGGACATGCGTTAGATCGAATGCAGGATCGTGGATTGACTCCATCCGTGATCCAGAATGCAATTGACAACGGTGTGCCTACTCCAAGTCGTGGCGGGACAACCGTCTACTATGATTCGACGAACAACGTCTCCGTAGTAACAAGTGGTTCGGGCAAGGTGGTGACCGTCAAATATGGGAAGTGATATGAAAACAGCAAAAATTCTTGCTCTTGCCGAAACAGCGGTGGACGATCATTTCAAGTATGCACGCTTCGTGAAGGAATCTGAGCATCATCAGGGTGATGTAAGTCCTTTCGCGAACGAAGAGAGCATGGCGGCGTATCAAGCTTGCTGGTTTGAGCTCGAGATCGTGAATGCGCTGGCGCTCGACGAGTGGGAGTCAGAGGGAAGACCTGACACCTGGCTCGACTCTTGGAATGAACGCTATAAGCAAGATGCGAAGGAGCTCGTTGGAAAGTTGTGTTCGTTACTTTCTTGACAGCATAGCTAATGAAAGACGTGAAAACGAATATTCAGGGAATCGCGGCACATCCCAATATCGTTGTGTCGTTACTGTCCGGCCCGTCATTAGGGGCGCATACAATACTTTCCTACTTCGAGGACGAAGTACGCAAAGGCAAGGTCTTTCGGGCTGGTGAAACAGTTCAAATGGGTTGGTTGATGCTCATGCTCAAAGCGACTGATGCCGGTGAACTGGAAGTTTGGGAGCCGCGTTTTGGTGCGATTCCGATAGTTTGGGAACGTGGCGCGAGCAGGACGTACAGGCAGCTAATCGTTCAGAAAAGCGTAGCCGAACAGTTGGGCGTTGAACCCTCGTTCCCCTCACTAGTCCAGTCCGCTGTAGTTTCCCCAAATTTCGAAACTTCGCGGGATTTGCTGATGTCGCGGGAGCCATCAACGGGAACCGACTCGGGTTGGCTGTTCGCCGCTGACTCAAACGAGTCTGAAGGGGGCCGCTTGGTCTCGTTGTTCGAGATTGCAAGCAAGCGCCCTGAAGTGATTCCGTTCCTGGCGTTGCCACCTTCAGCATCTGTGGTACTGAAGGACGGTCGCGTAACAATCAAACATGGCGACGAGGAAGTCAGTTCAGATTCTAGTGAACTACTGAGGCGACTGCCGGCAAGTGACCTTATCGCGGCAACCTGAGTAGCCGAAATCTAGCTCTAGAGCGTGTTAGGCACTTTTGGTGAGGTTTCCGAAATGGACGAGCATCAGAACGGCAAAGATGACGAAGTGAAGCCCGGCAAGTGTTTCTGGCAAGCGCTCGTAATCGCGCGCGAGTCGACGAAAGCGATTCAACCAGCCGAAGCTGCGCTCTACAACCCAGCGGCGCGGCAACAGGACAAAGCCCTTTTTCGCTTCCGCCAGTTTGATCACTTGAAGCTCAATTCCCTCGTCAAGCGCGGCCTGCGCAGGTTCCTCGCCGGTATATCCCTGATCGGCAAACGCGACTTTCACTGTCTGGCCGGTGGCCTGCTGGACCTGACGCGCAAGCTCGCCGACCTGTGCACGCTCCTGTTCATTGGCTGGTGTTACATGCACAGCAAGCAACTGCCCCAGAGTATCGACGGCCATATGGACCTTGCTGCCTTGTTTGCGCTTGTATCCGTCATAACCGGCTCGCGGCCCGCTCTCGCACGTCGACTGCAGCGTGCGCCCATCGAGAATCACCGCGCTGGGCTGCCCCTGGCGCCCCTGTGCGACTCGTATGATCGAACGCAAATCGCTGACCATGGCCTCGAAACAACCCGCCTGAATCCAGCGTTGCGTTTGCTGATAGACCATCTCCCACGGCGGGAAGTCATTGGGCAACAGGCGCCAGGGTGCACCCGCGCGCACGATCCAGCGAAGCGCGTTGAACATTTCGCGCAGTTCGTATCGACGCTGCGGTGCGTCTTTGTTCATCAAGGTCAAATACGGCGCGGCGAAGTGCCATTCTTCATCCGATACATCCGTTGGGTAGGGGCGGCGTTTGCTCATTCCGCCAGGTTACCAGGTTTGGCAGCAAGTGCCTAACACGCTCTAGACAAACTTCTCACAATGAAAATCAGAAAGAGCCTGGCGGCGCTGCCGCTATCGGCTTTGGTCGCGCTCGCGCCCAACGTCCAGGGGCAAAGCCTCGGCGGAATCGAAACCGAACAGAACCAGCAGCAGCGGCGCGACGCGCAGCAGCGCGAAGCCGCAATACAGGCGCCGGCTGTGCGCTCGACCTTGCTGAAGGTTGAAGCCTTTCCCGCCTTGCCGACCGAAACGCCGTGCTTTCGTATCGACCGGTTCGCGCTCGATGTGCCCGATACGCTGTCGGCCGCCGCGCACGCGAAAGGCGCATCCGCGCTGCCGCTCGATCCGTTCGCATTCGCTCGCGAATGGCTCGACCACTACACAGGGCAATGCGTCGGCAAGCAAGGCATCGACATAATGAGCAAGGCATTGCAGCAGGCCGTGCTGAGTCGCGGCTACGTGACCACGCGCGTACTCGTACCGCAGCAGGATTTGACGGCGGGCACGCTGTCGTTCGCGCTGGTGCCGGGTCTCGTGCGACAGGTTCGTCGGGCCGATCCTTCCATGTGGGGAACATGGAAGAACGCGTTTCCGGTCAGTGGCGGCGACCTGCTGAACATGCGCGATCTGGAGCAAGGTCTGGAGCAAATGAAACGCGTCGCGAGTCAGGACGTGGACATGAAGATCGAACCGACCGACATAAGACGCACCGAACTCCGTGAACAAACTGCTGAACGATCCAAGCTTTAATGCGGCAATCCAGAAGGGACTCAACAAGTACTTGGGAGGAAAGTGATGAAGGCGAATGCGGAAATGAAAGAGATCATCGGCGCATTGAAGTTCGACAAGCCTTTGATCCCATCGCTGAAGTCCATCGCAAATGCCGGGTTTGTGGAAAAGGAGGAATGTTATCTGTTCGATTCGCTCGCGCGGAAACTCACCAACGCAAAACGCGCCAACTTCCTGGACTGCACGGGCTACGAGTGCTTTGTAAATTCACTACATGTAGAAGACTACGAGAGTGACGAGCCACTTGCTCAGGGAATTTTGCTAGTGGACGAAGTTTTTCGTGTTTGGAAGGCGTCCAATCCAACGTTCCAGCTAACCGCAATCATTTCGGCAGATGAACTCACCGTCGTTGCCCGATTTCACGTCAAGCGAAGCGGTGAACAGTGGTTGAACGACGACATTGAGGGCTATATGGACCCTGTCATGTCGGTGGACTCCGACGATGAAATAGTTTCTCGACTGATTACACGTGACCCGAAGTCCGAGCTTTGACATGTCAACATTGATTGGCCGCTACGGCAGTCCTTTCGCAATCTAGTTCAAAACCATTTCTCGCATGAAAATCAGAAAGAGCCTGGCGGTGCTGCCGCTAACGGCTTTGGTCGCGCTCGCGCCCAACGTGCACGGGCAAAGCCTCGGCGGTATCGAAACCGAACAGAACCAGCAGCAGCAGCGGCGCGACGCGCAGCAGCGCGAAGCCGCAGTGTCTGCGCCGATCGTCCGCTCGACTGTCACGAAGATCGAAGCCCTTCCCGTGCTGCCGACCGAAACGCCGTGCTTTCGTATCGACCGGTTCGCGCTCGATGTGCCCGATACGCTGTCGGCCGCCGCGCACGCGAAAGGCGCATCCGCGCTGCTGCTCGATCCGTTCGCCTTCGCGCGCGAATGGGTCGACCACTACAAGGGCCAATATCAGTTCAATTCTTGAAAAACGGGATAGGTCGAAATGAAATCGGCATTTCGAATTGCTTGCGCATATGCCATCGAACTATTGTTGGCATATGGTTCTTACTTCTTGGTCCTGTACTTTCTAGACCGTCAAAAGGCCGAGTTCTTGTCCGGACTGGCGCTCACTTTTACGATCATTGCTTGTCTCATTTCCAGGCCACCGGCGCCGCATGTCTTATTGCGGTTCGTCGCGAAACCTTGGATTGGACTCGTTTTTCTCGTCAATGTGGTATTCGGGGTGCTGACCGCACCAACCCGAGATTATGCGAGTCTGGTTCCCGGAGCTGCTCTTATGCTGATTATGGGGAGTATGGGGGAATGCTTTCGACGAAATAGAGAGCGGAACACCTCGCAGAAAAAAGATTGCTACGAGAAAAGCAACGACGAGAGCGACCAATAAGAACAGGTGAAGCGGCCACAGGCCGCTCGCCGCCCACAGGCAGAATCAGGGACCAATTCATCATGAAGTTAAACAAGAGGCTGGCGGCTCTGCCGCTCACAGCCCTGGTATCGCTCGCGTCCAACGCACAGCAAACGCCCGCAGACACGGCGGCAGCCGCACGCGCGAACGCCGAGCAGAACCAGCAACTACAGCAGCAGCGCGACGCACAGCAGCGCGCCCAACAGTTGAACGCGCCCGCCGTGCGTTCAACGGCTCCGAAGGTCGAAGGCTTCCCGGTGCTGCCGGTCGAATCGCCGTGCTTTCGCATCGACGCGTTCAAGCTCGACGTGCCCGCTACACTGCCAGCCGCGTCGCGCAGACAAGGCGCGTCAGCCTTGCCGCTCGACCCGTTCGCCTTCGCACGCGAATGGCTCGACCACTACAGGGGGCAATGCGTCGGTAAGCAAGGCATCGACACGCTCACGAAGGGTTTGCAGCAGGCCGTGCTGAGTCGCGGCTACGTGACCACGCGCGTACTCGTACCGCAGCAGGATTTGACGGCGGGCACGCTGTCGTTCGCGCTGGTGCCGGGTCTCGTGCGACAGGTTCGTCGGGCCGATTCTTCCATGTGGGGAACATGGAAGAACGCGTTTCCGGTCAGCGGCGGCGACCTGCTGAACATGCGCGATCTGGAGCAAGGTCTGGAGCAAATGAAACGCGTCGCGAGTCAGGACGTGGACATGAAGATCGAACCGACCGACATCCCAGGCGAAAGCGATGTCGTCGTGTCGGTCAGGCGTGCGAAGCCCTGGACGTTTGTCGCGTCGGTCGATAACTCGGGCACGTCGTCGACGGGAAAATGGCAAGGCAACGCCAGCCTTGGCATCGATAACCCGCTTGGCCTGAACGACGTATTCACGGTCGGCGCGAATCAGGATTTGTCGTTCGGCAACAAGGCGCTCGGTTCGCACGGGTTCAATGGTTCGTACTCCATTCCGTTCGGCTACTGGACGGCGACCCTGTCAGGCAACACGAACACTTACTACCAGAACATCGCGGGCGTGAATCAGACGCTCGTATCGAGCGGCAATTCACAGACGGCGGCGCTGCGCATCGCGCGGGTGCTGTCGCGCGGCCAGAACGACGTACTCGGCGGCTATGTGCAGCTATCGAAGCGATTCGGCGACAGCTTTATCGACGACACGACGATACCGACACAGGCACGCAACAACACGTTTCTCGAACTCGGCGCGACCGACCGGCATTACTTCGGCGCGGCGCAGTTCGACGGTACGCTCGCCTACCGTCAGGGCGTCGGCGGTCTAGGCGCGACGCCCGATCCATATGTCGACGGCCCAACGTACCGCTTCCATATGGCCGTGCTCGACGCGAATCTGTCGGTTCCGTTCGCCATCGCGAATCAGCCGTTCCGGTACGTCACGACGTTCCACGGCCAGTTCACGAACGACACGCTTTTCTATATCGACGACCTGACCATCGGCAGCCGGTACACCGTGCGCGGCTTCGACGGCGAAACGATGCTCGCGGCCGAACGCGGGTTCTACTGGCGCAACGAACTGCAATGGCCGATTGGACAGACGGGGCAGTCGCTATACGCAGGAATCGACTACGGGCGCGTGTACGGCCCGAATACGGCCGCGCTCGCCGGGACTCAACTCGCGGGCGCGGTAATCGGCATTCGTGGCAGCGTTCCGTCGAAATATGCGGGCTTCGCCTACGACCTGTTCGCGGGAACGCCGGTCTACAAGCCTTCGGGCTTTCCGACCGCGCGCGTAACGGTCGGCGTGCAGGCGACCGCGCAGTTCTGATTTGGGCGTGATCCGACAGGCGGGGCAAGCCCGCCTGTGCATGATGGTTGTGCCGGTCTTCGCAGGTAGGGGAAACCTCGTGACATGCTGGAGTGGCGTCCTGGCATAGACGCCACTGTCACGGCTTGAGCGCGGGACCAGCCCTGACCTGACTAATGACGGGTCGCAAGGCCCGCGAAGTCGAGCGGCATCGATGCCGTTTCAACGTCCTGTTCGTCACGCGCCGAGTCGCGGACGAATTGAAGCTCATCCAGTTCCATCGTCGCGTCCATCGCAAAGCGATGCGATAGCTGTTCAAGACCATATACGAGCAGCTCGCGGTCTTCTGCGGGGATGTCCTCGCGCGCCAGCGTGCTTGCGATAGCGCTCAGAGTCGTCAGTTCCCTGGCACGCTTCCGGACGATCTCGAACTGTTTTGCGTTCTCCTGTTCCAGTTGTGCTGCGCGCCGTTCAAGCCCGTCCAGGCTGATAGGTTTCTTGCACGCGTTTCCCGCTCATGCCGCTCGCCGACGGCTCCCGATTCGCGATGACATGTTGTGCGTAAAGCTGCTTCTGCTTCGCCGCTTCGATTGAAGGCAATGCGCCCGGTGCTTGCGGTGCAGCGGAGTTCGCATCGGCGCACGCCGACATGATCGCTGACGCGTACAGCATCGTCGCAATCGCCACGCAGCGCACGACATCGCGCCGCAGGGAGCCGCTTCTGCGCAACGACGCGCCGCGAAGCGCGCGTAGCTCGTCGATCATGTCTCCTCCTCTCGCCGGCTCGTTCGATAACGCGTCCGGACCGGCCATGCGCCTTTGATGATTGTCATGGTTTGTCCGCACGCTGCCGACAAGATTTCTGTAGGACGCTCACCAAACGCGCGCGCGTTTGATTCGATGAAAACAGCTGTCGAAGAGGCTTATCGCACGGTGCTTCGGGCGATAACAAAAGATTTGATCAAACAGCGAACCGACGTCACGCAGCCTGAACTCAGCCCACACCGAGCCATTCCTGTGTCACATCCGCCCGGCTGCGGAACGATTCCATCGAACCGTCGAACACGATCTCGCCATGTCCCATCACGGCGACCCGGTTCGCCAGCCGATCCGCGATCGCGAGCTTTTGCTCGATCAGCAGCATCGCGACGCCGCGCTCGCGCAACAGCTTCAGCGCCGCGGCGAGCTGCGCGACGACCTGGCCCGCGAGCCCTTCCGTCGGTTCGTCGATCACGACGAGATCGGGATCGCCGAGCAGCGCGCGCGCCACCGACAACATCTGCTGTTCGCCGCCCGACAACGCGCCCGCCTTCGTGCGCGCGCGTTCGCGCAGCACGGGGAACAGCGTGTGCGCATCGTCGAGCGTGAAGCGCGCGGCGCGTCGACCGCTGCGCGGCGGGATGCCGAGCAGCAGGTTTTCGCGCACCGTCAGCGTCGGAAACACGTCGCGCTGTTCGGGCACATAGCCGACGCCGAGACGGGCAATCTCGAACGTGCGCAGGCCCATAAGCGACGTGCCCCCGAAGCCGATCGCGCCCTGTGCGCGCACCATGCCCATGATCGCCTTCGCCAGCGTCGAGCGGCCCGAGCCGTTGCGGCCCACGAGCGCGACGGCCTCGCCTGGCTCGATCCGCAGGCTCACGCCATGCAGCGCCTGGCTCGCGCCGTACCACGCGCGGAGATCCTGAATCTCCAGTAACGGTTTCATCGAGCCGCTCCATGTGCCGCATCGCCGATCTCGCCCACGCCGTCGCCAAGATACGCGGTGAGCACGGCGGGATCGGCGCGAATCGCTTCAGGCGTGCCCGTCGCGATCACCTCGCCTTGCACGAGCACGCTGATCCGGTCCGCGAGACGGAACACGACGTCCATGTCGTGCTCGACCATCAGCAGCGTGCGGCCCGCCGTCGCGCTGCGGATCAGTTCGACGGCACGCGCGGCCTCGGCGCGGTTCATGCCCGCCGTCGGTTCGTCGAGCAGCAGCGTGTGCGCGCCGCTCGCGAGCGCAAGGCCGAGATCGAGCGCGCGTTGCTCCGCGTAACTCAGCGTGCCCGCCATCGCATCGCGCCGCTCGCCCAGCGCAACCGATTCCAGTACGGCTTCGGCAGCCTCGTCGGCTGCGCGTGTCGTGGTGTAGCGCTGCCACCAGCGCATGCGGTCGCGGTTCGCGATCTGCGCGGCACAGCGCAGGTTGTCGAACACACTGAGTTTCGCGAAGCAGCGTGTCGTCTGAAAACTGCGCGCGAGCCCGCGACGGCAGATCGCGGCGGGCGCGAGCCGCGTGATGTCGGCGCCATACAGTTCGATGCGCCCCGCGCTCGGCCGCGCCGCGCCCGCGATCAGATTGAAGAGCGTCGACTTGCCGGCGCCGTTCGGACCGATCAGCGCGTGACGCTCGTGCGGCTCGACGAGCAGATCGATGCCGCGCAGCACGCGCGTCGCGCCGAAGCGCTTGTCCAGGCGCCGCACGGCGATAGCGGGGATCATGAGCGTACTCCTGCGTCGGCGCCGGCGGAAAGCGCGCGATCGCGACGCGCACCCAGGTGCAACGCCAGCCAGCCGATGAAGGCCAGCGACAGCACGGCTGCCGCGAGCCAGACAGGATTCGTCGCCGCAAGGAAACGTGCGCGTTCTTCCGTGCCGAAACGCTGCGCATAGGCCCATTGCACACCGAGCACGACGGCAAGCGTCCAGGCGCTTGCGCTCGCCGCGCGATACACGAACCACGGCAGACAGGCACGCCAGCCATCGCGCGCAAGACGCTGCGCCTGACGCCGCAGCCATCCCGCGATGCCATCGGGCGCCGCCACGACGACGACCACGAAGAAGAGCCCGAGATACAGCAGCCACGCGCGCGTCGCGCTGGCCACAACGACGCTGAAAAACGTCAGCACGACGGCACCCGCGACCGGCCCGAAAAATGCCCCGCTTCCACCGATCACCGTCGCGATCAGCACCGACCCCGAGCGCAGCATGCCGACACTTTCCGTCGACACCAGTTCGACATTGATCAGCCCCAGCGTGCCCGCGATGCCCGCAAAAAACGACGACCACACGACGACTTCATAACGCACGCGGCGCGGATAGCAGCCGATCGCGGCCGCGCGCACCGGGTTGTCGCGCACGGCATGGGCGAGCCGCATGAACGGCGTGCGCGACAGCGCGTAAATCGCGAGCACGGCAAGCGCGCACCATAGCGCGATCAGCGCATACGCTTCGCGCGCGGGGCCGAACGTGACGCCGGGCAAGGCGAGTCCCGCCGTACGGTCGATCGCGACGCCCGCCTCGCCGCCGAACCAGTCCGGCAACGTCCACGCCGCCGCCGCGACGAGTTCGCCGATGCCGAGCGTGATCATCGCGAATGCCGTGCCCGCGCGGCGCGTCGCGACGAGGCCGTACAACGCGCCGAACAGCGCGCCGCCGATGCCGCCCATCAGTGGCAGCAGCGGTAACGGAAGCCCGAAGCGATTGAACACCTGCGCCGCGATCAGCGCGCCGATGCCCGACGAAGCCGCATGGCCGAACGACAGCAGCCCCGCGCCGCCGAGCAGCAGGTTGTACGACAGCGCGAACACGATCATGGAGGCCGTCTGCGCGAGCCATGCGACGAGCCAGCTTTGCTTCGAGATGCACGGCGGCACGGCGAGCAGTAACGCAAGCGCGATCCACGGCAACGCGGCTCGCAAGTGTTGCATGCGCCGCGCAACGGGCCGCGCGTCGTGTACGTCGATGTCGTCACGCATCGTCGTCGCGTTGTCCGAAGAAGCCGCGCGAGCGCACCGCGAGCATCGCGACGAGCAGCACATACGGCACGAGCGGCGCGAGTTGCGCGAGCGTCAGTGCGCTCCACGCAGCGGGGAGCGCATGGTCCAGGTTTCCGGACAACTCGCCGGGCAACTCGCCGAGCAACTCGCCGAGCGCAATGTCCGTCGACACCGCGAAGGTCTGCAGACAGCCGATCACGAGCGAAGCCACGAGGGCGCCGCCCAGCGACCCCAGCCCGCCGATCACGACCACGACGAACACGATCGATCCCACCGACTCCGCCATCGCCGGTTCGACGACGAAAAGCGGCGCGCCGATCACGCCCGCCAGCGCGGCGAGCGCCGTGCCCGCCGCGAACACGCCCGTGAACACGCGCGGCACGTCGTGGCCGAGCGCCGCGACGGCCTGCGGATGCGTGAGCGCCGCGCGCACGATCAGCCCCGCTTTCGACACGCGCAGCACCGCGAACAACACGGCCAGCATCGCCAGCGCAACGGCCATCATGAACGCGCGGTAACGCGGAAATGCCAGACCGTACACATCGAACAACGGGCCGTCGAGCGTCGCGGGCACACTCACGCTCAGCGCCTGCAGGCCCCACGCGAGCTTGACGCCTTCGCCGATCAGATAAGCCGCGCCGAACGTCAGCAACAGTTCCGCCAGATGCCCGTGCGGCCGCACGCGGCGCAGCAGCCACCGTTCGAGCACCGCGCCCATCAGCCCGACGACGGGCGGCGCAATGACGAGTGCCCACCAGAACCCTGCGCGCGCCGCCACGGAAAAGCCGACATACGCGCCGAGCATGTAGAAGCTCGCATGTGCGAAGTTCAGCACGCCGAGCATGCTGAAAATCAGCGTCAATCCCGCCGACAGCATGAACAGCAGCAAGCCGTAGCTCACGCCGTTCAGCGCGTCGATCACGAACGGCTGCACGCGTCAGTCCTGCGCGGCGTGCACGACGAGCGGCACCAGCGCCGCGCGCAGCGCGTCGGGCAGCGCGACCGGCCGGCGCGTCTCGCGATCCACGTAGACATGCACGAAATGCCCTTGCGCGGCCGGCTGATCGTCGCCCTCCCGGAAAAGGCCCACTTCATACCGCACGCTCGATGTGCCGAGCCGCACGACGCGCAGGCCCGCATCGATACGGTCCGGAAACACGATGGGCGCGAAGTAGTTGCACTGCGTTTCGACGACGAGGCCGATCGTCGTGCTGTGTTCGATGTCGAGCGCGCCCGTGCGGATCAGGTACTCGTTCACGACAGTATCGAAATAGCTGTAGTAGACGACGTTGTTCACGTGCCCATAGATGTCGTTGTCCATCCAGCGCGTGCCGATAGCGAGAAAGTGCGGGTAAGCCATGCGCGGCGCGAGAGCGGGTTTGTTCATGTCGTGTTCGCCTGATTGAAGGGTCGGTGTTGCGCCTACATCGACTCCGTCAGCATCCGCCGATAATCGTCGGCCGTCGCTTCGCGCGGATTCGTCTTGTGGCAATGATCCGCGAGCGCGCCCCTGATCACCTTGTCGAATGCGCTTTCGTCGACGCCCATCTGCCTGAGGCCCGTCGGCAGGCCAAGACGTGCCGTCATGTCGTGCAGCGCCTGCGCGAGATCCGTATTGTCCGGCAAGTTCATCACGCGGCGCATGCGTGCATAGCGCCGGTTCGCGACGACCGTTTCCGCGCTCTCGTTGAAACGCAGCACCGCGGGCAGCACGACGGCGTTCAGCGTGCCGTGATGCAGCGACGTGCGCCCGTTGACGGGCACGCCCCCGAGCGGATGCGACAGCGAATGCACGCAGCCGAGCCCTTTCTGGAACGCCATCGCGCCTTGCATCGATGCGCTCATCATGTTCAGGCGCGCGTCGCGGTGCTGGCCGTCGTGGGTCGCCCGTTCGATGTTCGCCCACGCGCGTTCGAGGCCGTCGAGCGCGATGCCGTCGGCGGGCGGATTGAAAGTCGGCGCGAGAAACGTTTCGATGCAATGCGCGATCGCGTCCATGCCGGTCGCGGCCGTCAACATCGGCGGCAGGCCGAGCGTGAGAGCGGGATCGCAGATGGCCGCTTTCGGCAGCAGATGCCACGAATGGAAACCGAGCTTGCGGCCGTCGTTCAGAATCACGATCGCGCCGCGCGCCACTTCACTGCCTGTGCCCGCCGTGGTCGGAATCGCGATCAGCGGCGCGGCGTTGCCGGTGATCTTGCCGCTGCCGCCTTCGATGGTCGCGTAGTCCGTCAGCGCGCCCGGATGCGTGGCCATGATCGCGACGCCTTTGGCGAGATCGATCGACGACCCGCCGCCGATCGCCACGAGCCCGTCGCAGCCTTCTTCGCGGTAGCGCTGCACGGCAGCCGTCACCATCGCTTCCGTCGGGTTCGACGGCGTGTCGTCGAAGATGGGCGCGTTGGGAATCTTCAGCGCATCGATCGCCTGTTGCGCGACGCCCGCCGCCATCACGCCCTTGTCCGTCACCACGAGCGGCCGCCGGATGCCCGCGCGCTCGCATTCGGCCGGCAACTGCGCAAGCGCGTCGTAGCCGAGATGAATGTGCGTCAGATAGTAGATGTAGGCCATGTCGATGCGTCTCCTTCGTTATTGGTCGGGGACAACTGAGACTGCTACGGCGAACGGCGCACGCCTTCGCGCGCCGCTTCTCAACACTGCGTTACTGGCCGGGCCGCTCGACGAATTCGAACTCCAGGCCGCGCCGCCGCATCCAGTCGGCGAGCGCAAGTCCCGTTGCCACGGGCCACGGACGCAGCTTCGCCGGCTCGATCAGCCGGTATTCGAGCAACTCCGGCGACAGCGCGACCTCGCCACTCGCACGCACGTGATACGCGATGATCAGTTCGTTCTTGCGAATGAATTCGTACACGCCGACCAGCTCGACGGAATCCGCGACGAGCGATGTTTCTTCTCGCACTTCACGCGCGATGCCCTGTTCCGGCGTCTCGCCGTTTTCGAGGAAGCCGGTGATCAGCGCGAACATGCCTTCGGGCCACGCGGCATTGCGTGCGAGCAGAATCTTGCCGTCGTACTCGACGATCGCCGCGACGACGGGCAACGGGTTGTTCCAGTGTACGTAGCCGCAGGCTTCGTCGGGACAGCTTTGACGAAGGCGGCCGCCTTCGTGCGCGGGATCGGCGCGCTCGACGAGGGGCGTCGCGCAGCGCGGGCAGAAACGATGTTCGGTCATGAGCGTCGAGTCGATTGGCAGTGACGGCTGTTCAACCAGCGCTCAATCGGCGCACAGCGCGCGCACCTCGTCGACGAACCGCTCGACCGTTTCGGGCTGCGTGTCCCACGCGCACATCAGCCGGCAGCCGCCCGCGCCGATGAACTCGTAGAACTTCCAGCCCCGCGTGCGCATCGCCTTCGCAACCTGCAGCGGCAATTGTGCGAACACGGCATTCGACTCGCTCGGAAACATGATGCTGACGCCGGGAATCTCCGCGAGACGCGACTCCATCAGCTTCGCCATCGCATTGGCGTGACGCGCGTTGCGCAGCCAGACGTCGTTGTCGAGCAAGCCGAGCCAAGGCGCGGAAATGAAGCGCATTTTCGACGCGAGCTGACCCGCCTGCTTCAGGCGATACGCGAAATCGTCGGCAAGCGCGCGGTCGAAGAACACCACCGCTTCGCCGACGGGCAAACCGTTCTTCGTGCCGCCGAAGCACAGCACGTCGACGCCCGCGCGCCACGTGATCTCCGACGGATGCACGTCGAGCGCGGCGACCGCGTTCGCAAAGCGCGCGCCGTCCATGTGCACTTTCAGATGACGCCGCTTCGCGATGGCCGCGATCGCGCGGATTTCCTCGCCGCTGTAGACGGTGCCCACTTCCGTCGATTGCGTGAGCGTGACGACCTTGGGCTTCGGATAGTGGATGTCGGCGCGGCGCGTGACGACGGCTTCGATGGCATCGGGCGTAAGCTTGCCGCCGATGCCCGGCGCCGTCAGCAACTTCGAGCCGTTCGAGAAGAACTCAGGGCCGCCGCATTCGTCCGTTTCGATATGGGCGAGTTCGTGGCAGATCACCGAGTGATACGACTGGCACAGCGACGCCAGCGCCAGCGAGTTGGCCGCCGTGCCGTTGAAAACGAAGAACACTTCGCAGTCGGTCTGGAACAGATTGCGCAGGCGGTCGCAGACCTGCTGCGTCCACGAGTCGTCGCCGTAGGCCGGTTCGTGGCCGCTGTTGTTGGCGGCGATCAGCGCATCGAGCGCCTCCGGGCAGATGCCGGCGTAGTTATCCGACGCGAAATGTTGCATGGCTGGCGGCGCGCCCCGCAATGAGCGCGCGAAGATGGCTGGAAAGCGGACATTTTAGTGCGGAGGGTGCTGAATTTGTTTTTGGCGTTCGGCACGGACTTCAGACACTGGCCGAATGCCTTGTGCCGTTTGTGCCGTTTGTGCCGTTTGTGCCGTTTGTGCCGTTTGTGCCGTTTGTGCCGTTTGTGCCGTTTGTGCCGTTTGTGCCGTTTGTACGTCTCGTTCCGCCTGCGCCGCTCGTTCCGCGAAGCGGCGCAGACCTGTTCGCGCTGGATCCGGTGTGCGCTTCGACGTGCCGCTCTTCGCCTATCCGCGCGGCGCCGGCCGCATCAGCGCCACCGCGACGAGTCCCGCCGCGCCCGCCGCCAGCGCGAGCGCCGCCAGCCACAACGCCGGTGTGAAGGAGCCGGTGTGCGCGGCAATCGGCGCGGCGACGAGCGGCCCCGCGATCTGTCCGAGACCGTACGCCGCCGTCGCGTAGCCCATCAGTCCCGCCGCGTTGTCGCCATGCAGCCGGCGCGCTTCGCGCATCGCGAACAGCGTGATCGCCGTGAACGGCAAGCCGATCAGCGCGCTGCCGAGCGCAAATCCGCCCGCCGTCGGCGACACGATGCCTGCGATGATCCCCAGCGCCTGCAGCACGTAGCAGCCCGCCAGCAGCGTGCGGTTGTCCCAGCGAGACGGCAGACGCGCGCCCGCCAGTGCGCCTGCCACCAGCGCGCCGCCGAACATCGGCCAGAACAGGTCCGGCCACGGCGAATCCGCGGGCAACGCGGCGCGCGCGATCACAGGCAGGAACGTCGCGGTGATGATGTAGCCGAAGCCGGGCACGCCGTAGAGCACGATCAGCCAGAAGGCGTCCGCGCGATGCAGATGCGCGCGATGGCGTTGCGCGTGCATCCGCGGCGTGGCTGGGTTCGCGCTTGCGCCTGCCTGTGCCGTCGACGCCGTCGTGAACGTGCGCCACACCAGCGCCGTGAGCACAGCGGAAATCAGTCCAAAGGCGATCCAGCCCGCCGCTGCCCCGAGCCCGCCCGCTGCGCTGACCAGCAGGCCCGTCGCCGCGATGCCGAAGCCCGGGCCCGTGTAGATCACGCCGCCCCACTCGTTCGCGCCCAGCTCGGCGAGCCGCCGCAAGCCCCACTGCGACGCGAACACGAAGGTCCAGGCGCTGACGGCACCCGCGACGAACCGCACCACGGCCCAAAGCCAGAATTCATGCGTGACGCCCATCGCGAGCACGAGCAGCACCGTCAGCGCGAGGCCGGTCTTCACGACGCGCGCCGCGTCCATGCGCAGCGCGACACAGCCGATCGCGCCGAGAAAATAGCCCGCGTAGTTGAGCGAAGCGAGCCAGCCGCCGTGTCGGATGTCGAGCCCGCCGCCGTGCAGCATCAGCGGCAACAGCGGCGTAAACGCGAACCGCCCGACGCCGAGCGCGACGGCGAGCGCCGCCATGCAGGCAAGCGCGGCGCGGCGAGCGTCGCCGGGCGCGACGCGAGTGGAAAAAGTGCGGGAAGCAAGGTCGTTCATCGAAGACATGGCGGGACGGCAGTTTACGTTTCGACTGCATCGTAGCTTGACCCATCAATCTCATAAAATGAATAATACGGATAGATTGAATCTCATGGAGAGATTGATGGATCTTGCCGCTCTCACCATCTTTCGCGCTGTCGTGCGCGAAAACGGCGTGACGCGCGCCGCCGCGAAGCTCAATCGCGTGCAATCGAACGTGACGACGCGTATCAAGCAGCTCGAAGAACAACTGGGCACGGAGCTTTTCATTCGCGACGGCCGGCGGCTCGTGCTGACACCCGCTGGCGAGACGCTGCTGCCCTATGCCGAACGGCTGCTCGCGCTTGCCGATGAAGCTCGCCATGCCGTCAAGGATGCACGACCCAGCGGCCGGCTGCGGCTCGGCACGATGGAAAGCGTCGCCGCGACCCGTCTGCCTGGGCTGCTCGCGCACTATCACCAGACCTGGCCCGACGTCGCGCTCGAACTGGAGACGGGAACGACGGGCAAGCTGATCGACCGTGTGCGCGAGTTCGAAGTCGATGCCGCCATCGTCGCGACGCCGCTCGATCCAGGCTGGATCGGCGATCTGTTCGAGGTCGAGCCCGTGTTTCGCGAAGAACTGGTGATGCTGACGCCGCGCGGTCATCCGCCCATCCGCCACGCCAGCGACGTCACGCTGTCCACGCTGATTGCCTTCGAAACGGGCTGCGCATATCGCACGCACGTCGAAAAGTGGTACATGGATCGCGGCATGCGGCCGACGCGCGTGCTGGAACTCGGCTCGTATCACGCGATCGTCGCCTGCGTGGCGGCGGGCGCGGGCGTGGCCGTCGCGCCTCGTTCGGTGCTGGCGCTGCTGCCCGAATCAAACGATATCGCCGTGCATACGCTCGACCAACTCGGCAGCATCGACACGCTGCTGATCTGGCGGCGCGGCCATTTTTCGTCGGCACTGAATGCGCTGCGCGGGATGCTCGTTGCAAGCGGCAACTTGCAGCAGAGGGAGAAAGCGGCGCAAGCGGCTGCGTGAACGGTTCGGAAGCCCGCTTGATGCCCGACAAAACAAAAAGCCGCGAGTCTCGTCGACTCGCGGCTTTCTTTCATGCAGAAGCGGCTGCTACTTGCCCTGCACAGGGTGATCGCTCAAACGCGCTCAGAGTTGCGCTTCGACCCAACCCTTCACGCCTGCCAGCGCAGCGGGCAGATTGGCCGGCTCGGTGCCGCCAGCCTGCGCCATGTCCGGACGGCCGCCGCCCTTGCCGCCGACCTGCTGCGCGACGAAGTTCACCAGCTCACCCGCCTTGACCTTCTTGCTGGCATCGGCCGTGACGCCCGCGATCAGGCTGACCTTGCCGCCTTCGACGGAAGCCAGCACGATGGCCGCGCTCTTGAGCTTGTCCTTGAGCTTGTCGACGGTTTCGCGCAGCGTCTTGACGTCCGCGCCTTCCAGCGTCGCCGCCAGCACCTGCACACCAGACACTTCGATCGCCTGACCCGCCAGTTCATCGCCCTGGCTCGACGCGAGCTTCGACTTCAGCGCGCCCAGTTCCTTTTCCAGCGCCTTCACCTGGTCCTGAACCAGCGAAATACGCTGTGTCAGTTCCGACGGCTGCGCCTTCAGCGCCGACGCTGCAGCATTGATGCGCGCGTCCAGTTCCTGCACGTAGCGCACGGCGTTGTCGCCCGTGATCGCCTCGACGCGGCGGATACCCGCCGCGACGCCGCCTTCCATCACGATCTTGAAGAAGCCGATGTCGCCCGTACGGTTCACGTGCGTGCCGCCGCAGAGTTCGCGCGAGAAGCCCAGATCGAGCACGCGCACTTCGTCGCCGTATTTTTCGCCGAACAGCGCCATCGCGCCGCCCTTTACCGCTTCGTCGTACGGCATCACGCGCACGATGCCGGGCGCGTTCGCCAGCACTTCAGCGTTGACGATTTCTTCGACGCGGCGAATCTGCTCGTCCGTCATCGGCGCGTTGTGCGCGAAGTCGAAACGCGTCTTGTCCGCGTCGACCAGCGAGCCCTTCTGCTGCACGTGGCCGCCGAGCACTTCGCGCAGCGCCTTGTGCATCAGGTGCGTAGCCGAGTGGTTACGAGCCGTGCGTGCGCGGCGGACAGCGTCGATTTCCGCCTTCACGACGTCGCCGACCTTCAGCGTGCCCTGCTCCAGCGTGCCGTGGTGACCCACGACGTCGGCCTGCACCTTCAGCGTGTCGAGAACGCCGAAGCGGATGCTCGCATTCGCGAGCACGCCCTGATCGCCGACCTGGCCGCCCGATTCGGCGTAGAACGGCGTGTGATCGAGCACGACGACGGCCTGCTGGCCCTTGGTCACTTCGTTGACCGACGCGCCGTCCACATACAGCGCCGTGACCTTCGCGTCGTCGAACACGATCTCTTCGTAACCGTGGAACGTGGTCTTCGCGCCCGTGTATTCGAGGCCCTGCGCCATCTTGAACTTGCCGGCCGCGCGCGCCTGCTCGCGCTGACGGGCCATGGCTTCGTCGAACGCCGGTTCGTCGACCGTGACGCCGCGCTCGCGGCACACGTCCGCCGTCAGATCCAGCGGGAAGCCGTAGGTGTCGTGCAGCTTGAACGCGACTTCGCCGTCGAGCGTCTTGCCGCCCTTCGCATCCAGATCCGCCAGCGCGGCTTCGAGGATCGACATGCCGTGCTCGATGGTTTCGAAGAAGCGCTCTTCTTCCTGACGGAGAACATCCGTGACGCGCTGTTCAGCGTCCTTCAGTTCCGGATACGCACCGCCCATCTGCGCGACGAGATCCGCGACCAGCTTGTGGAAGAACGAACCCTTGCGGCCGAGCTTGTAGCCGTGACGGATGGCGCGGCGCACGATACGGCGCAGCACGTAGCCGCGGCCTTCGTTGCCGGGGATCACGCCGTCGACGATCAGGAACGAGCATGCCCGGATGTGATCGGCGATCACCTTCAGCGAATTGTTGGACAGGTCTTCGACGCCCGTTTCACGGCCGGCAGCCTTGATGAGCGCCTGGAACAGATCGATTTCGTAGTTGCTGTGAACGTGCTGCAGCACGGCCGCAATACGCTCGAGGCCCATGCCCGTGTCCACGCACTGTTTGGGCAGCGGCGTCATGTTGCCCTGTGCGTCGCGGCTGAACTGCATGAACACGAGATTCCAGATCTCGATGTAACGATCGCCGTCTTCTTCAGGCGATCCCGGCGGGCCGCCCCACACGTCGGGACCGTGGTCGTAGAAGATTTCCGAGCACGGGCCGCACGGGCCGACGTCGGCCATCTGCCAGAAGTTGTCGGACGCGTAGCGCGCGCCCTTATTGTCGCCGATGCGGATGATGCGCTCGGCCGGCACGCCGACTTCCTTTTCCCAGATGCCGAAGGCTTCGTCGTCTTCCTGGTACACCGTGACCCAGAGCTTTTCCTTCGGCAGCTGGTAGACGCCCGTCAGCAATTCCCACGCGTAGTGGATCGCGTCGCGCTTGAAATAGTCGCCGAACGAGAAGTTGCCCAGCATTTCGAAGAACGTGTGGTGCCGCGCGGTGTAGCCGACGTTTTCCAGGTCGTTGTGCTTGCCGCCCGCGCGCACGCTGCGCTGCGCCGTCGTGGCCCGCGAGTACGGACGCGATTCGGCGCCGAGAAACACATCTTTGAACTGCACCATGCCCGAATTGGTGAAGAGCAGCGTCGGGTCGTTGCCGGGCACGAGGCTCGACGAACGGACGATCGTATGGCCCTTCGATTCGAAGAACTTGAGGAATTTCTCGCGGATTTCGGCGGCTTTCATAGCGTGCTTTGGGGACGGTCCTGGCTTGAGCCGACGGCTGCGGAAGACTGACCGGCCGTCGCAATGGATTGTTTCCTGAACGGTCGATTATACGGGATCGGCGTTCTCGCGCGGCGGCGTGGCGCGGGTTGCGCGCGACGCCGGCCATCCGGCCAGGTCCACTCCCGAAAATCCCCCCGGCTGTCATCTGTCCTATGCCGTCAGGCCGGATAGGCCGGGCGCGGCCGATCGCTTAAGATGCAACACATCGATCGAATCGGGCAGCGCCCACACGGCGCGTGCCCCATCACATTGGAGACGCAGACAGAATATGGGCGCACTCAGTCATATCCGCGTGCTGGACCTCACCCGCGTGCTTGCCGGTCCGTGGTGCGCGCAGACGCTCGCCGATTTCGGCGCCGACGTGATCAAGGTCGAGCGGCCGGGGGCCGGCGACGACACACGCCACTGGGGGCCGCCGTACCTGAAGACGCCGGACGGCGCGGACACGCGCGAAGCCGCCTACTACCTCGCGGCAAACCGCAACAAGCGCTCGGTGACCGTCGACATCGCGACGCCCGAAGGGCAGCAGATCGTCCGCGAACTGGCCGCGCAAAGCGATGTCGTGCTGGAGAACTACAAGGTCGGCCAGTTGAAGAAGTACGGGCTCGACTACGAGTCGCTGAAGGCCGTGAAGCCGGACATCGTCTACTGCTCGGTGACGGGCTTCGGGCAGACGGGACCGTACGCGCAGCGCGCGGGCTACGACTTCATCGTGCAGGGCATCGGCGGCTTCATGAGCATCACGGGCGAGCGCGACGGGCAGCCGGGCGGCGGCCCGCAGAAAGCCGGCGTCGCCATCGCCGACCTGATGACGGGCATGTACTCGACAGTCGCCGTGCTGACGGCGCTCGCGCACCGAGACCGCACGGGCGAAGGCCAGTACATCGACATGGCGCTGCTCGACGTGCAGGTCGCGATGCTCGCCAACATGAATGCGAATTTCCTCGCGAGCGGCAAACCACCCGCGCGCTGGGGCAATGCGCATCCGAACATCGTCCCCTATCAGACGTTCCAGACGAGCGACAGCTGGATCATCGTGGCCGTAGGCAACGACGGGCAGTTCCGCAAGTTCGTCGAAGCGGGCCGGCGCGCGGAACTCGCCGACGACGACCGCTTCTCGACCAATCCGGCGCGTGTGCGCAATCGCGAGATCCTCGTGCCGATTCTCGCGGACATGGTCCGCACGCGCAGCAAGCACGAATGGATCGAGGCGCTCGAAGCCGCGGGTGTGCCGTGTGGCCCGATAAACGATCTGGAAGAGGTGTTCGACAACGAACAGGTGGTCGCGCGCGGCATGCAGGTGCAACTGCCGCACCCGTCGGGCGGCACGGTCAAGCTGGTGCGCAACCCCATCCGCATGAGCGCGACGCCGCCCGAGGCACAGGCGCATCCGCCCACGCTCGGCGAACATACGGAAGCGGTCTTGCGCGACGTGCTCGGTTACGACGACGGACAGATCGATGGGCTGCGGGGCCGTTCGGTGATCTGACGCTGCGCGCCGTGGAGCGAGTGTCCCGGTAGCGGCGGCGTGCCGGCTGTCGCGAAGCGTCAGCGGCAGCCTGCCGCCTGACGCTCCGCTCGCGTTTGAACTATGCGTGGCTCACGCGCGCGCCTCACGCCATCGAACCCAGCCAGCGCTGCCCTTCGTCCCAGTCGCCCAGGCCGCTGTCCGCGTTAATGTGGCCTCGCGGGCCGATGCTCTCCCAGCGGCTGCCCCATGCCGCCGCGCATGCCTGCGAGAACGGCACGCCGCCATACGGGTCGTCGGTGCTGGCGACGACGATCGAAGGAAACGGCAGTCTCAGCATCGGCACATCGTCGAAGCCCGCCGCATCGGCGGGAAATCCGGGGCCGGCGGGATCGGGCAACGCGACCAGCAACGCGCCCGCCACTTTCGCGAGCGCGTCTTTCGAGGCATGGCGCGCCGCCCAGAAAGCGACCGTCAGGCAGCCAAGGCTGTGCCCGGCAAACAGAACGGGCGCCTTCGCTGCAGCGACCGTGGCGTCGAGCGTATCGCACCATTCTTCGCAGACGGGATGATCCCAGTCGCGCATCGGTACGCGCGAAAATTTCGGATACCGCGCTTCCCAGCGGGTCTGCCAGTGGCCCTCGCCCGAGTTCATATAACCCGGCAAGACGATCACGCCCTGCTGCTCCAATCCCATTCCGTTCCCCGTCTGTCGTGTGTTGATGGAAAGCGGCCGCGCCGCCAGCGCTATTGAATCACACGACCCACGCCGACGCCGCGTGGATCCGCAGCCGGTTGCGGCGTCGTGCCGTCGATGCGGATCATCTGCACGTCGCCGTTGAACGTCTGGCCCTCCAGCGTGTAGCCGCGCGCCTTCAGCTGCTCGGCCAGCTCGCCGTCGATCGGGCGATACGGCTCCCAGTAGATCGTCTTCTGCGGCAGCAGCTGATGATGAAAACGCATCGCGGAGAGCGCGTCGGCAGGCGGCATGTTGAAGTCGTACAGATCGGTCATCACCTGGAAGATCGACGTGAAGATGCGCGAGCCGCCCGGTGTGCCGATCACGAGCGACACCTTGCCGTCCTTGAGCAGGATGGTCGGCGTCATCGACGACAGCGGCCGGCGGCCCGGCGCGATCGTGTTGATGTCGCCGCTCGTCACGCCGGACTGGTTCTTCACGCCCGCTTTCGCCTCGAAGTCGTCCATCGCGTCGTTCAGCACGAAGCCGCCGCCATCGACCACCACGCCCGATCCGAACGGCCCGTTCAGCGTGTACGTGTTCGACACGGCATTGCCCCACTTGTCGACCACGGAGAAATGCGTCGTCTGCGCTTTTTCGGGCATCGAGTCACCCAGACCGGGCTTCACGGGCGCGGCGCCCGGCACTTCGTCCGGCGTGATGTCTTCGACGCGCTTCGCGAGATACGCGTCGTCGGTCAGCTTGTCGACGGGGACGCGGTACGAATCGGGGTCGCCGATGTACTGCTGGCGATCGGCGAACGCGCGGTCCTCGATCTGCGCGACCAGATGGATATACGGCTCCGAATTGAGCGCGACGCCATCGAATTGCGGCTTCAGGTCCGCCTTCATCTTCAGCAGCTGGATCAGCCCGATGCCTCCCGAACTCGGCGGCGGCGCGGTGACGATCTGATAGCCGTTCCAGTTCGCCGTCACGGGCTGGCGCCACACGGCCTTGTACTGCAGCAGATCCGTTTTCGTGATCAGGCCGTGACCGTACATCTGCTGGGCGATCAGGTTGGCTGTCTGCCCTTCGTAGAACTCGCGGCCGCCGTCCGACGCGATCCGCGTCAGGGTCTGCGCGAGCTCGGGCTGGCGGAACACGGCGCCCGCCTTCAGGTTCGAAAAATACGCTTCGAAATTGGTCTTGCCGCCGAAGCCCTGCGCTGCGAGTTCGCGGCGCTTCTGCAGCCATGGCTCGACGGGGAAACCGTCCGTCGCGTATTTGATGGCGGGCGCGAGCACCTGCTTCCATTTGAGCTTGCCGAAGCGCTTCTGCGCCTCCCACATCCCGTCGACAGTGCCGGGAACCGCCACCGCGCGGTGCCCGACGACGCTCATGCCTTTGATCAAGTTGCCCTTGTCGTCGAGGTACATGTCGCGCGTCGCACTCTGCGGCGCTTTTTCGCGGTAGTCGAGGAAGTACGGCTTGCCGTCCATGTACACCGTCATGAACCCGCCACCGCCGATGTTGCCCGCATCCGGGTACGTGACGGCGAGCGTGAACGCAATGGCCACGGCGGCGTCGACGGCATTGCCGCCCGCAGCGAAGATCTGCTGTGCGGCGTCCGCGGCGTACCGGTCGGGCACGGCGACCGCCGATGCGTCGAGCGCGGGCTTCGGTTGGGGCGTTTTCGCATCGGCGGCGGGCGACGCGACAAGGCTCGCGAACAGCGCGCCCGCGAGCGCCAGCGTTGTAGTCAGACGCGCGCATGCGCGAGCCGAACCTGTTTTCGCATGCGTGCCGGCACGGGTTTCGACATGCAGATCGGCACCAGAAAGCGCGCGCGGTACGCGCAACGTCGGAAGAGACATCCGAGGAACTCCGGGAACGAGGGACCGGCTCGCCCGTGCGCAACGCCAGAGACGGCGGGCTCGCGGCAAGCGCTGGTCGCGTGAAGCGGCGGGACGGGCGGCGCCCGCCCACGACAGAATAACGGAAATGCAGCGTCTGCCGAAAAGCACTGCCGGGGGCGTCGCAGGCGCTCGACGCGCCGCCAAAGCCCGCGGGCGGGCAGGTTGCTCGCTGAACCGCGACACACGGGGACCGAGACACGGGGGCCGAGACACAGGCGCCGCGAACATACTCACGCACGCTCACGCGCACAGGACGGCTCAGCGCGACGCATGCTAAGCGCGTGCGTTGCGCCGGGCCAACGCAATTTACCTCCTGTTACAGCACGGATCGCGCCCTGAAAAAACGCACGGAAAACGGCAGATGTCGGCTGCGCGCCGCACTGCGCAAGCCTAAAGGCTGTCGTCGAATGTGTCGTCAGGTAGAATTGACAGACTAACGGACACATATAGTGTCCTGGACCGACTTTCTCCTTCTCGCATGAACAACGATCGCAAAGACGCCGAGCGCAACGACGCGCCCGTTTCGAATTTCATCCGCAACATCATCGACGACGACAACCGCTCCGGGAAGTGGGGCCAGCGGGTGGAAACGCGCTTTCCGCCGGAGCCGAACGGCTATCTGCACATCGGCCACGCGAAGAGCATCTGCCTGAACTTCGGCATCGCGCAAAGCTACGGCGGCGTCTGCCACCTGCGCTTCGACGATACGAACCCGGAAAAGGAAAGCTTCGAATACGTCGACTCGATCGTCGACGCCGTGAAGTGGCTCGGCTTCGAATGGAAAGCCGACGAGCAGGAGCACCTGTACTTCGCGAGCGACTACTACGACAAGCTGTACGAGTTCGCCGAACTGCTGATCACGCGCGGCAAGGCCTACGTGGATAGCCAGAGCGCGGAAGAAATGCGCGCGAACCGCGGCTCGGCGACGGAAGTCGGCACGCCGTCGCGCTTCCGCGAGCGCAGCGTCGAAGAAAACCTGGATCTGTTCCGCCGCATGAAGGCGGGCGAGTTCAAGGAAGGCGAACACGTGCTGCGCGCGAAGATCGACATGTCGTCGCCGAACTTCAACATGCGCGACCCGGTGATCTACCGCATCCGCTTCGCCCACCACTACCGGACGGGCGACAAGTGGTGCGTGTATCCGATGTACGACTACACGCACTGCATTTCGGACGCGCTCGAAAACATCACGCACTCGCTGTGCACGCTCGAGTTCGAAGATCACCGTCCGCTGTACGACTGGATCCTCAACGAACTCGCCGACGCCGGCATCTTCACGCGTCCGCTGCCGCAGCAGATCGAGTTTTCGCGCCTGAACCTCACGTATGCGATCACCAGCAAGCGCAAGCTGCTGCAGCTCGTCAACGAAGGTCATGTCGACGGTTGGGACGACCCGCGCATGCCGACCATCGTCGGCGTGCGCCGGCGCGGCTTCACGCCGGACGCCATCAAGCTGTTCTGCGAGCGCATCGGCATCACGAAGGTCGATTCGTGGATCGACATGAGCGTATTCGAAGGCGCACTGCGCGACGATCTCGACGAGAAGGCGCCGCGCGCGACCTGCGTGCTCGATCCGCTGAAGCTCGTCATCGACAACTATCCGGAAGGCCAGACGGAAGAATGCACCGCGCCCGTGCATCCGCATCACCCGGATCGCGGCGTGCGCACGTTCCCGTTCTCGCGCGAACTGTGGATCGAGCGCGAGGACTTCATGGAGAGCGCGCCGAAGGGCTATTTCCGCCTGTTCCCCGGCAACAAGGTGCGCCTGAAGTACGGCTATGTCGTCGAATGCACGGGCGCGGAAAAAGACGAAAACGGCAACGTGATCGCCGTGCACTGCAACTACTTCCCGGATAGCCGCTCGGGCACGGAAGGCGCGAACAACTACAAGGTGAAGGGCACGATCCACTGGATCAGCGCGACGCAAGCGGTGCCCGTCGAAGTGCGCATCTACGATCGCCTGTTCAGGGAAGCGCAGCCCGACGCGGGCGGCCGCGATTTCCTCGAAGCGCTCAATCCCGATTCGAAGCGCATCATGCACGCCTTCGT
Source organism: Paraburkholderia azotifigens (assembly GCF_007995085.1). Classification (GTDB taxonomy): domain Bacteria; phylum Pseudomonadota; class Gammaproteobacteria; order Burkholderiales; family Burkholderiaceae; genus Paraburkholderia; species Paraburkholderia azotifigens. The sequence continues at coordinate 1,424,974 of NZ_VOQS01000001.1, forward strand.
CGAGCCGGGTCTGCGCGACATCGAGCCGGAACAGCGCTATCAGTTCGAGCGGCACGGCTACTTCGTCGCCGACCGCTATGACACGAAACCGGGCAAACCCGTATTCAACCGGATCGTCAGTCTGCGCGACAGTTGGGGAAAGCCAGCGTAAGCTGATTGTCTGGTTGCGTCACGCGCGGCATGCGGCGTTTCCAGCGCACGCATGCCGCACGATGGACATCGCCACGCGACGGCGTGACGATGCAGCCGGAGTGATTGCTGCCGGCCCCAGGGGGAACAATGAAGCTTGCAATCAAATACAAGCTGGTGGCGTGGGCGACCATCGCGGCCGTGGCGCTTGCGTCCTTATCGGCGTCCGCACAGGCCGACGAACTCACGGGCACGCTCAAAAAGATTCATGACGACGGCGTGATTACGCTCGGCGTACGCGAAGCGTCGATTCCCTTCTCCTACGCCAACGGCGATCGCACGATCGGCTATTCGCAATCGATCGCGCTCGCCATCGTCGACGACATCAGGAAGACGCTCGCGATGCCGAACCTGCGCGTGCGCGAGGTGCCCATCACATCGGCGAACCGCTTCATGATGCTGGCCAACAACCAGATCGACCTCGAGTGCGGCTCGACCACGCATACGCGCGAACGCGAAAACGTCGCGGCCTTTTCGAACAGCTTCTTCCAGTACGCGGTGCGCATGATCGCGCGCAAGAACGCGGGCATCACGGACTTCGCCGACCTCGCCGGCAAGCCCGTCGTCACGACGGCGGGCACGTCGGACGAACGCCTCGTGCGCCAGTTGAACAGCGAAAAGCAGTTGAACATGCGCATCGCGAGCGCGAAGGATCATTCCGATGCGTTCGCGGCCGTGAAGGCAGACCGCGCGGTCGCGTTCGTGATGGACGAGCCGATTCTCTATGGCTTTCGCGCGACCGATCCGCGCCCCGACGACTTCATCGTGACGGGCACGCCGCTCGGCTACGAAACCTACGCGTGCATGTTCCGCAAGGGCGACGCGCCGTTCCGCGATCTGGTGAACCGCGTCATTTCGAAGATGCAGACGTCGGGCGAAGCCGAGCGCTTGTACAACGTCTGGTTCACGCAGCCGATTCCGCCGCACGGGATCAATCTGAACTATCCGCTGTCGGCGGAAATGCGCACGCTGTTCGCGCATCCGAACGACAAGGCGCTCGACTGACGCTTCAGTTCGCGTTCGCGCGTGGCCTACGACGCGTCGAGCGTCTGATGCAATTCCACGAGCGACAGCGTCGTCTGAAAGAGCCGCGTGAGACTGCGGCTCGCGTAATGCTCGACTTCGTCGGGCGCGGCCCAGCGGAAGGCGTCCATTTCGGGAATCATCGTGCCGTCCGAGCGGCGCGGGAACATCGACTTGCACGTGCATTGCGCGAGATCGAGTTCGTCGGCGCGAGCGCGTGCGGCGAACAGATGCAGATCCTTGTCCCGCCGATACACGAAAAGCCCGAGGTCTCTCAGACGCTCAGCTGCGACGGCGAGGCCCGTTTCCTCTTCCATCTCACGCAACGCCGTCACGTGCGGCGCTTCGCCTTCCTCGCCCTGCCCTTTGGGAATGTCCCAATGCGTGGTTTCCGTCGCGTGCGCGAGCAGCACGCGCCCGTCGGGATCGAGCAGAACGACGCCGCAAGACACCGTGCGCGTGCTCAATGCTTCTTCTGCAGCACCCATCGGCCCGTGCCCTCGCGGCAGAACTGCGGGTTCAGGTTCATCGACTGCCCTTTGGCGCTCAATACGACGTGCATCTGACGACACGTGCGGTCGCCCGTCTTCGAGGTGGCGTCGGGTGTCAGCTGCGCCTCGATCTTCGTGCTGTTGCGCAGGCCGTCGTTGTTCCAGGTGGCCGATTCGCCGTCCTGCTTCTTGTCGAGCGCGTCGAACGCGGCCTGACGCAGCGAATCGTTGTCGGCCTGCTTCATGTAGGAAATCGGTGTGTCGTTCAGAAAGCCGAGATTGGCGGCATGCGCGCCGACTGAGCCAGCGAGCAGCAGCCCACCGAGGGAGAGTTGAAACGCGGCTCGGATTCGCATCGACATGAAGTTCTCCGCTGAAATCGGGTTCGGGCAGGATCGATGCGCGCCGTCAGGGCGCGCGATCTGGACCTCAAAAGCATATCACGCGCCCGACACAGGCCATCATCGAGATAGCGCTGGTCGCGCTGCGCCGCCATCGGCAAGCCCGTTCAGGCGATTTTAGGACGCGTCTCATAGGCGCTTGAGGAGCGCCTCCTTAACATGAACCCAGTCAATTTCAACTGCTATTCAAACGCTTACGCGTTGCGACTGTCGCTCATGGACCTCTCGTTCGCTCTCCAGTTTTTCGCCGCGATGCTGACGCTGATCTGCATCACGCTTACCGCCATCGTGATGCGAGTCGACCCCGCACCGACGCCGGCCATCGTGCGTATTCGCGGCTTGCGCCGCAGCCGTTGGCCATGTGTGCTCACGCGAGCCGGCCTCGCCTGCCTGCTCGCGTCGTTCGTGCTGCTGATCGCGGGCTGCTATCTGCTGCTGACGATGTGAGCGTCCGCCCGCTGCTGAGGCGCTCGCGCTCGATAGCCGTCAGTCAATGTCTTGAGGCACGCGACCACATCCTCGATCTCTGATTCATCCAGCGCAGGCTTGTCGCCGGGCTCGCGACCGAACGGCGGGTCGGCATTCAGATTCGCCCAATACTTCTTCGGCAGGGCATCGAACTTCTGCACCTTGCCCTTCACGACGGGATAGAACTTCTCCGGGTTCGTATCGCGCGGCGCATAGAAGCGCACGACATCGTCGAGCGAGTGGTAGCTCCCGTTGTGGAAAAAGGTCTTGCGCAGCGCGACATTGCGCAGCGTTCGGCGTACGGAAGATGAGGTGCAGGCGGGCAACCGTCGCGCATGTCTTCACGTCCGATGCGCAACGCTTCGGGGCGGCTTAGGCTGCCCTTTTTTATGGCCGGGTGAACACACGGAGCGATTCGGGCGACATGCCGAAGCGGCACGCGATGGATGGCCCCCCACGAGGAATCGAACCTCGATTTCAGGTTTAGAAGACCCGTGTTCTATCCGTTGAACTATGGGGAGGCGAAACCGGAATTTTAACCTGGCTCAACCATCGCGGATGGCGGCAGGTTGTGGGCACCGGACTTGCCGCGATGCCCAAACAGAAAGGCCCGGCAGCTACACCGGGCCTGCGATTATAACCGATCGTGCCGCGCCGTCAGACGGGCTGCGGATGCGTCATGAACCAGCCGAGAAACACCACGCCCGCGATCACGCAGTACACGCCGAACGCCGCCAGGCGGCCGCGTCCTTCGAAATAGCGCATCAGGAAGCGCACGCTCAGATACGCCGCGATGGCCGTCAGCACGCCGCCCAGCAGCGCGTCGGCGAGCTGGCCCGGCGCGTGGAACAGCTTCGGGAGTTCGAGCACGCCCGCTGCGAAAATGATCGGCGTGCCAAGCAGGAACGAGAATTCGGCCGCCTTCTCGGCGGTGAGACCTGCGCCGTTGCCGGCGATCATCGTCAGGCCGCTGCGCGAGAAGCCGGGAATCAGCGCGCCGATCTGCGCGAGGCCGACGAGGAACGCCTGTTTGAACGTCAGCTTCTCCGGTGCGCGATGCGCGCGCGAGCGCTGCAGACGGTCGCCGAACCACAGCAGGATACCGTTGACGATCAGCGCGATGGCCACGATGCGCAGATCGTGGAACACGCGTTCGAGGCGCTTTTCGAGCAGCAGACCCACCAGACCGGCCGGGATCGTCCCGATGATGAGCGCCCACATCATATGGCCATCATCATTGCGGCGACCCGACAGCGACGCGAAAAAGCCGCTTATCAGCGCGATCCAGCGCGCCCGGAAGTACCACAGCAGCGCGAACGCCGTGCCGAGATGCAGCGCGACGAGGAACGGCAGCAGTTGCGGCGCATGCTTGTCGATATGCATGCCGAACAGAGCGGGTATAAGCAGCGTGTGACCAAGACTGCTCACCGGAAACAGTTCCGTGACGCCCTGCAGCACGCTCAAAAAGATCAAAAACGACAGGCTCACGCGTCGGTCCTTTTGAAAAGTGGGAGGATGGACAGCTTGCCGGAGCATGATGTCCGGCATCTGAAGGCGCGTCGATTATGACGGGGTGCCCCCATCGCGCCAAGGACAAAAATTCGGCTTTTTGCGTACCTTGCGGCGTCGCACCAAATCTGAAAGGCCGATTACGGCGATGAAAGCAAAAAGGCCCGCCTGGAAGGCGGGCCTGCGTGCGGAGGCTGCGTGGACCGCCGGTACGTGCCGGCGGCTCAACGTGGTATCTCGTCGCCCCGTGTCAGCGTGCAAATTTATAGAAGAAATAAATCGTACTGCCCGTGAACATACCGAACAGTGCCACGCTCATTGCCATTGCGAGATCCATCGCCCCTCCCAAAAAACCAGGTGATCGCGTCCAGCCGAAGCCGGTCTAAACACATTATTGATTGCGCCGACTGTGCGGCAACACCCGCAATTTCCCGAGAAGGGTTTCCCCGTAGCATAAAGCGGAGCAAAATCGGCGTTCGCCGCGCGCTTCGCGCCAGAATTGTGCTCGCCCCTCCCTTCTCAACCGCTCTCTACTGTCATCGCCATGCCTCAATTCCAGCAACAGGACATCATCGAGATCGCACGCGACGCCTCCCTGCTGCGCGTCGCACCGCAGGCGGGCGGCCGCCTGCTGTCGTGGGACATCGACGGCCAGTCGGTGATCTTCTGGCCCGATCAGGCGGACTGGAGCCAGCCCGCGCGCGTGCGCGGCGGCAATCCGCTGCTTTTTCCGTTTCTGGGCCGCCATTTCGTCGACGGCCAGATCGGCCGCTGGAAGGATGCGCAAGGCATCGTGCGCGAACTGCCGATGCACGGCTTCGCGCGCGATCTGCCGTTCGAAGCCACGGTCGACGAAGCGGCGCGCTCGATCAGCATGACGCTGACCGACAGCGACGCGACGCACGCCGGCTATCCGTTCAGCTTCCGTTTCGAAACCAGGTACACGCTCGTCGACGCCCACACCCTCGACGTCGACTTCATCACGACCAACACGGGCGCCGCGGGTAGCGCGCCGCTGCCCTACTACGCGGGCCATCACTTCTATTTCACGCTGCCGCACACGCAACGCGGCGAGACCGTGCTGGAACTGCCGCGCACGGTGCGCCGTCACCAGTTGCCGGACGGTGCGATCACAGCAGGCGAAGCGGGCGAGCCGGACTACCGTCTCGACGATCCGCGCATCATGGACCGCTTCCATTGTCTCGACGGCGCGCCGGATCATCTCGTTCGCGTGGTCGCGCTCGGCCTGAACCGCAGCATCACGATCGATCTGCAGCGTCCCGGTTCGGTGCCCTGGTACGCCGTGACGACGTGGACGGAAAAGCCCGAATCCCGCTTCTTCTGTGTCGAGCCGTGGCTGGGCCTGCCCGATGCGATCCACAACGGTCTCGGCCTGCGCTGGCTCGAAGCGGGCGACACGGAAACGGCGTCGCTGCGCATCGCCGTGGGCACGCTGCCCTGAGCGCGCGCATCATCGCGCATCGTGCGCGGCCCGCGTATCGTGCCGCGCATGAGTCCGAAAACGGGTACTGCCTTGCAAAACCGTTAGAATCTGGCGTTTTGCAACTGCCGCGTGATCGGGATCGGCGCGCGGCGGCGTCTTGCGAGGTCCAATGTTGACAACAAAAATCAGACGGCTCGTCTGCGGGATCATGGTCGCAGCACTGGCCGCATGTGGCTCGGCACCCGTAGGTCCGGGCTTCTATCGCGTCGAACGGGGCGACACGCTGTACAAGATCGCGCACAGCAACCGCGCGTCGGTGCAGAGCATCGTGCGCTGGAACAACCTGTCGAACCCCGATTCCATCGAGGTCGGCCAGGTGCTGCGCGTCGCGCCGCCGCCCGGCACGGCGACGGCCAGCACCGGCTCCGCACGCAGCGGCGGCAATGCGAGCGCTGCGGCGGGAACGTCGTCTTCGTCGCGCAGCGCGACGGCGGATACGCCGTCGGCGCCCGCGTCGTCGATCTCGTTGATCTGGCCGGCGACGGGCAACGTGATTCGCGGCTTCGACGGCAACAATTCGAAGGGCATCGATATCGCCAACGCCGCGGGCACGCCCGTGTTCGCGGCGGCGGGCGGCACCGTCGTCTATGCGAGTAACGGCTTGCGCGGCTACGGCAACCTGCTGATCATCAAGCACAATGCCGACTATCTGACGGCCTATGCGCACAACCGCACGCTGCTCGTGAAGGAAGGCGAAACGGTGCAGCAAGGCCAGAAGATCGCCGAAATGGGCGACTCCGACAACGACCGCGTGATGCTGCATTTCGAGCTGCGCTACGCGGGCCATTCGATCGATCCGGCGCGCTCGCTACCGCCGCGCTGATTTGCCGCCAGCCGCCGCCCCGCGCGCGGCGGCCGATGCCTGGCCGGCGCGTGCACGAGCAGTCATGCGCCGCGTCCGGGAACCCAACGGGCCGTCCAGGGCTCCATCACAGATGGCGGGCGGGCACGCTGCGTGCCAAGCCTGCCGACACCGCGTCCCTACGCGCAACGACATAAAGAGGACACTCCGATGAAATACGCCTTTGCGGCAGTTCGAGCGGCGGCAGCGGCCCTCGCGATCGCGTCCGTGGCGGGGCTGGCTGGCTGCGCCAGTTCAGGCTCGACGACGCTCACCTATCTGCCGAACGGCGACACCGGCTTCGCGATCAACTGCAGCGGCAGCGACGCGAGCCAGAACTGGGGCGAATGCTACAAGCGCGCGGGCGAGGCATGCGGCGCGTATGGCTACGACGTGATCTCGAAGGACGTCGACACGGGGGGCACCTCGGGCGGCACGCTCGGCGGCGTGCTCGGCGCGAACGTGAAGAACCGTTCAATGGTGGTTCGCTGCAAACAGTAGTTTGTCTTCGCGCGTGTCGTCTGACGATCAATGTGCGCGGACAAAAAAAAGGCCCGGCACGAGGCCGGGCAAACGGGGGTTCGGCGCATATCGGCAAAGGACCGGTTCACCATGCGCCGAAACGAAATCTAGCAACGCCCCTATACCCACGCAATCGATTAATTGTGCAAATAGTGTGAGTCGGCGCACGGTTCAATGGCGAACTGAATGACGCACCCGTCAATCGGGAAACCGAATCAACCCGCCGTGCCCTATCCGATACTCGCCGCAGACTCCGGTCCATTGCCTCGAAACCCACAGCCGGCGCGCCTTCCAGAACATCATAGAAATGCCGCGCACGAATTGATCTGCACTGCCACATACGGCCAATTCACGCATTTCACTTCGATGGCGGCAATCGCGAAACTTGGTGCGCCAACGCACCTTTCCGTCGCAATTGATGGCAGCGAATTCATCTGATTTAATGCGCACCCTGGCATTGCTTTAATACGTTCATATGCGCGTGACACGCATGACTTTTAATCCGCAAACGTATGGCGCTTTAATACGGCTATTGACGTCTTCACGAACGGCCCATCGCGATTCCGCAGCCGGACGTGCCACTGTCGCCTATGGTTTATAGTTACGCCCCGTCACGTGCTGCTGGCCATATCGTCATGACTTCTTCCGACAACCCACAAAGCCCCCTTTATCAAAAGCTGCTCGGCGAAACAGCGAAGATCGGCTGGTCCGAGCTCGAACGGTTCTTTGCGCGCGGCATGCTGCTGCGCGTCGCACGCGACCTCGATCTGGTGAGCGTCGCCGAGGCAATCGCCAGCGACGACACCACGCAGGTCACGCAGTGGCTGTCGGCGGGACTCGTCGAACGCGTGCAGTCGGAGACGGCCGCTGACTTCGCCGCGCGCGACCCGGATCTGTGGGCCGTCGTGGTATCGCCGTGGGTCTGCGTGCAGGAGCGCGGTTGAACGATCGCGCCGACGATCCTGCTGCGCACGACGCCGCGCCCACGGCGGCCACCGCCGGCGCCGTGCCGACGCGCTGGCACCGCCGCGTGCTCACGCTCGCCTTTCCGATCGTCCTTGCCAATCTGACACAGCCGATACTCGGCGCCGTCGATACCGCCGTCGCCGGTCATCTGGACAGCGCGTCGTATCTCGGCGGCGTCGCGCTCGGCGGACTGTTCTTCAGCTTCGTGTTCTGGGGCTTCGGCTTTCTGCGCATGGGCACGACGGGGCTCGTCGCGCAGTCGTTCGGCGCAGACGATCAGGCCGGTCTGCGCATGAACGTCGTGCGCGCGATGCTGCTCGCGTTTGCGATCGGCGCGGTCGTGCTCGCGCTGCAGGTGCCGCTGATCGACTTCGCGGTGCGTGCCATTGGCGGCAGCGATGAGGTTCAGCGTCACGCGCGCGCTTACTGTCATGCGCGCATCTGGGCGGCGCCGCTCGCGCTCGGCAACTAAGTCGTACTCGGCTGGCTGCTCGGCACGCAGCGCGTGCGCGTCGCGCTCGCGACGCAGGTCTTCATCAACACAGCCAACATCGTCGCCGTGCTCCTGTACGTGTATGCGTTCGGCTGGGGCGTGGCGGGCATCGGCGCAGCGACGGCAACGGCCGATGCGCTCGGCTTCGTGTTCGGCGCCGTGCTGCTCTGGCAGATGCGGCCGCGCGGCCTGGCCGCGCCCGAACGCGCGGCGCTGTTCGATCCGGCCGCGCTCAGGCGCATGGTGACGATCAACCGCGACATCTTCGTGCGGACGATGTGCCTGCTCGGCGCATTCGGCTGGTTCGCCCATCTCGGCGCGAAACAGGGCGACGCGACGCTCGCGGCGAACGCGCTGCTGCTCAATTTCCAGACCTTCATGGGCTACGGGCTCGACGGCTTTGCGCATGCGGCGGAAGCGCTCGTCGGCGCGGCCATCGGCGCGCGCAATCGCGATGCGTTCCGCCAGGCCGTCAAGGTGACCCTTCTGTGGTCCGCGCTCGGCGCACTGGCCTTCTCGCTCATCTACTGGATGGCCGGGACATGGATCATCGGGCGGCTGACCGATCAGCCTGCCGTGCGCGCGACGGCGGAAGCGTTCCTGCCATGGACGGCGCTCTCCCCGATCGTCTCCGTGTGGGGCTTCCTGCTCGACGGCGTGTTCATCGGCGCGACGCGCACGCGCGATCTGATGACGTCGATGGTGGCGTCGCTCGGCGCATTTCTGGCCGCGTCGTGGGGGCTCGCCGGCACATACGGCAACCACGGCTTGTGGGCCGCGCTGATGATCTTCATGGCGGCGCGCGGCCTCACGCTCGCGGGCCGTCTGCCGGGTCTTGCGCGCGATATCGGCCCCGCGTTGCCGCGCAGCCACGCGTGAGCGCGGACGTGCCCGCGCGTCGCGTTTATTGAGGCGCGGCGGGCGCGTCGATCATCGACGGCGGACGGTCGTCCGTCGGCACGCCATGGTAGTCGGCGGGATCTTTGGGCGGCACGTGGCGGTGAACCTTTGGATCGTCGGCACACGCCGACAGGGCGAACAGCGAAAACAGCGATGCAGCCAGCAGGAAGCGCTTCATAAACTTTTCGGACAGGATGTGAGCATCGACGGATGACGTCGCGGGCCACGAGTCTAACCGCAAAGCGCAATGTGCGCCGCCGAACCTGGGCATCGCCCTGCTTGCGCCATCTTGCGGCGCCTGCTCTACTATGAAGGCATGGTCGCAGTCGTCGAAGGAGGCTGTCATGGATGCCGAATCGATCGCAGGTCTGGTTGGACTGGGCATTGGTTTGCTGGTGCTCGTGGTGCTATCGGTTTTCGAATCGCGCACCTATCGCCGCGAACACCAAGGCGAGGGCATGATGCACCACTGGCTGGCCGAGCATCACGTCTTCGACAGAATGCGCCGTAGACACTGAAACGCGACGCGCTCGCGGCGCGTTGTGACTGCCCTGCACGGCTTTGCGCGTCGGCATTGGGGCCGGCCCGCACAGTCTTCGCTGCGCGCCCGCCAGAGCGCTCTCTTGCGCGTCAGGATTGGCGCGCCCTCTCCTGTTATCCCGCTCCGCGCACTCGCCGATCTCGGGCACGTGCCTTGCTGGCTGTAAGGCATAGAACGCGCATCCCGCGCGCTCGACAATCTGGCCGCCAGCGCGCACCCGCGCTGTCATGCGCGCTGACGCGGTCTCCATGTGTGGCCCGGCCATATAAGGAGAGATAACATGACCCTCGGAACCATTCTGTTGATCGTGCTGATCCTGCTTTTGATCGGCGCCCTCCCAAGCTGGCCATACAGCCGCGAATGGGGCTATCGTCCGACTGGCCTCGTCGGTGTCGTGCTGGTCGTGGTGATCGTGTTGCTGCTGATGGGGCAGTTATGACGCGCAGCGCGGCGGCCCGCTGAAACCCCACGCGATGCGCGGCTAATATCCGGATTTGACTCGCGGGTAACAAAGCGGATAGAATCTCGGGCTCGCGTCGGAGCGTAGCGCAGCCTGGTAGCGCATCTGATTTGGGATCAGAGGGTCGTAGGTTCGAATCCTATCGCTCCGACCACCAATATGTGCCGTACACGAAAACCCGCCTCACCTTCCGGTGTCGCGGGTTTTTGTTTTTTTGTCGTTGCCCTTCCTTGTTGCCCTTCTTTGTCGCGATCTTCTCGCGGCACGACCGCGCCGCCCACTTACCCGCCCGCTCGCCCATCGCACTATCGAAAAAACACGGGTTAAAAACCGGGTCAAAAGCCCTTAAGCGCAGAATCGACCAAACTCCCTTTGCGCCGCGTTGTCCATACTTGTCGATAGATCGACGACACGAATTCTGGAGACCCGCCATGAACCTGATTCTCTGGCGTCACGCCGAAGCCGAAGACACTGCATCGAGCGATCTCGCCCGCCAGCTGACCACACGCGGCCGCAAGCAGGCGCAGGCGTCCGCGAAATGGCTGCGCGCGCGTCTACCCGACGACGCCGTGATCCTTGCAAGCCCTGCCACGCGCACCGTACAGACGGCCGAATCGCTGACGGACCAGTACCGCGTCTTGCGCGAGATCGCGCCGGACGCAAGCGCGGCCGACGTCCTCACGGCAGCCGGGTGGCCCGACGGCATTGCGCCCACCGTGGTGGTGGTGGGCCATCAGCCGACGCTCGGCCATGTCGCCGCGCGCCTGCTCGCCAATAGCGCCGCGAGCTGGCCGATCAAGAAGTCGGCGATCTGGTGGATCGAGAGCCGAATGCGCGGCAACGACGAGCAGGCTGTGTTGCTCGCGGCGATCACCACCGACCTGATCTGAGCGGGTGAGCGTGACCTGATCCAGACCGCATTGGCGGGTCGCGCGCGCACAACACCGAAGGCGGGCCGAAAGCGGCGGCCTTACGACACGTCATCGAATCGTCACGACGTTGCCACGTGAGCGTCACCAGCCGTTACTACATTGGCGTCGAAGCGAATTTCACATTTTCGACCAGGAACGCCACATGCGAGAACTGCCGACGCCAACCCTGCCCTTCGCATCTTTCCTCGAGCCGCGTCGTCGCCTGCCGCGCACGGAAGAAACGGTCACCGCCCAGCATCGTCTGCAAGTGTCGTGGGCGCGCACCGACGAGGAGCTTCGTGAAGCGCAGCGTCTGCGTTACCGGGTCTTCGCCGAGGAAATGGGCGCGCGCCTGTCCGGCCCTGCCGGCCTCGACGTCGATTCGTTCGATGCTTACTGCGATCACCTGATCGTCCGCGATCTCGACACGCTCAAGGTGGTGGGCACTTACCGCGTGCTGCCGCCGCATCAGGCGGCGCGCATCGGCCGCCTGTATGCCGAGGGCGAGTTCGATGTGTCGCGTCTCACGCACTTGCGCTCGAAGATGGTCGAAGTGGGCCGCTCGTGCGTGCATCCCGACTATCGCAGCGGCTCGGTGATCATGTCGTTGTGGGCGGGCCTTGGTTCGTACATGCAGCACAACGGCTACGAGACGATGCTCGGCTGCGCGAGCGTCGCGATGGCCGACGGCGGCCACTATGCGGCGAACCTGTATGCATCGATGGCGGACGATGCGCTGACGACGCCGGAGTATCGTGCGTTTCCGCATACGCCGTTGCCTGTCGAAGAGCTGCAAACGGGCGCCAGGGTCGCCCCGCCGCCGCTTATCAAAGGTTATCTGCGCCTCGGCGCGAAGATTTGCGGTGCGCCCGCGTGGGATCCCGATTTCAATACCGCCGACTTTCTGACGCTGTTCCGGTTGTCGGAGATTAATGCGCGCTACGCGCGGCATTTTCTTGGGGATGCGTTGGGGCGGTGATTTTTGTCTGCGACGCAGTCGCCATTTTTTTGGTCTGCGACGTAGTCGCCATTCTTTGCTTTTTTGGTTTTTTGCTTTTTTGCTTCTTGCTGCGCTGGTATCCGCGATTTCGTGGGTCGCATCCGCGATCTCGTATCGGTGCTTCAGGCGTTGCCCCTGTGCGGGGCGGCACCTACTTTTCTTTGCAGCGGCAAAGAAAAGTAGGCAAAAGAAAGCCGCTCACACCGCGAATCCTTGTGTTTGCCTGCGGGCCCCCAGCGGGTCCCGCACTCCACACGGCAACTCACTTTTCCACGCGTGTTGCCAGCGCCTTTAACAGGCGCATCACCCTCTCCAATCACCCGTAGCGCAGCCAGCGGCAGCGAACGGTTTGTGCAGCCCAGGTGGCAAACGATGTGTAGCTTGTCGCACCGTATGCGTCGGCGCTCCTACGACACCGATCCGCTTTTCAGTCCGGAGTGGTGCACTTCCGTCGCGACAGCCTACACACCGTTTGCCACCTGGGCGGCCGTGGATTTTCTAGTAACACGTTCCGTGACGCGGGCATGCGAAGCGGGTGAGGCGTGAGTTAGCACGCTGGCAACGGGCGTAAGACAGTGAGTTGCCGCGTGGAGTGCGGGACCCGTGGGGGGCCCGCAGGCAAACACAAGGATTGGCGGTGTGAGCCCGCTTTCTTTGCTTACTTTCTTTGCGGCGGCAAAGAAAGTAAGTGCCGCCCCGCATAGGGGCAACGCCTGAAGTACAGATACGAATTCGCGGATGCCAGCGCAGCAAAAAACCAAACCCAGCGACTGCGTCGCAGACAAAAAAAACCGTCTAAGAACAGAACTTGGTCAACAAACTAAGCTGCGCATTCCGCGAAGACTTGCCGGGCCTGCGCCGGCGATAATGCCCATCGCTCTGCATCAGCCATGCGGCCTGATTGTCGCCGAGAAACGCCGACAATCCTTCAGCAATCACGCGCCGCTTCAACCGCCGGTTATTGATCGGAAACGCCACCTCGACGCGCCGGAAGAAATTCCGATCCATCCAGTCTGCACTCGACAGATACACCTGCTCGCGACCGTCATCGTAGAAGTAGAAAATACGATGATGCTCGAGAAAACGCCCGACGATCGAACGCACCGTGATGTTCTCGGACAGCCCTTCGACACCCGGCTGCAACGCACACACACCACGCACGATCAGATCGATCTTTACACCCGCCTGCGAAGCCTCGTAAAGCTCGGCGATAACCGTAGGCTCAAGCAGCGCATTCATCTTCGCGACGATGCGCGCACGCTTGCCCGCGCGCGCATGCTCGGCTTCCGCGCGAATCGACTCGACGAGCTTCGGATGCAATGTGAACGGCGATTGCCACAAGTCGTGCAACGGCAACTCGCCACCGATGCCCGTCAGTTGTTGAAACACATGATGCACGTCTTCGCAGATCTTCTGATCGGCCGTCATCAAGCCGAAGTCGGTGTAAAGACGCGCCGTGCGCGGATGATAGTTGCCCGTGCCGAGGTGCGCATAACGCTTCAGGATCGATTTGCCGCCCTCCGACACGCGTCGCACGATCAGCATCATCTTCGCGTGGCACTTGTGGCCGACCACGCCATACACGACGTGCGCGCCAACGGCTTCGAGTTGCGACGCCCAGTTGATGTTCGTCTCTTCGTCGAAGCGCGCGAGCAGTTCCACCACGACCGTCACTTCCTTGCCGTTGCGCGCGGCCTGCATCAGCGCATCCATCAGCGGCGAGTCGGTGCCCGTGCGATAGATGGTCTGCTTGATCGCGACGACGTTCGGATCTTTCGCCGCCTGCAGCAGCAGTTCGAGCACCGGCTGGAAGCTCTCGTACGGATGATGCAGCAGCACATCGCCCTGATCGATCACATCGAACAGACTCGCGCTGTTGGCGATCTGCGGCGGCGTCGCGGGAATGTGCGGGACGAACTTCAGGTCCGGCCGGTCGACCATCTCGGGCAACTGCATCAGACGCACGAGATTCACCGGCCCGTCGACGTAGTAACAGTCCTTCTGCGATAACCCGCTTTCGTCGAGCAGACGCCGCACGAGATGCGCAGGCGTATCCGCCGACACTTCGAGCCGCACCGCATTGCCCAGATGGCGCGCAGGCAATTCGCCCTGCAGCGCGACGCGCAGGTTGGTGATTTCGTCTTCGTCGACGAACAGTTCGCTATTGCGCGTGATACGAAACTGGTTGCAACTGCGCACGAGCAACGCCGGGAACAGCTCACCGACGAAGCGCTGCAACAACGAGCTCAACAGCACGAAGCCATGCGGATAACCCGACAGTTCCTGCGGCATGCGCACGAGCCGCGGCAGCGCGCGCGGCGCCTGCACGATGCCCATCACTGCCTGACGGCCGAATGCATCCTTGCCTTCCAGCTCGACGACGAAGTTCAAGCTCTTGTTCAGCACGCGCGGAAACGGATGCGCGGGATCGAGACCGATCGGCGTGAGGACGGGCAGCAGCTCATTGAAGAAGTAGTCGCGCGCCCATTGCGTCTGCGCTTCGTTCCATGCTTCCGTGCCGTGAAAATAGATGCCTTCGTCTTCGAGCGCGGGCAGCACGGTGTCCTGCAACATCGTGTACTGACGATGAACGAGCTTCTGCGCGCGTTCGACGACGAGATCGTAGCAATGCTGCAGCGACATGCCGTCGGGCGACAGCGCGCCTGGGTTGTCGCGCATCTGCTCCTGAAGACCGGCCATGCGGACTTCGAAGAATTCGTCGAGGTTGCTGCTGGTGATGCAGATGAAACGAAGGCGTTCGAGCAGTGGGACAGCGGGGTCCGCAGCCTGCGCGAGCACACGCTCGTTGAACCCCAGAATGCCCAGCTCGCGGTTCAGAAGAGGATAGCGGTTGGACATCGGCGGTGAGAATGAAATGTCGGAAAGTGACTCGAAAGGACGCTCGGAAATTCTCACAGTATGATGACAGGTGCGTGAAAAGACTTGTCACGCGATTTTACGCTTTTGCCGCCGCATGTCGTAAATATGACGCAGCGATATGTGACCATATCGCACGACAATGGCGGAGGTGACCGCGTGATGTCCAGTACGCTTAAAATGGCGACTTTGAACAACGCGCGATCCAGCGCATCCAGCATGGGTGCCTTATTTGCGCGCATGAGGTCCTCGCTCCCCATGGTCAACACTCCGCCACTACTTGCCGCCGTCGATCTCGGCTCGAACAGCTTCCGTCTGATCGTGGGCCGCGTCGAAGAAACCGAAGCGGGCAGCCAGATCTATCAGGTCGATGCGCTGCGCGAACCGGTGCGGCTCGGCGCGGGCCTGTCGCGTGAAAAAATGCTCGACCGTGCTTCGCAGGTGCGCGGCTGGGACGCGCTCAAGCGCTTCGGCGAACGTCTGCGCGACTTCCATCCCGACCACGTGCGCGCCGTCGCGACCAACACGCTGCGCGTCGCGAAGAACGCGCAGGAGTTCCTCGGCGAAGCGGAAGCGGCGCTGGGCTTCCCGATCGAAGTGATCGCGGGCCGCGAAGAAGCGCGCCTGATTTATGCGGGCGCTGCACATTCGGTGCCGGCGAGTGCGGGCAAGCGGCTCGTCGTCGATATCGGCGGCGGCTCGACGGAATTCATCATCGGTTCGCACTACACGCCGATCCGGATGGAAAGCCTGTACATCGGCTGCGTGAGCCATAGCCGCCAGTTCTTTCCGGCGGGCAACGTCGACGAATACACGATGCGTCAGGCCGAACTCGCGGCCTCGCGTGAAATCCAGATCATTTCGGCCGACTACAAGGACGAGGGCTGGGAACAGGGCATCGGCTCGTCGGGCACGGCGCGTGCGCTGGCCGAACTGGTCGAAGCGAACGGCTTCAACGATCCTGGCATCACGCATGGCATTTCGCGCGGCGGCCTCGAACGTCTGAAGCGCGCGCTGATCAAGGCGGAGAACGTCAACCGCCTGAAGCTGGTCGCGCTGAAGCCGGACCGCGTGCCTGTGCTGGCAGGCGGGCTGTCGATCATGATCGCGGTGTTCGACGAACTCGGCGTCGACTATGTCGACACCACGGACGGCGCGCTGCGTCTTGGCGTGCTGTATGACCTGCTGGGTCGTTCGCAGCATCAGGACATGCGCACCGTGACGGTCGAGGGCTTCATGCGTCGCTATGGCGTCGATCGCGCGCAGGCGAGCCGTATCGGCGAGCTGGCGGTGCATTTCTACGATCAGCTCGACGAGCCCGACACGGAAGCACGCGAAGAGAACCGCATGTTCCTTGGCTGGGCGGCCGCGCTGCATGAAATCGGGCTGTCGATTTCGCATAGCGCGTATCACAAGCATTCCGCGTATATCGCGAGCAATGCGGACATGCCCGGCTTTTCGCGCACCGACCAGGCGCGCCTGGCGGCGCTTGTCGTCGGGCATGCGGGCAAGCTGGGCAAGCTTGCGCAGACGCGGGATCTCGAATGGGAGCTGCTGTTCTGTCTGCGGCTCGCGGCGCTGTTTTGCCGGCGTCGTGCTGACTCCGGTTTGCCGGAGATTACTGTTACCGAGGCGAATGGCGGGTATGAGGTTCGCCTGCCTAATTCGTGGGTCGCGAATAATCCTCTTACCGACTATAGCCTTATTCAGGAGGCTGCTGAGTGGGAGAAGATTCGGACACCGTATCGTGTTGTGTATACCGACTGATTTTTTTGTCTGCGACGCTAGTCGCCATTCCTGGCTTTTTTGCTTTTTTGCTTTTTGCTTTTTGCTGCGCTGGCATCCGCGGTTTCGTATCGGTGCTTCAGGCGTCGCCCCTGTGCGGGGCGGCACTTACTTTCTTTGCCGCCGCAAAGAAAGTAAGCAAAGAAAGCGGGCTAACACCGCCAGTTCTGGTAGTTGCCTGCGGGCCCCAAAGGGTCCCGCACTCCACGCGGCAACTCACTTTCTTACGCCCGTTGCCAGCGTGCTAACTCACGCCTCACCCGCTTCGCATGCCCGCGTCACGGAACGTGTTACCAGAAAATCCACCGCCGCCCAGGTGGCAAACGGTGTGTAGGCCGTCGCGACGTACGTGCACCACTCCGGACTGAAAAGCGGGATCGGTGTCGTAGAAGCGCCAACGCGTAAGGCGCGACAAGCTACACACCGTTTGCCACCTGGGCGGCGCAGACGGATCGCTGCCGCTGGCTGCACTACGGGTGATTGGAGAGGGTAATGCGCCGGCTAAAGGCGCTGGCAACGCACATGGGATAGCGCGTTGCCGTTTGGAGTGCGGGACCCGTGGGGGGCCGCAGGCAACAACCAGAACTGGCGGGGTTAGCCCGCTTTCTTTGCTTACTTTCTTTGCGGCGGCAAAGAAAGTAAGTGCCGCCCCGCACAGGGGCAACGCGCGAAGTACCGATACGAAAACGCGGATGCCAGCGCAGCAAAAAGCAAAAAAGCCAGAAATGGCGACTACGTCGCAAACAAAAAGCAGGAGCGGCTCACGCCGCAGTCGACTGCAACCGCGCAGACCGCGCAACAGGAAACCGCACGGTAAAAGTACTCCCGCGCCCTTCTTCGCTCTTCACATCGAGCTGCGCATCGTGCCGCTGCAGCACATGCTTGACGATAGCGAGCCCCAGCCCGGTGCCACCCGTATCCCGCGACCGACTCCGATCAACACGATAAAACCGCTCGGTCAACCGCGGAATATCGGCAGCAGGAATCCCAAGCCCACTGTCGCAGACAGTGAACACCGCCTGCCCACCCTGAGCATGCCAGCTCACATTGATGGACCCGCCGTCAGGCGTATACCGGATCGCATTCGTCACGAGATTGCCGAACGCGCTCAGGATCTCCGTCTCGACCCCCGTCACGGTCAACGCCTCGTCGGAATCGAAACCAATGCGATGACGCCCGCCCGACAGGCTCTGTGCATCGTCCTGCAAATGCCGCAGCACGGCGCGCATGTCGACCATCTGGTTGCTCGGCGGCTTGTTGTCGCCTTCGAGCGTCGCGAGCACCAGCAGATCGCTGACGATATGCTGCATCCGCTGCGCCTGCTGCATCATCAGATCGAGGTACCGCACCCGCTCGCTCTCGTCGAGCGGCAACTCGCGCATCGTTTCGAGAAAACCGGACAGCACCGTCAACGGCGTCTTCAGTTCGTGCGATACATTGGCGACGAAGTCGCGCCGCATCGCATCGGTGCGCTCCAGTTCCGTGATGTCCTGCGATAGCACCAGCTTGCGGTTCTCGCCGTAAGGAAACACCTGCACGGACAACACGTTCTGCCGCTTCTCGCCCATCCCGCGCATGATCAGCATCTCTTCGTAATGATGCGAGTTCAGATAGCGGACAAAGTCGGGATGACGCACGAGATGCGTAATGTGCTGACGCAGATCGCGCTTCGCATCGAGTCCGAAATGCTCTTCGGAAATCTCGTTGCACCACTCGATCTGATCGTGATCGTCGAGCATCGCGACGCCGTTCGGCGACGCCTGAATGGCCTGGATGAAACGCGAGTGCTGCTGCTCGACCTGGCGAACCTGCGCGTGCCAGCGCTTCGCGAGCTTGTGCAGCCGGTAATAGATTTCGCCCCAGATGCCCGGCGCGCTCGGCACTTCGCCGTAGACGGGCGCGTCAAGCAGACGCCAGAGGCGCTGCTTGTGGAATGTACTAAAGATGCCTTGCGCGAGCAGCGCGAGCACGGCAATCGACAACGCCACCTTGGTGTTGACGAAAACGCCGACTACCACGCACAGCAAAGCGAGGAGCACAAGCGATACCAGGGAACGCGCCCAGATGATGTTCATGTGTTCCTGCGACCTTGGAAACAAGCCCGAAGACTTCAGAGACAACAAAGCGCGCTGCGTTGAGACCCCGCAGCGCGCTTCGTGGTTTTCGATCAGTGTACCTTATGCGCTTTTGGCCAGACGATATCCGCTGCCACGCACCGTCTCGATCATCGCATCGCAGCCCGCCGGCTTCAGCGCGGCGCGCAAACGCTTGATGTGCACGTCGACCGTACGCTCTTCGACGAACACGTGATCGCCCCACACCTGATCGAGCAACTGCGTACGGCTATGCACGCGCTCCGGATGCGTCATGAAGAAGTGCAACAGACGAAATTCCGTCGGACCGAGATCCAGCTTGATTTCGCTGCCTTCCGCATGCGCGGCGACGCGGTGCGTGGCGGGATCGAGCTTCAGACCGTTGATCGCGACGACGTCTTCCGTCAGCTGCGGCGCGCGGCGGCGCAGCACCGCCTTGATGCGCGCCATCAGTTCCTTCGGCGAAAACGGCTTCGTGACGTAGTCGTCGGCGCCGATCTCGAGTCCGAGCACCTTGTCCTGCTCGTCGCCGCGCGCAGTCAGCATGATGATCGGGATGTGCTTCGTGCGCTCGTTGTTACGCAGGTCGCGCGCGAACGCGATGCCCGATTTGCCCGGCAGCATCCAGTCGAGCAGCACGAGATCGGGAAGCACGTCGCTGATCAGGTTCTGCGCCTGTTCGGCGTTGTACGCACGAATCGGACAATGGCCCGCGTGTTGCAAGTTGACCGAGATCAGCTCGGAAATTGCGGGTTCATCTTCGATAACGAGAATACTGCTGGGCATCGGCGCCTCTTGATAAACGGTATATACGGTTTGGCTGAGCGGATTCGTCGAAAGCCGGACGATCAGCTGAGCGCTTCGCGCTCGAGCGCGTCGCGGCCCATGTGGCGCACGTCCGTGCCCTTCACCACATAGATGATGAACTCGGCGATGTTCTTCGCGTGGTCGCCGATCCGCTCGATCGCCTTCGCGATGAAGAGGAAGTCGAGACCCACGGAGATCAGGCGCGGATCTTCCGTCATGTACGAAATCAGCTTGCGCACGAAGGCGCGGAATTCCTCGTCGATCGCCTTGTCGTCGCGCACGATCTGCGCGGCGGCCACGGTGTCGAGACGCGCGAACGCATCGAGCGCGCGGCGCAGGATGCTCACGGCCATATCGCCCGACAGCTTGATCTCGGCGATGTTGATCGTGCGCGACGCGCCGTCTTCCGACAGGCGCTTCGTGCGCTTCGCGATCTTCTCGGCTTCGTCGCCGGCGCGTTCGAGGTTCGTGATCGTCTTCGAGATTGCCATCACGAGGCGCAGATCGCGCGCCGTCGGCTGACGCCGCGCGATGATGTTGCTGCACTCTTCGTCGATCTCAACTTCCATCTGGTTCAGACGGTCTTCGGCGGCGATCACCTGATCGGCGATGCCAACGTCGAATTCGTTCAACGCGTTCATCGCGGCAACGATCTGCGCCTCGACGAGGCCGCCCATTTCGAGCACCTTCGAAGACACCAGATTCAGGTCGGCGTCGAACTGGCTGGACAGGTGTTTGTCGGACATATCTAACTCCCTAAGCTCTTGCGTGCGCCCAGCGCTTAACCGAAGCGGCCCGTGATGTAGTCTTCCGTTTCCTTGCGGACCGGCTTGATAAAGATCTTTTCGGTATCGCCGAACTCGATCAGCTCACCGAGATACATATATGCAGTGTAGTCCGAACAACGCGCCGCCTGCTGCATGTTGTGCGTGACGATCACGACGGTGTAGTCGCTCTTCAGTTCGGCGATCAGCTCTTCGATGCGGCCCGTCGAAATCGGATCGAGCGCCGAGCACGGTTCGTCGAGCAGCAGCACTTCCGGACGGATCGCGATGCCGCGCGCGATACACAGACGCTGCTGTTGGCCACCCGACAGACCGTAGCCGCTCTGACCCAGCTTGTCCTTCACTTCGTTCCACAGCGCAGCCTTGGTCAGCGCCCATTCGACGCGATCGTCCATCTCCGAGCGCGACAGCGTTTCGAACATCTTCACGCCGAATGCGATGTTGTCGTAGATCGACATCGGGAACGGCGTCGGCTTCTGGAACACCATGCCGATACGCGCGCGCAGCAGCGAGATATCGCGCTTCGTCGTTAGCAGGTTTTCGCCGTCCATCAGGATTTCGCCTTCGGCGCGCTGCTCCGGATAGAGCGCGTACATCTTGTTGAACGTGCGCAGCAACGTCGACTTGCCGCAGCCCGACGGGCCGATGAACGCCGTCACCTTGCCTTCGGGAATCTGCAGGTTGATGTTCTTCAGCGCGTGATATTTGTTGTAGAAGAAGTTCAGGTTGTTGACTTCGATCTTCGGGCGCGAGGGCGCTGCCGCTTGACCGCTCTGCGCCGGGTCGAAACCGGCGGGTGCCGCCGGGCGTTCGACGGGATTCAGGTGACTTTCTGCCATGTTCATCGGATCGCTCCGCCCTTACTTTTTCGAAAAGATCGTACGCGCGAGAATGTTGAGACCCAACACTCCGAGCGTGATCAGGAATACGCCGGCCCACGCGAGAGATTGCCACTGCGCGAACGGACTCATCGCGAACTTGAAGATCGTAACCGGCAGGTTCGCAACCGGTTGATTCATGTCCATCGTGAAGAACTGGTTGGACAGCGCCGTGAAGAGCAGCGGCGCCGTTTCGCCGGCAATACGCGCGATCGCGAGCAGCACGCCCGTCACGATGCCCGCGACCGACGCCTTCAGCGTGATCGACAGCACCATCTTCCACTTCGGCGTGCCGAGTGCGAAAGCCGCTTCACGCAGTGCGTTCGGCACGAGCTTCAGCATGTTCTCCGTCGTGCGGATCACGATCGGGATCTGCAGCAGCGCGAGCGAGATCACGCCTGCCCAGCCGCTGAAATGACCCATCTTCGCGACGACGAGCGCATACACGAACAGACCCACGACGATCGACGGCGCAGACAGCAGAATGTCGTTGATGAAGCGCGTGATGCTCGCGAGCCACCCCTTCTGGCCGTACTCGGCGAGATACACGCCCGCCATGATGCCGATGGGCGTGCCGACGAACGTGGCCAGCACGACCAGCATCAGGCTGCCGACGATCGCGTTCGCCAGACCGCCGCCGTCGGTGTTCGGCGGAGGCGTCGACTGCGTGAACAGCTCGACGGACAGACCGCCGATGCCGAGACGCAGCGTCGTGTACAGAATCCACACGAGCCACAGAATGCCGAACGCCATCGCGGCGAGCGAAAGTGTCAGCGCGACTGCGTTGGTGGCCTTGCGGCGCTTCTGCAGCCTGTTGCGCATCGCTTCGAGCGCTGCGGCGTCCGTGCTGCCCGGCATGTTCAATGAGGATTGCGTCATTTCGCGCCCTCCCCTTTCTCGAGGCGAAGCAGCATGATCTTCGAAATCGCCAGCACGATGAAGGTAATCACAAACAGGATCAGACCGAGTTCCATCAGCGCGGCCGTATGCAGGCCTGGCGCCGCTTCCGCGAATTCGTTCGCGAGCGCCGACGTGATGCTGTTACCCGGCGAAAAGAGCGATACGTTGTCGAGCAGGTTCGTATTGCCGATCACGAACGTGACGGCCATCGTCTCGCCGAGCGCGCGGCCGAGGCCGAGCATCACGCCGCCGATCACACCCGTCTTCGTGAACGGCAGGACGATCTTCCACATCACTTCCCACGTCGTGCAGCCAATGCCGTATGCCGATTCCTTCAGCAGCACGGGCGTGACTTCGAACACGTCGCGCATCACGGACGCGATGTACGGAATGATCATGATCGCGAGAATGACGCCCGCGCACAGAATGCCGATGCCGATAGGCGCGCCCCTGAACAGCGCGCCGATGACGGGCATGCCGCCGAGCAGCGCGCCGAGCGGCTTTTCGAAATAGGTCGCGAAGATCGGCGCGAACACGAGCAGACCCCACATGCCGTAGACGATCGACGGAATCGCGGCGAGCAGTTCGATCGCGATGCCGAGCGGGCGGCGCAGCCAGGCGGGCGACAGTTCGGTCAGGAAAAGCGCGATGCCGAAGCTGACGGGCACCGCGATGATGAGCGCAATGATCGACGTCGCAATCGTGCCGTAGATGGGCACCAGTGCACCGAACTGTTCGGACGGTGGATCCCAGTCGGCAGTCCACAGGAATGCGAGGCCGAATTTCTGGATCGTCGGCAGGGAAGCCACGATCAGCGACACGATAATGCCGCCGAGCAGCAGTAACGTGACGATGGCGGCAAGTCGGGCGATGCCGCCGAAAATGATGTCGCCCGCGCGGCTGGGCGCTTTCTGCGTCGTGCTACCGGGCGGAGTCGACCGGGCCGCGTCAGAAGTGAGAGGGAGGTCGGACATGGGAGCTGATAAACCTGTTTCCGGTTTCCGGTTGCCGCATGGCGTATGCCACACGGCCAGTACTACGGCCGCCGGGCCTCATCGAAGCCGGGCGGCCGGCCGCGCGCATCGACGACTCTGCGCGCGGTGTGCGCTGCTGTTGCTGCGTATCGAGGATTACTCGGCGAGCGACTTGCCCGATGCGTCCTTGACCTTTGCCTTCCACTGCGTCTTGATTTCCGACACAACCGATTCCGGCAGCGAGATGTAGTCCAGATCGTTCGCAGCCTGACCGCCGTTCTTGAACGCCCAGTTGAAGAACTTTAGCGTTTCCGCGCCTTGCGGACCCTTTTCCTGCGTCGTGTGCAGCAGCACGAACGTCGCGCCGACGATCGGCCATGCGTTCTTGCCCGGCTCGTTCGTCAGGATCTGGTAGAACGACTTCGACCAGTCAGCGCCGGCTGCCGCTGCCTTGAACGTTTCCGTCTTCGGCTCGACAACCGTGCCAGCCGAGTTCTTCAGGTCGACGTAGACCATGTGGTTCTGCTTCGCATACGCCCACTCGACGTAGCCGATTGCGCCCGGCAGACGCTGCACGAAGGCTGCGACGCCGTCGTTGCCCTTGCCGCCCGTACCCGTCGGCCAGTTGACCGTCGAACCTTCGCCGATCTTCGACTTCCACTCGGGGTTGACCTTCGACAGGTAGTTCGTCCAGATGAACGACGTGCCCGAGCCGTCAGCGCGGCGGACCACGGCGATGTCCGTATCCGGCAGCTTGACCTTCGGGTTCAGCGCGGCGATAGCCGGGTCGTTCCACTTCTTGACCTTGCCGAGGTAGATGTCGCCGAGCACTTCGCCCGACAGCGTGATTTCGCCAGCCTTGACACCCGGCACGTTGATCACGGGAACCACGCCGCCGACGACCGTCGGGAACTGGAACAGGCCTTCCTTCGCCAGTTCGTCGTCCTTCAGCGGAGCGTCCGAGCCCGCGAAGTCGACCGTCTTCGCGACGATCTGCTTGACGCCGCCCGACGAGCCGATGCCCTGATAGTTAACCTTGCCGCCACCCGTCTTCTGATACGCATCGGCCCACTTCGTGTAGATCGGTGCTGCAAAGGTGCTGCCCGCGCCGGTGATGTCGGCGGCTTGCGCTGCGATCGCAAAGAGAGCGCCAGCCATGCCAGCGAACGCGGTTTGCATCAGTTTCATGTTTTCTCCGTGGTTGTGAGCGTGTGCAACGACACCGCGAAGAATAGTGGCGCTTTGTGACAGTAACGTGACTATCCGTGAAGTTACTGTGACAGTCTTATTACGGGTGTGAAAGGCGCTGCATCAGGGTTTTCACTGTCGCAGCAGATGCGTGCTGAATGGGGCCGGGATGCCCAAAAATGGCAGAACGCCAACGTTTGCGCGTATCGCCGCTTCAGCGAAAATTATTGAGCGATTTTTTTAATTCGTCGACGTCTTCCTCAACGAAAAAAAGGGCGGCATGAAGCCGCCCTTCCAGTTGAAACGCTTGCCTCGCGGATCAGGTCGTCGCCTGTTTAACGACGGCTGCGATCGCTTCGGCGTGATGCAGGGCATCCTTCTCGTGCGCAGCTTCCACCATCACGCGCAGGACGGGCTCCGTGCCCGAGGCGCGAATCAGCACACGGCCGCTGCCGTCGAGCGCACCTTCGGCCTCGCTGATCGCGCGACGGATCGCGTCACTGCCCTTCCAGTCCGCCCCCGGCTGCATGCGGACGTTGATGAGTTTCTGCGGGAACAGCTTGACGCCTTCGAGCAGCTGTTCGAGCGAGCGGCCGCTGCGCTGCATCGCCGCGAGCACCAGCAGCGCAGAGACGATGCCGTCGCCCGTCGAATGACGATCCAGCGACAGGATGTGGCCCGAGCCTTCCGCGCCCAGTTCCCATCCGTGCTCGCGCAGCTTCTCCAGCACGTAGCGGTCGCCGACGGCCGCGCGCACGAACTGCACGCCAGCCTTCTTCAGCGCGACCTCGACGGCCATGTTGGTCATCAGCGTGCCGACGGCTCCCTCTACCTTGCCTTGCGTCGCGATCCGGTCCTGCACGAGCACGTACAGCAGCTCGTCGCCGTTGTAGAGCCGCCCGTTCGCATCGACGATCTGCAGGCGGTCCGCGTCGCCGTCGAGCGCAATGCCGAGTTCCGCCTTGTTCGCGCGCACCGCACGCACCAGTGCATCCGGCGCCGTTGCGCCGACGCCCTCGTTGATGTTGAAGCCGTTCGGTGACACGCCGATCGTGATCACATCCGCGCCGAGCTCATGGAAGACATGCGGCGCCACGTCATACGCCGCCCCGTGCGCGCAATCGACCACCACTTTCATGCCGCGCAGGTCGAAAGACTGCGGGAACGTGCTCTTGCAGAACTCGATGTAGCGGCCGGCCGCGTCGTCCAGACGCCGCGCCTTGCCGAGCCGCTCGGACGGCGCGCATTCGAGCGGCTTGTCCAGCTGCTCTTCGATTTGCAGTTCGACTTCGTCCGGCAGCTTGTTGCCGTCGGCGGAGAAGAACTTGATGCCGTTGTCGTAGTACGGATTGTGCGACGCGCTGATCACCACGCCCGCGGCGAGACGCAAGGCGCGCGTCAGGTACGCGACGCCCGGTGTCGGCATCGGCCCGGCCAGCATCACGTCGACGCCCGCCGCCGAGAAGCCCGACTCCAGCGCGGCTTCGAGCATGTAGCCCGACACGCGTGTGTCCTTGCCGATCAGCACCGTCGGGCGCTTGCCCGTCTTCGCCCAGGTGTCGGCGCCTGCCAGTACCTTGCCGGCCGCGTAGCCGAGCCGCAGCACAAAGTCCGGCGTGATCGGCGCATCGCCGACCTTGCCACGAATCCCATCCGTTCCGAAATATCGACGTGCCATATTAGAATTTTCCTCCCAAGCGTGGAGATCAGGCGCGCCGCGCTGCGTCGCGCGTCGCCGCCCATACTTTCAGTGCATCCACCGTTTCCGCCACATCGTGCACGCGGATGATCGCCGCGCCACGTTCAGCCGCACATACCGCCGCCGCAACGCTTGCCGCGACGCGTTGCCGCGGCGGCCGATTGATGAGAGCGCCCAGCATCGACTTGCGCGACATGCCAGCAAGGATAGGCAGCGGATCACCGAGGACAGGGGTCGTCTTAGGCAGGTGTGCGAGCAGCGCATAATTATGCTCGACGGTCTTACCAAATCCGAAGCCTGGATCAACGCAGATGCGATTTTTTGCAACACCGGCGCTTAGCATCGTGTTTACACGTTCATCAAGAAAGGCACGGACGTCGGCGACGACGTCGGCGTAAACCGGCTCACCGACCTGCATCGTCTGCGGCTCGCCGAGCATGTGCATCACACACAGCCCGCACTGGCTGTCGCGCACGGCATCGATCGCGCCGGGCATCCGGAAGCCCCAGATATCATTGATCAGATCAGCGCCCGATGCCAGCGCATGACGCATCACTTCGGGCTTGTACGTGTCGACGGACACGGGAATGCCCGCGTCACTCAGCTCCTTGACGAGCGGAATCACACGAGCCAGCTCTTCATCGAGCGGCACGGGCGGCGCACCGGGCCGCGTGGACTCGCCGCCGATATCGATGATGTCCGCGCCATCCGCCAGCATCATCTCGGCTTGCTGCCGGGCCTTGCCCGGTTCGCCGAACAGGCCGCCGTCGGAGAAAGAATCGGGAGTGACGTTCAGGATGCCCATCACGAGCGGACGTTCGAACGTGAACGTGAAGCGGCCGCATTGCATCGGCTCGGGGATCGGATAAAGCGGGGAATCGGAGTTGGACACGAGAATGGGCGGTACGAACGCAAAGAAATTAAGACACATCGCGACAGGGCCGCATCGCGATCAGATCAGCATTAGAAATGAAAACGGGCCGGTGTGAAAACACACCGGCCCGTAAAACACCTTTAACCGATCATCAGGTCGCCGGCGCGGTTGCGCTGCCCGGCTTCACTTCCGTGCCCGGACTGCTGCCGCCCGAAGCATCGCCCGGCGACGGCGAGCTCTTCGGTGAGCGCGGTGGACGGCCAGCCATGATGTCGTTGATCTGATCGGCGTCGATCGTTTCCCACTCCATCAGCGCGGCGGTCATCGCTTCGACCTTGTCGCGGTTCTCGTCCAGCAGACGCTTCGCGAGGCTGTACTGCTCGTCCAGCACGCGACGGATTTCCGCGTCCACCTTCTGCTGCGTCGCTTCCGAAATGGTGCGCGTGAAACCACGGCCAAACGGCGACTGATCGTTTTCGTCGTCGACGTACACCATCGGTCCCAATGCGTCCGTCATGCCAAAGCGGGCAACCATCGCGCGCGCCGTGGACGTCGCCTTGTTGAAGTCGTCCGAGGCGCCCGTGCTGATCAGGTTCAGGAACAGCTCTTCTGCCACACGGCCGCCGAACAGGATAGCCAGACGGTCAAGCAGATAGTCCTTCGAATATGTTTCGTTGTCGTGCTCCGGCAGCTGCCACGTCACGCCCAGCGCACGGCCGCGCGGGATAATCGTGACCTTGTGCACGGGATCGGCCTTCGGCAACAGCTTCGCGATCACCGCGTGGCCCGACTCGTGATACGCCGTCGCGCGCTTTGCGTCTTCGCGGATCACAGCCGACTTGCGCTCCGGACCCATGAAGATCTTGTCCTTCGCGTCCTCGAAGTCCTGCATTTCGACGATGCGCTTGCCGCGACGCGCAGCAAAGAGCGCTGCTTCGTTCACCAGATTCGCGAGATCCGCGCCCGAGAAGCCCGGCGTGCCGCGTGCGATCACTGCCGCATCGACGTCGTTCGCGATCGGCACCTTGCGCAGGTGCACCTTCATGATGTGCTCGCGGCCACGGATATCCGGCAAACCGACGTACACCTGGCGGTCGAAACGGCCCGGACGCAGTAGCGCCTTGTCGAGCACATCGGAACGGTTCGTCGCGGCGATCACGATCACGCCCGAGTTCGCCTCGAAACCATCCATCTCGACGAGCATCTGGTTCAGCGTCTGCTCGCGCTCATCGTTACCACCACCCATGCCCGCGCCGCGATGGCGACCGACCGCGTCGATTTCGTCGATGAACACGATGCAAGGCGCATGCTTCTTCGCCTGTTCGAACATGTCGCGCACGCGGGCCGCGCCCACGCCGACGAACATTTCGACGAAGTCCGAACCCGAGATGCTGAAGAACGGCACTTTCGCTTCACCGGCGATGGCGCGCGCGAGTAGCGTCTTACCGGTTCCCGGCGGGCCGACCAGCAGCACCCCGCGAGGAATACGGCCGCCCAGCTTCTGGAACTTCTGCGGATCGCGCAGGAAGTCGACCAGTTCGGACACTTCTTCCTTGGCCTCGTCGCAGCCCGCGACATCCGAGAAATTGATCGCGTTGTTGTTCTCATCGATCAGACGAGCACGGGATTTACCGAACGAGAAGGCCCCGCCTTTCCCGCCCCCCTGCATCTGCCTCATCATGTAGAACCAGAATCCGATAATCAGGATGGTTGGCCCGAGGTAGTACAGCGCGGATACCAGCGCATTCGGCTCGTCGTCAGCCTTGCCGCTCACCTGGACGCCATACTTCATCAGGTCGCCGACCATCCAGATGTCGCCCGGCGACACGATCTGGTACTTTTGACCGTCAGCCGGCGTCACCGTCAGGTTGCGTCCCTGGACGATCACGCTCTTGACCTTGCCGCTCTTCGCGTCATCCATGAACTGCGAATAGGAAACGCCTTCCTGGACACGGGGCTTGTCGAACTGCTTGAACACCGTAAACAGCACCAGTGCGATCACCAGCCACACTGCTGCTTTCGAAAACATGTTGTTGTTCAAAGCACCACTCCTTCACTCATAGACAAGCGCCTACATTTGCCTTGCGGCACCACTCAGGCATTCTAATCCAGTCCGAAGACCCCTGCCATAAGCATTCGCTACCGCATAAATAGCGTACCGCGCAACCTCAGCGCTCTTATTTTCCGGCGTACCGGAAATGCGGGCTTACATATCACTGCACCCGTTTCAACGGGGCCGCTTCAGATGCCTGCCGAGAATGAACGTCTCGGACGACTTGTCCCGGGACGCCTTCGGCTTGCGCGCAGCCACCGTCTTGAACTGATGCTTGAACTTTTCGACAATCTGGCTGTAGCCGCTGCCGTGAAAACATTTGACTAAAAGGGCACCATCGGACTTAAGGTGGTTCTGGGCAAATTCCAGCGCGAGATCGCACACATGCTCGATCCGCGCGGCGTCCGCCACCGCCACTCCCGACAGGTTGGGCGCCATATCCGAAATTACAAGATCGACATCGCGATCTCCCACAACTTCTTCCAGCTGTTCGAGAACGTTGTCTTCGCGGAAGTCGCCCTGGATGAAATGCACATCGGCGATCGGCTCCATCGGCAGCAGGTCGAGCGCAATGATCGTGCCGTCGATCCCGCCCTCGCGTTGCGAATCGCGATTCTTGCCCTGCGCAAGCTTGTTGCGCACGTACTGGCTCCAGCTGCCGGGCGCCGCGCCCAGATCCACGATGACCTGGCCAGGACGAATCAACTTGTCCTGCTCGTCGATTTCCTTCAGCTTGTACGCAGCGCGGGCGCGATAGCCCTCCCGCTGCGCCATTTTCACGTACGGATCGTTGATGTGGTCGTGCAGCCACGACGTGTTGAACTTGTTTTTTGCCATGAAACGTTGAAGTCTTGCTACGTGATACCGCGCTTTTAGCGGATAATACGCGTTTAATTCGCGCGGCTGCAGCCAAAGGCCGTGTTCCGCGCTGTGGTTCTGCTTGCAGTTCGCGCCGCTGCCGCACTTTCTGCGGGCGCCGCATTCACCGCCCGCCGTTTTCTAACTTTTCGCGCGCCGCCTGCCGTTTCGCCGGATCGACCGATCCCTGCTCGCAGGCGCCGCCATTTTAGTCGAGTCTCCCACTTCCCATGCCCGCCCTCAAAATCTCTTCCGAACAACGCGCCGACTTGCGCTCCCAGGCTCACGCGCTCAAACCGGTCGTGATCATCGGCGCCGAGGGGCTGACCGACGCCGTGCTGGCCGAAATCAAGGTCCACCTGAAAGCGCACCAGCTGATCAAGATCCGCGTATTCGGTGACGAACGCGAAGAGCGCATCGCAATCTACGAAGAAATCTGCGATCGCCTGAGCGCCGCACCGATCCAGCATATCGGCAAGCTGCTGGTCATCTGGAAGCCGGAAAAGGCCGCGACCGAACGCGCCCCGGCAACGAAGGCTGGCGCGAAAACCGCCGCCAGACGCGGCGCGCTACCGAGCGCCCGTGAAGCCGCAGAAGAAGCGCCGTCGAACAAAGGTCGCGCACCGCGCGTCGTCAAGGTCGTCAAGGCGACCGACAATCCGATGCGCCGTCCGAAGCCGCAAAAAGTAGTCGTGCGCGGCAACGAGCGCGTCACGGCGGGCGGCAACATCAAGCGGGCCAAGAAACGCCAAAGCAGCGCAAAGCGCATGCATCAGTCGTCGAAGTAACGCGGAAGCGGCGCGGAATCCCGATTCGTTATGCGGACCGCGCCGATCAATGGAGAATCGCTGGACGCATTCATGCGGCGATCGGTCGCTTTCTTTACCGGACGCGCGCCAGATGTCTGATCACCGCCGCCGGCATCGACGCATTACCCCGCCGTCCGCCCCGCAACTCGTCCGGCGCCCTGCTCAACCGGAATACCGGCTCCCGCCGGCAGCTTCCACACAAGCACGATACCCAGCAGGCTTTCGATCAGATAGAACACGCTCGACACGCCGTGCAGCATGCCGAAGCGGCTCGCATAGGCTGAGTGGCCGACATCCGTACCTGCTTCCTGCGCAGCAATGCGCAGCGCATTCATGAACGGCTGCAACGCGAAGTAGCCAACCAGCACGCACACCAGCATGCCCGCAATCAGCCAGCGCAAACGCCGGTAAGCATCGCCACCGCGCCGGACCAGCACGTTGCACAGCGCAAGCAGCAGCACGCCGCACACCACGCCGATCACGCCCTCGATCCGGAACAGCTGCGCCGCGACCGCGCCCGCCGTCATCCGGTCGAGCGACGTGAACAGCACGGGCGCCACGGCGTAGCCGATGGTCAGCAGACTGCCGACCCACACGACTGTCAGCAGGCGGAACAGACGATGCGGCATCGAAGACACGACCCTGGCCTCAGATGTACCGGACCGCGATGATTTCGTATTCGCGCACGCCGCCCGGCGCCTGCACCGAAGCAACATCGCCTTCCGACTTGCCGATCAGCGCACGCGCGATCGGCGAGCTGACGGAGATGAGGCCGTGCTCAAGATCAGCTTCGTCGTCGCCGACGATTTGATAGGTAACCGAATCACCCGAATCCAGATCTTCCAGATCGACTGTCGCGGCAAACACGACGCGGCCGTCGGCGTCGACAGCGGACGGATCGATGATCTGCGCGGCCGCCAGCTTCGACTCGATCTCGGCGATACGCCCTTCGATAAAGCCCTGCTTCTCTTTTGCAGCGTCGTACTCGGCGTTTTCCGATAGATCGCCCTGGGCACGCGCTTCCGCGATGGAATTGATGACGGCAGGACGCTCAACCGATTTCAAACGCTGCAATTCGTCGCGCAGCTGATCTGCGCCGCGCTTCGTCAATGGAATAGTGCTCATAAACAACTCTTTGGCAAAAAACAGCCACAAAAAAATCACCGCGGTTAAGTGCATCCCGCATGGTGCGCAAATGTGGCACGAAGCCCGATCTGACACCTCAGGGACGCCGCTTAACCGCGGCACTTACGTCTTGGACAGAAATCTGAAGCCTTAGTTTAGGCGACCGTGGAGTCCTTGTAAATCATAGACTTCCAGGTCTTTCAGATAACGCAAGCCTTCCACGGCGGCACGCGCGCCCGACATCGTCGTGTAGTACGTGACCTTCTGTGCCTGCGCGCTCATGCGGATCGAACGCGAATCGGCGATGGCGGCGCGCGTTTCGTCGACAGTCGTGAAGACGAGCGCGATCTCGCCGTTCTTGATCATGTCCACGATGTGCGGACGGCCGTCCTTCACCTTGTTCACGACCTTGACGGGGACACCCGCCGCTTCGATGGCGGCCGCCGTGCCCTTCGTCGCGACGAGCGGATAGCCGAGTTCATGCAACATGCGCGCGACTTCGACGGCCTTCGGCTTGTCGGCGTCCATCACCGTCAACAGCACCGTGCCCGATTCCGGCAGACGCGAACCTGCCGCGAGCTGCGACTTGAAGAGCGCTTCGCCAAACGTGCGGCCGACGCCCATCACTTCGCCCGTCGAACGCATTTCCGGTCCGAGCACGGGGTCGACGGCCGGGAACTTGACGAACGGAAACACCGCCTCCTTCACGCTGAAGTACGGCGGAATCACTTCCTTCGTGACGCCCTGCTGCGCGAGCTTCTGGCCGACCATCGCGCGCGCCGCGATCTTCGCGAGCGGCAGGCTCGTCGCCTTCGACACGTACGGCACGGTACGCGATGCGCGCGGGTTGACTTCGAGCACGTAGATGATGTCCTGCTTCGAGCCGTCAGCCTGCGGAACCTGCTGGATCGCGAACTGCACGTTCATCAGGCCGATCACGTTCAGCGCCTTCGCCATCGCGCCCGTCTGACGCTTCAGTTCATCGACGGTTTCCTGCGACAGCGAGTACGGCGGCAGCGAGCACGCCGAATCGCCCGAGTGCACGCCGGCTTGCTCGATGTGCTCCATCACGCCGCCGATGAACACCGTGTCGCCGTCCGAGATGCAGTCGACGTCGCACTCGATCGCATCATTCAGGAAGCGGTCGAGCAGCACGGGCGAATCGTTCGACACCTTCACGGCCTCACGCATATAGCGCTCGAGGTCGCGCGGCTCGTGAACGATTTCCATTGCGCGGCCGCCCAGCACGTACGACGGACGCACGACGAGCGGATAGCCGATCTCGTCGGCGAGCTTCAGCGCCTCGTCTTCCGCACGCGCCGTGCGGTTGGGCGGCTGACGCAGGTTCAGGTCTTGCAGCAGCTTCTGGAACCGCTCGCGGTCTTCCGCGGCGTCGATCATGTCCGGCGAGGTGCCGACGATGGGCACGCCGTTCGCCTCGAGATCGAGCGCGAGCTTCAGCGGCGTCTGGCCGCCGTACTGGACGATCACGCCGAGCGGCTTTTCCTTGTCGACGATTTCGAGCACGTCTTCGAGCGTCAGCGGCTCGAAGTACAGACGGTCGGACGTGTCGTAGTCGGTCGAAACGGTTTCAGGGTTGCAGTTGACCATGATCGTTTCGT
Organism: Paraburkholderia azotifigens; assembly: GCF_007995085.1. Lineage (GTDB taxonomy): Bacteria > Pseudomonadota > Gammaproteobacteria > Burkholderiales > Burkholderiaceae > Paraburkholderia > Paraburkholderia azotifigens. Next base: position 1,458,520 of record NZ_VOQS01000001.1, read on the forward strand.
AGCCGTCTTCGCGCATCGCGAGCGCGGCGTGCACGCAGCAGTAGTCGAACTCGATACCCTGGCCGATCCGGTTCGGGCCGCCGCCCAGCACCATGATCTTCTTGTTGTTCGTCGGGTTGGCTTCGCACTCTTCCTCGTAGGTCGAGTACATGTAGGCCGTCTTCGTCGCAAACTCCGCTGCGCAGGTGTCGACGCGCTTGTACACAGGGCGCACGTTCAGCTCGATACGGCGCTTGCGCACGTCCGGACCCTTCACGCCGACCAGTTTGCCGAGGCGGCGATCCGAGAAGCCGCTCTGCTTGAGATACAGCAACTCTTCCTTCGTGAGGCTCTCAAGCGTGCGGCCTTCGAGCGCCTTTTCCTTTCGCACGATCTCTTCGATCTGCGCGAGGAACCACGGATCGATTGCCGTTTCCTCAAAGATTTCCTGTTGCGTCAGACCGAGGCGGAATGCGTCGCCGACGTACCAGATACGGTCCGGACCGGCTTCGCCGATCTCGCGGATCACTTCGTCACGGCTCGTGGTCTTTTCGTCGAGACCGTCGACGCCGACTTCGAGGCCGCGCAGCGCCTTCTGGAACGATTCCTGGAACGTACGGCCGATCGCCATCACTTCGCCGACCGACTTCATCTGCGTGGTCAGGCGCGGATCGGCTTCACGGAATTTCTCGAACGCGAAGCGCGGGATCTTCGTGACGACGTAGTCGATGGTCGGTTCGAACGAAGCCGGCGTCTGGCCGCCCGTGATTTCGTTCTTGAGTTCGTCCAGCGTGTAGCCGACGGCCAGCTTCGCCGCGACCTTCGCAATCGGGAAGCCCGTCGCCTTCGACGCGAGCGCCGACGACCGCGACACACGCGGATTCATTTCGATGACGATCATCCGGCCGTCTTTCGGATTGATCGAGAACTGCACGTTCGAGCCGCCCGTATCGACGCCGATCTCGCGTAGCACGGCGAGCGATGCGTTACGCAGGATCTGGTATTCCTTGTCGGTGAGCGTCTGCGCGGGCGCGACCGTGATCGAGTCGCCCGTGTGAATGCCCATCGGGTCGAGGTTTTCGATCGAGCAGACGATGATGCAGTTGTCCTTTTTGTCGCGGACCACTTCCATCTCGTACTCTTTCCAGCCGAGCAGCGATTCTTCGATCAGCAGCTCGCGCGTCGGCGACAGATCGAGGCCGCGCTTGCAGATCTCTTCGAATTCTTCGCGGTTGTACGCGATACCGCCGCCCGAGCCGCCGAGCGTGAACGACGGACGGATCACGATGGGGTAGCCGCTGCCGCCCGTGAACGCGGCGATTTCCGCGTGCACGGCCATCGCTTCTTCCATCGAATGGGCAATGCCGGACTTCGCCGAGCCGAGACCGATCTTCGTCATCGCGTCCTTGAACTTCTGGCGGTCTTCGGCCTTGTCGATCGCTTCCGGCGAAGCGCCGATCAGCTCGACGTTGTACTTCTCCAGCACGCCGTGGTGATGCAGATCGAGCGCGCAGTTCAGCGCGGTCTGGCCGCCCATCGTCGGCAGGATCGCGTCGGGGCGCTCCTTCGCGATGATGCGCTCGACCACTTCCCACGTGATCGGTTCGATGTACGTGACGTCGGCCGTGTTCGGGTCGGTCATGATCGTCGCCGGATTGCTGTTGACGAGGATGACCTTGTAGCCTTCCTCACGCAACGCCTTGCACGCCTGCGCGCCCGAGTAATCGAACTCGCACGCCTGGCCGATGATGATCGGACCCGCGCCGATGATGAGGATGCTCTTGATGTCTGTCCGCTTGGGCATAACGCTCTCGCTAATGTATTCCTGAGTTCTTACCGTTGGCGCGCCGGCGGTGTGCCGTTCGGACCGTGCCTAGATGGGCCGGCCGAACGGCGTCGCGGGGCGCGCCGTATTCCCGTCGCTAGTCGCGAGCTGGGCTTATGCCGCCGCCGACTTGTGGCCCTTCGCCTGATCCATCAACGCCGTGAAGCGGTCGAACAGATAAGCGATGTCGTGCGGACCGGGCGACGCTTCCGGGTGACCCTGGAAGCAGAAAGCCGGCTTGTCCGTCAGCGCGAAGCCCTGCAGCGTGCCGTCGAACAGCGACACGTGCGTGACCTTCGCGTTCGCGGGCAGCGTGTCGGCGTCGACCGCGAAACCGTGGTTCTGCGACGTGATCACCACACGGCCGTCTTCCAGATCCTTCACGGGATGGTTCGCGCCATGATGGCCCGTCTTCATCTTCATCGTCTTCGCGCCGACGGCGAGACCCATGATCTGATGGCCGAGGCAGATGCCGAAGGTCGGAATGCCGCGCTCGATGAATTCCCTGGTCGCCGCGATCGCGTAGTCGCAAGGCTCAGGATCGCCGGGACCGTTCGACAGGAACACGCCGTCCGGGTTGAGCGCGAGCGCGTCGGCCGCCGTGGACTGCGCCGGCAGCACGGTAACGTGGCAGCCTCGTTCGGCCAGCATGCGCAGGATGTTGTACTTCACGCCGTAGTCGAAGGCGACGACACGGTAGCGCGGCGTGTTCTGCATGCCGTAGCCGCTACCGAGACGCCATTCCGTCTGCTTCCATTCGTACGGCTTCTGCGTCGACACGACCTTCGCGAGGTCCATGCCCGCGAGGCCGGGGAACGAGCGCGCGAGTTCGATTGCCTTCGCTTCGTCATCCGAGCCTGCGAGAATCGCGCCGTTCTGTGCGCCCTTGTCGCGCAGCACACGCGTCAGCTTGCGGGTGTCGATGCCGGCGATGGCGACAACGCCTTCCGCGTTCAGGTAATCGGGGAGCGTGCGCTCCATGCGGAAGTTCGACGCGAGGATGGGCAGATCACGGATGATCAGGCCGGCGGCATGGACTTTCGTAGCTTCGACGTCTTCGGCGTTCACACCGACGTTGCCGATGTGCGGATACGTCAGCGTGACGATCTGGCGCGCGTAGCTGGGGTCGGTCAGGATTTCCTGATAACCGGTGATGGCGGTATTGAAGACGACTTCGCCGATCGTATGGCCGGGCGCACCGATCGAGTAACCACGAAAGACCGTGCCGTCGGCGAGCGCGAGCAGAGCGGGAGAAAATGACGGCAACACGGGAGACTCCTTGGGGGAACACCCTGTTGCCGACCTGTCTATCCGACCGTGCGGGCCGCGGCAAGGCGCATCTGAGGATGCGCGCGCAGGCTCGCTCGCGTTGTCGCTGTTCGCAGGAAGTCGCATCGGGCGCCGCAGAGCTGGCAGTCGACCCATTGTGTAGGCGGACTGGCTGGTTGCGGGCCGCTGGCGACGGTAGCCGGGGTATTCACGAAGATACGACCGGAACTACAACGAAACGCGGCGGATGAACGGTGTGGGAGAGGTAGGCGCTAGGGTGCGGGTTGATAAGCTCAAACCTTGAAATTATAGCCTGAAACGACCCTTCTCTTCAAATCCGAGATGGCGACGGGCGGGCGAACAGTGCCCGCCCGACCGCTCGGGGCGCAAGCAGCGTGCTGTAAAGGCTGGCTTCGCGGCCCTCTTTCGCCTTATCAGGATACGCCCCGCAACTTACGGCTGATGTTCGGCGTGAATGGGCGCAGGGTCTTTGGCGAGCACGCGGCTCGGCAGTACGTACCAGACGGCGCTCGCCAGTTGCAGCGCGACGAGAATGCCCCACGCCGTCAGATGCGCGGCGGCCGGATAGTGGCCGTCGACAGGCGTCCAGCGCGACAGCACCGCGCCGACACCGATCTGAAAACCGAAGATCAGCAGGAAAATGATCAGCGTCAGCGTCGTATTGGCGCGGCCGATCAGATGAGGCGGAAAGTGGCGCGCCAGCACCGCATAGCTGAGGATGCCGACGCCGCCGAAAATCCCGTAAGCCGCCCACAGGAGGCCCGCGGGCAGCGGCGCGCGCAGCATGATCAGCAGTTGCGTGATCACGAACAGCGCCATGCCGACGCCGCAAAACGCATACAGCGACAGCCCGCGGCGCTCCATGCTGCGGGCCGCCGCGCCGAAGCCCACGCAGCCGGCCATCATCGCGAAACCCAGCACGGACACGAATGCAGCCGCCTCATGCGAGCCGAAACCGGATACGTCGCGCAGCCACGCGCCCACCCATAGCGATTGCATCGCGTAGAACACGCCCTGCGTGACGACCGAGAACGACGCGATCTTCCAGAACGCCGCGCTGCGCAGGATGTGCCACGTACCCTTGAACTGGCTGACGAGGCTGGCCTGATGACGCGTCTCTTGCTTTTCAGGCGCAAACACCCAAAGCAAGGCCGCGACGGCGATCGTGAGGACCACGAGCGCGAAACAGACGCTGCGCCAGCTCGCGAAAGTCAGCACCCACGTCAACGGCGAACCGACTACGACGCCGCCCAGACCACCGACGGCCATCACCAGCCCATTGATCAGCGGCAGACGCGCCGCCGGAAAATGCTGCGCGAGCGCCTTGAACGCGCCGCCCAGACACACCGACACGCCGACACCGATCAACAGCCGCCCCGCCATCATCGTGCCGACGCCGTGGGCCGCGCCGAACACACCGATGCCCGCCGCGGCAAACAGCAGCATGCCCGCAGTCACGCGACGCGAACCGTAATGATCGAGCAACACGCCGGCAGGCAGTTGCGCGCCTGCGAAGCCAAGAAAATAGAGACTCGTGAGCAGACCGAGATCGGCGGCCGACAACCCGAGCTCATGGGTGATCAGCGGCGCAAAGCCGAGATTCACGCCACGAAACACATACGAGATGAAGTAACCGGCTGAGAAAAGCAGAAAGACACGAAGCGGCGTCGAGAACATGATGCATCAGCAAATAGGCCCGGCGGGCACGAGGGTGAACGATAACGGAATCGTGTCCATCGTGGCGCCAAGACCGCGCTTCGCGTACGGGGAACGTCAGAGGAAAACACCGGGTTGAAAACGAAAAACGCCGTCACCTGAAGTGACGGCGTTCTGGAAATCGAGGAAAGATCGGAGCGCACTTCATGCGCTGCCCCCGCAACGCATGTTCGGTCACCCTCGGAAAGGCCGCCGTTGTTTACTTGCCCTTCTTCGCGTTGGCCGAGACCTTATGGCGGCTACCGGAATCGGCCTTCGACGCCTTGGCGGCCGCTTCGGTCGAAACCTTCGTCACCTTGCCTTTTGCGGCAGTAGGCTTCGCGACCGGTTCCGATACCTTCACCACGCCAGTGTGGCCGCGGCCTCGCTTCTTATCGTAGCGCGATTCGGAACGCGTGTCTGCGACCTGGGCGCTGGCCTTCTCCACCCCGCCGCCGACCGGCACCGTCGCCAGCTTTTGCGGGCCCGGCTCGCTCGGCATTGCCTTGCCGACGGGCACGTGCAGGACGATGACCTGACCCGGCATCACCATGTCGCGCTTCGTCCGGTTCCACGCCTTCAATTGGCCGATCGACACGTCGTAGCGATCGGCGAGCAATGCCATGGACTGCTTGCGGCGCACGCGAATCAGCATCTTGCGCGTGTCGGGCACGTCCGGCTCCATCGCGAGCACGGCGCTTTCGGCGACGTCGGCGCTGATGTCTTCGTCGTCGTCATCGGCGCGCGGCACGACGATGGTCGAACCCGGCTTCAGGCGCATGCCCGCCGGAATCTTGTTCACGGCCATTAGCGTGTCGGGGTCGACGCCGATCTTTTCGGCGATCGCGGCAGGACGGCTGCGCTCGGTGACCGTGTAGGTCGTCCACGACGACAGCGAACCCGTGTACGACTTCAGGTTGCGCTCGAACGCGCTGGCGTTGTCGAACGGCAACAGGATTTGCGGCTGCGTCGCGCCGAGAATGACCGGCTTCTTGAACGACGGATTCAGCGAACGGAACTCGTCGGGCGTCATGTTCGCGAGCTTCGCCGCCGTGTCGACGTCGATGTCGTGCGACGTCGTCACCGTCACGAAGTACGGGTGGTTCGGAATGGACGGCAGCGTGAGCCCGAAGACCTGCGGGTTCATCACGATGTTCTTGACTGCCTGCAGCTTCGGCACGTAGTTGCGCGTTTCCATCGGCATGCGCAGGCTCTGGTAGTCCGTCGGCAGGCCGGCTGCCTCGTTGCGCGCGATCGCGCGCTGCACGTTGCCCTCACCCCAGTTGTACGCGGCGAGCGCGAGATACCAGTCGCCGAACATATCGTGCAGACGAGACAGATAGTCGAGCGCGGCGCTGGTCGACGCCAGCACGTCGCGCCGCTCGTCCTGCCACATGTTCTGCTTGAGGTTGTACGTGCGGCCCGTGCCAGGCACGAACTGCCACATGCCCGCCGCCTTCGCGACCGACAGCGCCTGCGGGTTATACGCGGATTCGATGAACGGCAACAGCGCCAGCTCCGTCGGCATATGGCGCGCTTCGAGTTCTTCGACGATGTGGTACAGGTACTTCTGCGACCGTTCGGTCATGCGCTGAACGTAGTCCGGGCGTTGCGCGTACCAGTTCGCCTGCATGTCGACGAGGTCGCTCTGCAGGTCGGGCATCTGAAAACCACGACGGATACGTCCCCAGAGATCGCTGTCCGCGCTCGTCAACTGGTCGACGGAACCCTGGTCGACGTTGATGGTTTCTTTGGCGGTGGCGGTCTTGCGAAGGGCGTCGGCTACGGCTTGCTGATTGGCAGGATTGGAAGCAGTGGAAAGGCTATTCGTCGTAGGCCCCTGGCTCGCACAGGCGGCGAGCGTCAGGACCAACAACGCGCAAAAGATGAATCTCATGAACGTCTCGGCTTCCAAAGGGGCTGGAATTTGCAGCCGATAGTACGAAAGTGCGTCGTTCCCGTCAATCAGAAAGATGTGAAAAAGTCTGCGAAATCCTAGGCTTGGCGTTTGTTTCTACGATTCGGATGAGCATGCCCCCATGCGCTGAGCGGTCAGCGGAACCTGTTCTTCCACTCTCGCATCAATGTGAACGCGGCCAGCCGGTCCGGCACCGATTCATGCAACTGCTCGGCGAGCGTCGCCTGCACGGACGCTTCGCCCGCGCGCAGAAACGGGTTGACGGCGCGCTCATGGGCGATTGTGGTAGGCAGCGTCGGGACATCGCGCGCCCGCAGCGCCGCGGCTTCGTCGCGCCAGGCTTGCAGCTTTGCATTGTCCGGCTCGCACGCGAGCGCGAAGCGGATATTCGACAATGTATATTCGTGCGCGCAGTGCACTTCCGTTTCGCCGGGAAGCGCGGCGAGCGCGTCGAGCGACGTCAGCATCTGCGCGGGCGTCCCTTCGAATAGCCGGCCGCAGCCGCAGGCGAACAGCGTGTCGCCGCAGAACACGTGGGGCGCGCTGTGCGGGTCGGCCGCCTGGAAATACGCGATATGGCCGCTCGTATGACCGGGGACATCGAGGATCGTGAAATCGAGCGAAGGCGCGGCGATGTGCACGGTGTCGCCCTGTTTGAGGCGCACCGTCAGCCAGGGGATCGTCTCGCCGGCGGGCCCATAGACGGGTAAATCCCGACGCACATCCTGGCCGTTCAGCAGATCGGCCACTCCGCCGACGTGGTCGGCATGATGGTGGGTGAGTAAAATAGCGCTCAGCCGCCATCCCCGTTTTGACAGATAAGCCTTCACCGGGGCGGCGTCGCCCGGATCGACGACGATGGCATGATGGCCATCCGACACGACCCAGATGTAATTGTCATCAAACGCCGGGACGGGCACGTACTCGAGCGATTTCATAGGCGACGCATTCTTCAACATGTCTGACCGATCGATTATAGACTGGCCTGCCTGGACTACCTCCTCGCCTGGACGCTATGTGCTGGAGTGGGAGCAGGCGCAGCTCGACCGCGTCGTGTCCGACGTATTCGGCTACCACGCGCTGCAACTAGGCTTGCCGCAGCTCGACGCGCTCCGCGAAAACCGCATGCCGGGCCGCGGTCTCGTGCTCGACGCGGAAAGCGGCGCGAGCGCGCCGTACACGTTTCCGCGCGGCGTGGCGGGCGGCCTGCCCGAGCGTCACGCGCCGGTCGGTCGCAGCGCCGTCTGGTGCGACCTGCTCGACCTGCCGTTCGAGGCGCAGAGCGTCGACCTGATCGTGATGCCCCACACGCTCGAGTTCACGCGCGATCCACACCGGCTGTTGCGGGAAGCCGAGCGCGTGCTGATGCCCGAAGGCCAGCTGATCATTCTCGGCTTCAATTCGCTGTCGCTGTGGGGTGCGCGGCAGTCGTTCGGCAAGGTCGCGGGACGGCCGTTCGTGCCCGCCGCGCACGACCTGATCGCTTTTACCCGCCTGAAAGACTGGATCAAGCTGCTCGGCTTCGACCTTGAACGCGGACGCTTCGGCTGCTATCGTCCGCCCCTCGTCGGCGAAAAATGGCTGTCGCGCTATCAGTTCATGGAAGCGGCCGGGGACCGGTGGTGGCCGATTTTCGGCGCCGTCTACATGGTCACGGCCATCAAGCGAGTGCGCGGCATGCGTCTCGTCGGTTCGCTCAAAGTGAAGAAACCCGTGCTCGCGGCCGGCCTGGCACCCGCCGCCACACCCAATACCCGCAACAAGACCCAATGAGTTCTGACCAGATCGAAATCTTCACCGACGGCGCCTGCAAGGGCAATCCCGGCCCCGGCGGCTGGGGCGCGCTGTTGCGTTACGGCACGCAGGAAAAGGAACTGTTCGGCGGCGAAGCGAACACGACCAACAACAGGATGGAACTGATGGCCGTGATCGCCGCGCTCGAGGCGCTGAAGCGCCCGTGCAAGGCAGTCGTGCACACCGACTCGCAATACGTGCAGAAAGGCATCAGCGAATGGATTCACGGCTGGAAGAAAAAAGGCTGGGTGACGGCCGCGAAAGCGCCCGTGAAAAACGCCGACCTCTGGAAGCGCCTCGACGCGCTCACACAGCAGCATCAACTCGAGTGGCGCTGGGTTAAAGGTCACGCAGGCCATCCGGAGAACGAGCGCGCGGATGCGCTCGCCAATCGCGGCGTCGCGTCGCTGGCGGATCTATAACGGATTCGCGGCGGCGCATCCGCAACGAGCACCCTATTCTTTTCACGCATCAACACAGGCAGGCAATACCGACATGCGTCAAATCATCCTCGATACGGAAACGACAGGACTGAATGCGAGAACGGGCGACCGCATCATCGAAATCGGCTGCGTCGAACTGGTGAATCGCCGGCTGACGGGCAACAACCTGCACTTCTACGTGAACCCGGAACGCGACAGCGATCCGGGCGCGCTGGCCGTCCACGGCCTGACGACGGAATTCCTGAGCGACAAGCCCAAGTTCGCCGAGATCGCCGACGAGCTGCGCGATTTCCTGCAGGATGCGGAACTCATCATCCACAACGCGCCCTTCGATATCGGCTTTCTCGACGCCGAGTTCGCGCTGCTCGGCCTGCCGCCCTTCTCGCAACATTGCGGCGAGGTGATCGACACGCTCGTGCGCGCGAAGTCGATGTTCCCGGGCAAGCGCAATTCGCTCGACGCGCTGTGCGACCGCTTCGGCATCAGCAACGCGCACCGCACGCTGCACGGCGCGCTGCTCGATTCGGAACTGCTCGCCGAGGTGTACCTCGCGATGACACGCGGCCAGGAGAGCCTCGTGATCGACATGATCGGCGAAGCGGCAGCGGGCGAAGCCGGCGGCACGAAGCGCGTGAAGCTCGATACGCTCGAGCTCGTGGTGCTGGCTGCGTCGGAAGAGGAGCTTTCCGAACACGAAGCCCTGCTCGACGACCTCGACAAAGCGTTGAAGGGAACCAGCGTGTGGCGCACGCAACCGGCTGCGGAAGACGCGTCCGCAAACGCCGATGCGCAAATTGCTTAAAAAGTGCTTGTCGAAGTCTAAAAGAGCTGACATAATGCACAGCTCTTCGGGTGGTTAGCTCAGCGGTAGAGCACTGCCTTCACACGGCAGGGGTCACTGGTTCGATCCCAGTACTACCCACCAAATTCGAAGAAAAGAAGGCCCGGACGGAAACGTTCGGGCCTTTTTCTTTTCGGGCTTCTTTCCCGGCTTCGTTTCGTCGCGTGACGAGCTTGCGAACCGAATTCGCGCCCGGCCTGCCGTGAACCGGCAGCGAAGCACTACGCTTATGAAGCGCCCGCGCCTATGCCGCGTGCCATACCCGTCGCGGCGAACACCATCACAACGAGCAGAATCGACTGCCAGTGCCCGATGCGGGCGAACCGGCCGGCGCGTGCGAGATCCGGCGACTCGCCATTCCTGACGGCAGCGCGCCAACGGATCAGCGACATCATCGGCGCAACCTCCAGGATCAGGATCAGCACGAGCGCTGTCATCTTCAGGTGAAAGAGCGGCTCGTGCAGGTAGTAGCCGGCGCCCTTCTCGAAGCCGCCGAACACGCGCGTCAGCCCCGTGACGATCAGAACGACGGCCGTGATGCCCCAGACGTTATCCGCGAGAAACACGCGTGGCAGATCGGCCGGCCCTGTCAGGCGTCGCAGCCCCTGTGTGCGCCCAATGATCGCCGCAAGCGCGAAACCGTAACCCAGCAGATGAACAGCGGCCAGCAACCAGCGGATCAGCATGGACTCCTCCATGATCGATGAAAGCGGTTGGTGTTTTGCAGCGCCGAAAGACGGGCGCGAGCACCGCGCCCGGAAGTACTAGGCTTGACGCAGATGCGCTTCCAGTGCGCGCGCGGCCACGCGATCGCCTTCCGTCGAAAGCGGCGTCCTGAATACCGTCTGCCGGTTGTGGCCGGCAGCGGCGGGCGAATCCCACATCAGTTCAATTTTCGGACGCCGTAGCAAGCCGCCGACGCCAGCGCGTTCCAGCGTCGCGTGTCCATTCGAAATGGGCGGCACCGTCGCGGGCTGCGCGCCCGACAGATCGACGGCGTGCGCGGCGCGCGCCATGCCTGCCGTGCGATGCATACCATCCTGCCAGCGCAGCGACAGTTCGCGCGCATCGTACTGGCCGAGCTTGCGGCTTTCCGCCCAGACCACCGCCGTGCGCGTGACAGCATCGATCGAGATCGCGAAGCGCCCTACCGCAAAGCGGCGTGCCGCGATATTCGTGCGCCACAGCGCACGCGGACGGCAGATCCACACGACGACGGCATAGAGCGTGGGCGCGGCGATCAGCCAGCCGTTGGTCGCCGCGACGGCATTGAAGGCGCGCCGCCAACCCGCCGCCCAGACGAAGGCCCCGACGGACCAGACCGCGAACAGCAGACAGAGAAAAGCGAACAGACGCAGCGCCTGACGCAGCCATTGCGGCAGCGGATGAAACGGCCGCTCGGCGCGCGGCTTCGCGCCAGGCAGAAAGATCAGCAGAAACAGAAAGATGAGATTGATGCAGGCCCACGGCGACGAGGCCATCGCCTGCAGCGCCGTCAGCGGTTCCATCTCGCCCATCGAGAAAACCCAGCGAGCAAGGATCACGAGACCGATGGCGCGAAGCGCGAACAACGTACCGGCGCCGGGCGCCGCACTCGCACGCGTCTGTTTCGTTCTCGCCAAAGCAATCTCCTCGTATGAACCGGGCTGCGCCGGATTTGCGGCACGGCCATTATAGGGATATTACGGATTCGTCTCACGGTTGCCGGACCGCGAACACACACTTTCGGCGCATTCCGCGCGTCGTTCGCATCCACGTGCAGCGCAAATGCAACAACGCCCCGCGTGTTCGACACATGCGGGGCGTTGCCGGGACATCGTGGAGACCGCGCCGGGACGGCGCAGTCTTCGATGAAAAAGATCAGCCTGCGTTGACTTCACGCAGCACCGTGCGGCGCTTCGCGCGCAGCAGTTCTTCGTACGTGTTCAGGTAGTTCTGCGCCATCACCTTCGACGAGAAGCGGTCTTCGAACGCCTTGCGGACAGCTGCGCGCGGCAGTTGATCCAGACGCTTGAGGGCTGCGACGGCGCTGATTTCGTCTTCGACGACGAAGCCCGACACGCCGTTTTCGATCACTTCCGGCACCGAACCGCGCTTGAACGCGATCACGGGCGTACCGCAAGCCATCGCTTCGATCATCACCAGACCGAAGGGCTCCGGCCAGTCGATCGGGAACACCAGTGCATGCGCGTTGCCGAGGAACTCACGCTTTTCGGCTTCGCCGATTTCGCCGATGTACTCGACGTGCGGCAGCGCCATCAGCGGCTTGATCACTTCTTCGTAGTAGGCGCGGTCAGCCTTGTCGATCTTGGCGGCGACCTTCAGCTTCATGCCCGCCTGGCCGGCGATACGGATCGCGCGGTCGAGGCCCTTCTCTGGCGAGACGCGGCCGAGGAATGCGAGGTAGCCCGGCTCGACGTTGGGGATCGGCGTGAGCACGTTTTCCGGCAGACCGTGATACACGGTCGACAGCCAGTTGGCCTGTTGCAGCGGCTGGCGCTGGTTGTCCGAGATCGACACGACGGGCACGTCGCTGAACGTGTTGAACACGGGCTGCAGTTCGGGCAGGTCGAGACGGCCGTGCATCGTCGTCAGGAACGGCACCGGCTGGCGTGCGAACAGCGAGAACGGGTAGTAGTCGATGTGGAAATGCAGCACGTCGAACTCTTCTGCACGTCGGCGCACTTCTTCGAGCAGCAGCATGTGCGGCGCCATCACGTCGCGGATGGTCGGGTCCAGACGCAACGCTTGCGGCCAGAAGGCTTCGAGCTTCGCGGAGGTTTGCGAATCGCCACTCGCAAAGAGCGTCACGTCGTGTCCCAGCTCAACCAGCGCTTCCGTCAGGTACGACACGACACGTTCCGTGCCGCCATAGAGCTTGGGAGGAACCGCCTCGTGCAAGGGAGCGATTTGAGCGATTCGCATAGTGGAAAACTCCTCGTAAAAAATCAGGCAAAAAGACTGCAGTTTGGAAAAAGCGACTTCGCTTGCTCGCCAGGGCGCTCGGTTCGGCATGCAGCTTGAGGCCGCACCGGCACGAGCCTGATTCTTTCGAGAAATTCCTGCGATGGATCGCTTGGTAAGGCGCCAGCTTGGGTCAATGTCAAAGACTGTGCTCATGCCGTAAACGCGGCTGATGAACGGACGTTGACAAACTGTCAGATATTTCCTGACGCGACCGAGCACGCATTATCAATGCCTGTCTGTCGGACCGGCCCCCACATTTCAAAGTCTTTACGTTGTTACAAACGCGAAACACTCTGCAAACCCTTGTTTTCTCAAGGCGTTCTACATTGGGAGCCCTGCATCGGCGCTGGCGCCACAAGCCGAGTGTCGACGGTCCGAAGACCTGACTGCGCATGTAGGGGCCCATCTTTTGGTCCGCATTGCGCCGGCTGCGTATGCAATCTGTAATTATATCCTGGAAATACACGTCTTCGACGTGAACCACTTGGCCAGACGCGGGTCAAGCGTGGAAACCTTACCGGCATCGTGTCGCGAAAATAATCGCGCCCTCATTGGCCGTCCCGCCATGCGAAATGGCTTTTGCATGTTTACAATGCGAGTCCTACGCTGGTGTTACGGGCCGTTCCCAGGCACAACCGTTGCACGACCTGAACCCTGATTCAGACCGTCTCAAACCGACCGATCAAACGAACAATTGGAACATCTGACCATCGCCCAGCGAAACGCCCATAACGCAAAGCTCGCGAGCTATGCGAACCGGCCGCTTGCGTTCCTCTTCCGCTTTATTCGCCGCCATCCGGTCGCCCATCTGGTCGTCCTTGGCAGCGTATTCGCGGCCGTGGGCTGTGCACTCGCTTCGCAGTACGCGATCAAGCATCTGATCGACGTGCTCGGTGCGGGCCGTCATCATCCGGGGCCGCTGTGGGGCGCATTCGCGATCCTCGTCGGCCTGATCGCCGCCGACAACCTGCTGTGGCGCGTCGGCGGCTGGGTCGCCGCGCATACCTTCGTCGCCGTCACGGGCGACCTGCGCAAAGACCTCTTCCAGTATCTGACGGGCCATTCGCCGACCTACTACGCAGAAAAACAGCCGGGCACGCTGGCAAGCCGGATCACGGCGACGTCGAACGCCGTCTACACGGCCGAAAACACCACTGCGTGGAACGTGCTGCCGCCGTGTATCGCCGTCGCGGGCGCGATCGTGATGATCGTCACCGTCAATCCGCTGATGGCGCTCGGTCTGCTGACCTGCTCGGCGATTCTCTCCGTCGTGCTGTACAAGCTCGCGGGACGCGGTTCCGCGCGCCACCACAACTTCGCGACCAAGGCGGCCGCCGTCGATGGCGAACTGGTCGACGTGATCGGCAACATGGGCCTCGTGCGCGCCTTCGGCATGACGTTTCGCGAGCAGAAGCGCTTCGGCGCAACGGTGAAGTCGGAAATGGTCGCGCGGCAGCAGAGCCTGCTGTACCTTGAAAAGCTGCGCCTGCTGCACGCGGTCATCACGGCGCTGCTGTCGGCGGGTCTGCTCGGCTGGGCGCTGTGGCTGTGGGATCAGGGCAAGGCGACCTCGGGCGACATCGTACTTGTCAGTTCGCTGGGCTTCACGATCCTGCACGGCACGCGCGATCTCGCCGTCGCGCTGGTCGACGTGACGCAGCACATCGCGCGTCTCGCCGAAGCTGTGAAGACGCTGCTCGAACCGCATGGCATGCCTGATCGCAACGATGCAACCGAACTCGTGCCGCAAGGCGGCCGCGTCACGTTCGACAAGGTCACGTTCGCCTATCCGAAGCGCCGCGCGATTCTCGATCACTTCGATCTCGACATTCCGGCTGGCCAGCGCGTCGGCCTGATCGGCAAGTCGGGCGCGGGCAAGTCGACGGTGCTCGCGCTGCTGCAACGCTTCTACGACACGCAGGCCGGACGGATCATGATCGACGGCCAGGAAATCGGCGGCATCACGCAGGACAGCCTGCGCCACACGATCGCGCTGGTGCCGCAGGACATTTCGCTGCTGCACCGTACCGTCTACGAGAACATCGCTTACGGACGCCCCGAGGCGACGCGCGACGAAGTCCTCGCCGCCGCGCGCGATGCCCGCTGCACGGACTTCATCGAAGCGATGCCGGAAGGCTTCGACACGATCGTCGGCGATCGCGGCGTGAAGCTGTCGGGCGGTCAGCGCCAACGCATCGCGATCGCGCGCGCGATCCTCAAGAACGCGCCGATCCTGCTGCTCGACGAAGCGACCTCCGCGCTCGACAGCGCGTCCGAGGAAGCGATCCAGAAGGCGCTCGACCGGCTGATGGTCGGCCGCACGGTGATCGCGATCGCGCACCGGCTGTCGACGCTGCACAACTTCGACCGCATCATCGTGATGAGCGCGGGCAAAGTCATCGACGACGGCAGCCCCGAAGAATTGCGCAATCGCCCGGGACTGTATCGCGACCTGCTCTCCAAGCAGTTCGGCAAGCATTCGACGCTGCACGTCGGCGGCAAGAAGCTCGACGAGCAGCACGTGGCGTAAAGCATTGGCTCCGCACTGACGGGCCCGCAAACAAAAAAGCCGCTTCGATTCGAAGCGGCTTTTTTTATCGGTGTACGACCGGGAATCTCACCCTTGCGCAGTTTCCTTCACCGACTGCGTCGACGCGTCGGGCGCGCGCTGCAAGTCGCGCATGAAGTTGTCGCGCCACACCGACACGTTGTTCTCGCGCAGCTGCGCCATCATGTCGACGTAGCGCGCCTTGCGTTCGGCGAGCGGCATCGACAGCGCCGTGCCGAGCGCATCCGCCATGCCGTCGATGTCGACGGGATTGACGATCAGCGCGCCCGTCAATTCCTGCGCGGCGCCCGCGAAACGCGACAGCACCAGAACGCCGGGATCTTCCGGATCCTGCGCGGACACGTACTCTTTCGCGACGAGATTCATCCCGTCGCGCAGCGGCGTCACGTAGCCGACATGCGCGGTGCGGAACAGCGCCGCGAGCACGGGCCGTTCGTACTGTCGATGGATATAGCGGATCGGCGTCCAGTCCAGTTCCGCGAAGCGCCCGTTGATGCGTCCCGATTCGCCTTCCAGCTGCAGGCGGATTTCCTGATAGGCGTGCAAATCGGAACGCGTCGGCGGCGCGATCTGCAGGAACGACACCTTGTCGCGATATGACGGCGAGTGCTCCAGCAGCCGCTCGAACGCGCGAAAACGCTCGACCAGCCCCTTCGAGTAATCGAGCCGGTCCACGCTCATGATCAGCTTGCGCGCGTGCAGCGTCGCCTCGATCGTGCGCACGGGCTTGTCGCCCTCGCCCGCTTTCGCCAGTTCGGCGATTTCGTCGGGATACACGCCGATCGGATACGCAGCCGCGCGTAACGTGCGGCCGAATGCGTGCACCACGGTCGGCGCCTGTTCATGCGTCGTTGCTTCGACCGATCCGTCCGCCTCGTTGACGATGTAATCGCAGAACGCGCGCAGATCCGGCTTCGTCTGGAAGCCGAGCAGATCGAACGAACAGAGCGCTTCGACGAGCGCGCGATGCGGCGGCACGGCCAGCAGCACCTGCGCCGCGGGAAACGGAATGTGCAGGAAGAAACCGATGCGGTTTTTCACGCCGGCCGCGCGCAACGCCTGCGCGAACGGGATCAGGTGATAGTCGTGAACCCAGATCACGTCGTCTTCACGCAGCAACGGCACCAGCTGTTGAGCAAGCCACGTGTTCACGCGGCAATAGCCTTCGAAATCGTGCCGGTCGAACTGCAGCAGATCCGGCCGATAGTGAAACGCGGGCCACAGCGTCGCATTCGAAAAGCCGCGGTAGTACTGATCGTAGTCGCGGCGCACGAGACCGATGGTCGCGAACGTCACAGGGCCGCGTTCTTCGACCTTGATCTGCGGCTGACCGGAGCCGAGCACGTCGCCACTCCAGCCGAACCACATGCCGCCCGTTTCTTTCAATGCGTCGTACACGCCCACGGCCAGGCCGCCCGCCGCCGGGCCGCCTTCCGAGATCGGCGCGACGCGGTTCGATACGATGATCAATCGGCTCATGTCGCGTGGTTTCCGTACTGAATGGGGGCGAAGCGCCAAACGAATGCCGTCATGCGCTGCGCGCCGCCGCGACGATCTCCGACAGCCATGCGAGCAGCGCGTTTACCGAGCCGATGCGCGAGCGCGCAATGGTGTCGCCGCCGCCGACCTTGATCGACAGGCCGCCGTGATCGTTGACGACTGCAAAGCCTTTTTCGTCGGTGAGATCGTCGCCGGCGAAGATCGGCGTGCGGCCCGTGAACGGCGGCTCGTCGAGAAATGCGCGCAGTGCGCGGCCTTTGTCGACGTCCTTCGGCTTGATTTCGTAGACCATCTTTCCCGGTTGCAGCACATACGCGTCCGGATAGTCGGCCACGAGCCGGGTCGTCGCTCCGCGCGCCACCGGTTCGCGATCGGGCGCATTGCGGTAATGCAGCGCGAGGGCCGCGCCCTTGATCTCGAGCAGCATGCCGGGATTCGCGTTGACGACGTCCGCGAGAATCTGCTCCATGCGCAGCAGCCGCTCGTCGTTAAAGCCGACGCGTTGCGTGTCGCCGTTCGCGTCGCGCCGCTCGGCGCCGTGCAGGCCGGCGATGGGCAGATCGGGCATGCCGAGAAACTGGTCAATGCTGTCGATGCCCCGCCCCGACACGATCGCTACCGCGCCGTTCGTCAGACGCCGCAACTCGGCGAGCAAGACGATCGCCTCGGGCTGCACGAGCACGCCGTCGGGTGTGGGTGCCAGATCGACGAGCGTGCCGTCGAAATCGAAGAAAAACGCTGTCTCGCTCGGAGACAGAAAAGCGGGAAGTGCTTGCATCGGTGTACGTTGCCTCTCAGCCGCTTGCAGCCGGAAAAGTGTGCGCATCTTACCGCGCATCGGTCGTTTTTTCGAGAAAGTGAGTTTTCGGCGAGCGCGGGCGAGCGATCCAGGCCGCCCGTCGGCGAAGCGGAATGCAAATTCCGCACAATCCCGCTACAGCCGCCTTTCATTGCGCTGCGGCATATTGACTCGCTTTCCGCCTCAAAAGCCCACGGTACAACGACGCGCGGCAAATTGCGATAGAGTCGCAACGGCGCCCGCCGTGGAATAACGCGGCGCGCGATCCGGTTGTACCCGTCGCGGCGCGCAGTTTGCGTTCCGTTCTAAATCGAGTCGTCGAAACTGCCTTTGTTCCCGAAAGCATTGGTGTTCCACTTGCGCTCCCTCGCCTCACACGCTTCCTTGCGACGGCGCCTCACGGCGCTGGCCATCGCGCTGTGCGCTACGCTCGGCGGCGCGGGATGCTCGCAGCACAGCGAGCCATGGCAACTGACGGACGTCAGCGGTCACCTGCCCGATCTCGATTTCAGGCTGACGGGCGACGACGGCAGACCTGTGGCGGCGGAGTCGCTCAAAGGCCGTGCGTCGCTCGTCTATTTCGGCTACACGCATTGCCCGGATGTTTGCCCGGAGACAATGGGACGTCTGATGCAGGTCATCGACAAACTCGGACCGGACGCGCGGAAGGTGCGCATCCTGTTCGTCAGCGTCGATCCTGCGCGCGACACGCCCAAGGCATTGCACGACTATGTCGGCGCATTCGATCCGCAGCATGCGCGGGGACTGACGGGCACGGACGCGCAGATCGAGAACATGGCGCGGCACTACCGCGTCGCATATCAGATGGAAAAGCGCGAACCGAATGGCAACTACGAAGTGACGCACAGTTCGGCCGTCTACATTTTCGACGCGCACAACCGCGCGCGTCTGCTCGCCACGGACCACGACACGCCCGACGTCATCGCGAGGGACGTGCGCCGTATCATCGAAGACCAATCCTGATTTCTCACAGGCTCACCATGACACAACGAATCAAAACGCTTTCGACGCTTCACACGCTGCTTTGCGCCGCCGCTTTCGCCTTTGCCGCGACAGGCAGCATGGCGGCGCACGCCGCGGACAGCAAGCGGGCCATCGCCGTGCAGAACGCATGGGTCCGCTGGCTGCCGAACAATCTGCCCGCTGCCGCCTACGTCACGCTCACCAATTCGAGCGACAAGCCGATCGATCTCGTCGACGTGTCGAGCGCCGACTACGGCAGCGCGATGCTGCATCAGACGGTATCGAACGGATCGACGCAAAAAATGGTGATGGTCGACAAGCTCACGGTGCCCGCGCATGGTCAGGCATCGATTGCACCGGGCGGCTATCACGTGATGCTCGAAGAAGCGAAGCACAAGATCGCGCCCGGCGACACCGTTCATCTGAAGCTGCAGTTCTCCGACGGCGAAATACTCGATGCGCCGTTTGCCGTGAAATCGCCCGCTGCAGCCAAGTAACGCCGGGTGAACCTGCGCGAACTGACGCGATGAACCTGCTCTATTGGCTCGAACCCTGGGAACCGTCGCCGACCGTGGTGATCGCGATGCTGCTCGCCGCCGTGCTGTTTGCGCGCGGCGTGCGCAAGGCGAAGGTTTCGCTGGGGCGGCAACTGTCGTTCTGGTTCGGGCTAGCGGCACTCTATGTCGCGCTGCATACGCGGCTCGACTATTTCTTCGAGCATGAGTTCTTCATGCATCGCGCGCAGCATCTGGTGCTGCATCATCTCGGGCCGTTCTTCATCGCGCTGTCGTATCCGGGCGCGGCGCTGCGCGCGGGCATTCCGTTCGCGTGGCGGCAACGCTATCTGCGTCCCGCGCTGCAGACACGCTGGACGCACGCGACACTCGACGTGCTGTTTCATCCCGTCGTCGCCGTCGTTCTGTTCGTTGGACTGATCTATTTCTGGCTGCTCTCGCCGATTCATTTCGTCGCGATGCTCGACTGGCGGCTGTATCGCGTGATGAACTGGAGCATGGTGATCGACGGCTTGATGTTCTGGTGGCTCGTGCTCGATTCCCGACCGGCGCCGCCGGCACGGCTCGCGCCGGGTCGCCGGATCTTGATCGTCGTCGCCGCGATCCCGCCGCAGATCGTGCTCGGCGCATTCATCTTCTTCTCGCCGCGAGAGTTGTATCCCGTTTATTCGATCTGCGGACGCGCTTTCACCTGGCTCAGTCCGATGCGCGATCAGCAGATCGGCGGACTGTTGCTATGGATTCCTGGTTCGATGATGAGCGTGATCGGCGCACTGCTCGCATTACGTCATTGGATGAGACTGTCCGCGCGAGCTCGTCTGCGCGATGAGAAACATGCGGACGTCACAGCGGCGGCTCGTATGCAAACGTCATCAAGCGCGCTGCACGCCAATCACCATTGAGACGCGGTAAGCGTCAGGCAGAACGCATCCAGACATGCGGAATGCCATCTTCTTCGTGCACGTCGGAAACGGGCTCGAAGCCGAACGCGCCATAGAACGCTTGCAGATGCGCCTGCGCGTGCAGGCGGATGGGCGTGGCCGGCCACTGCGCGTGGATGTGGGCCAGCACCTGTTCGAGCATCGCGCGGCCGAGGCCTTGTCCGCGGAAATCGACGGTCGTCAGTACGCGGCCGATGCGAATATCGGCATCCTCACCGTCGGGCAGCAGCACACGCAGATATCCCGCCAGGGGCGCGCGCTTGTCGCGTGCCTGCTGGCCATACGCAAGCAGATGCCACGCTTCGGTATCGAGACCGTCGACGTCGCCATACAGACAGTTCTGCTCGATCACGAAGACGGCCGCGCGTGCCGCGAGCATGTCGTAGACTTCGACGCTGGTCAGGTCGTCGAAGGCCTTCCAGCGCCATTCGATAGGAGAAGCGGCTTTGCTTTGCATAGGTTGCTGCCCGGTCATGGCGTTGCTTTGAACAGGATGGCGAAGCAGTCGATTATGCCGCGGCGATCGGACGATGCACAGGCGGGACAACGCCCTCTTCCGCAGAACGACTGCACGAATCACCACACGCGAAAAATACGCGATGAAAAAAGAAAAGCCCCGACATGTCGGGGCTTTTCTTTGCTTCTGGAGGCGCGAACCGGAGTCGAACCGGTCTAAACGGCTTTGCAGGCCGCTGCATAACCGCTTTGCTATCGCGCCACAAGCGGACTGCTGAACCGTACTCAGTTGCATCTGCAACGGCTCGCAGATTTTTCTTTACATCAACCCCGATAACACGACATCAAGGTCAACGGTGTTCAACGCTTCTTCCGAAGCATCAAACAAAAAGGGAAGCTTGGCTTCCCCCTGTGTTTGGAGCGGGAGACGAGTCTCGAACTCGCGACCTCAACCTTGGCAAGGTTGCGCTCTACCAACTGAGCTACTCCCGCATAAATCTGCCACTTACTGCTACTGCAACGTTTCGCTTACTGCTTGCCGCAACACGCTGCTTTAAAAGCTGGAGCGGGAGACGAGTCTCGAACTCGCGACCTCAACCTTGGCAAGGTTGCGCTCTACCAACTGAGCTACTCCCGCATTTTGCTGCTGTTTTCTCCCGTGTTTCGCGCTGTTTGTTAGCGCGTGCACCGGAGAAACGAGATTATGTAGAAGGCGCGGAATCGTGTCAACTCTTTTTGTACGAGAGATTCAAAATTTTAGTACCCTCTCGATTGCCACGCGTTCGTCACGCCATTCCGCCGCGCTCGCGAATCTGCGGCCACGCGAGCTTCATGTAGTACAGCATCGACCATATCGTCAGGAACGCAGCGAGATAGATGAGCCACAAACCCCACACGCGCGTGTCGATCGAAAACGCGCCGAACGACAGCGGGCCATAGAACAGCAACATCGGGATCGCTGTCATCTGGCAGGCCGTCTTGAACTTGCCGAGCGAATTCACGGCAACGCTTTTCGATGCGCCGATCTGCGCCATCCATTCGCGCAGCGCCGAAATCGCGATCTCGCGGCCGACGATCACGAGCGCGATCGCCGAGTCGAGACGCGACAGCTGCACGAGCACGAGCAGCGCAGCCGTCACCATCAGCTTGTCGGCGACGGGATCGAGGAACGCGCCGAAGGCCGACGTCTGATTCCATTTGCGTGCGAGAAAGCCGTCGAACCAGTCGGTCAGCGCCGCGAGAATGAAGATCGTCGCCGCGGCCAGATTGCGGTGCATCGGACTCAGCATCATGTCCGGCAGATAGAACACACCCACCACGAGCGGAATCAACACAATCCGCAGCCACGTCAGGAAGATCGGAAAATTAAACGGCATGGGGCAGGCGCTACGTTCTGAGATAAGAGATGCAATTGTGCCGGTTCACCGGGCGAGCCACAAGCAACGCCCCGCCGCGAGAGTGTGGGAGGCTTCCGGGCGCGCCCGGGCCGCGCATCAATGCAGCTGGCGGTAAATCTGCTCGGCGAGCGCACGCGAGATGCCTTCGACGCTCGCCAGATCGTCGATACTCGCCGCCACCACGCCGCGCAAGCCGCCGAAGCGCGCGAGCAACCGCTGACGGCGTTTCGCGCCGACGCCTTCCAGCTCCTCGAGCCGCGACGTCTGCCGCGTCTTGCCGCGCTTCGCACGCATGCCTGTGATCGCGAAGCGGTGCGCTTCGTCGCGGATCTGTGCGACCAGCATCAGCGCCGCGCTTTCCTTGCCGAGTTCGAGCGACGGCCGGCCGTCCGCGAACACGAGCGTTTCGAGACCGACCTTGCGGCCCTCGCCCTTCGCCACACCGACGAGCATGCCGAGATCCAGCCCGAGTTCGTTGAACACCTGACGCGCGATCTCGACCTGACCCTTGCCGCCGTCGATCAACACGATGTTCGGCAGTTGGCCGCCCGCAGCGGCGGGTTCCGCGCCTTCGGGCGCGGCGGCGGGATCGTCGGCCGCTTCCGGCTGTAACTCGGTTGCTTCGTCGTTCGCGTTGGCCGCCGCCTGCGCGACCATCTTTTCGTAGCGGCGCGTGAGCACCTGACGCATCGCCGCGTAGTCGTCGCCGGGCGTGATGCCCGTGATGTTGTAGCGCCGGTATTCGGACGACTGCATCTTGTGGTGATGAAATACGACGCACGACGCCTGCGTTGCTTCGCCCATCGTATGGCTGATGTCGAAGCACTCGATGCGCAGATGGGCGAGGTCTTCGCATTCGAGCGACAGCGTGTCGGCCAGCGAGCGCGTGCGCGATTGTTGCGAGCCCTGCTCGGACAGCAGCCGCGCAAGCGCGATCTTCGCGTTCTGCTCAGCCATCGCGAGCCAGGCGCGCTTTTGCCCTTGCGGCTGCCGCAGCAGCGTGACCTTGTGGCCCGCCTGCTCGATCAGCAGGTCGACGAGTTCGCGGCTCGCGGGCGCATGACTGACCACGAGCACGGGCGGCACCCGGTTGCCCAGGTAATGCTGCGCGATGAACGCTTCGAGCACTTCGGATTCGATTCCAGGCGTGCGATGCGGCTTCTTGTCTGTATCGGCGGCGACTTCTTCGGACTCGCTGGTTTCGTCGGCGCCTGCTTCCGAAGCCGCTACGTCGACGCTCAGTGCTTCATCGGATTCTTCACCCAGTTCCGCTTCGACATCGATCACCGATGCAGACTCGGCCAGCGCCAGCCCGTCACCGTCTTCGAGACCGCCCTCGTCCGCCGTCAGCGCGCTTTCGACATGCGTCGGAAAGTAAGCCTTGTCGCCGAGATGCCGTCCGCCGCGCACCATCGCGAGATTCACGCAGACGCGTCCGCCGAGCGCGACGACGGCCAGAATGTCGACATCGCTGTCGCCGCCGACTTCGATGGCCTGCTGATGCAGCACCGTCGACAGCGAACTCATCTGATTGCGCACGGCAGCCGCCTGCTCGAACTTCAGTTCGCTGGCGAATGCGTGCATCTTCTGCTCGAGCTCTTTCATCACTTCCGACTGACGTCCGAGCAGAAACCGCGACGCATTGGACACATCGCGCGCATAGTCTTCTTCGGTGATCGCGCCGACGCAGGGCGCCGTGCATCGTCCGATCTGATGCAGCAGACAAGGCCGCGTGCGGTTGTTGAATACGGAGTCTTCGCAGGTGCGCAACTGGAACACGCGCTGCAGGATCTGAATGCTCTCACGCACAGCCCACGCGCTGGGAAACGGTCCGAAATACTGGTTCTTCTTGTCGACAGAACCGCGGTAATAGGCCATGCGCGGAAACTGATGCCCGGTCAGCTTGAGATACGGATATGACTTGTCGTCGCGAAACAGGATGTTGTAGCGCGGCGCCAAAGCCTTGATCAGATTGTTCTCAAGCAGCAGCGCTTCCGCTTCCGAACGCGTGACCGTCGTTTCAATCTTCATGATCCGCGACACCATCATCGCGATGCGGGGCGACAGCAGTGTCTTCGTGAAATAGCTCGACACGCGCTTCTTCAGGTCGCGCGCCTTGCCCACGTACAGCACTGCGCCATGCGCGTCGTAATAACGGTAGACGCCGGGCATGTGCGGCAACTGGCGCAGCACCTTTTTCGGGTCGAAGTCTTCGGCGGCGGATTCGGGCGCACCGGACTTTGCGGCTTGCCGGGTAGTCCGATCAGCGGCCTGATCGGCGGCGGAATCGGCGGCTCGGGAGGAATCGGATCGGGGCATGCAGAATCGGCGTGGACGCCGTGCGCTGACGGCGCGTCATGTGGGTGATGTGCTTTAGAATCGCCAGTTTAGAACATTCCGCCCGCGCCCGAACCCAGGCGCCGCCATCATGTCCTCCGCTTCCACTCAAGCGTCACGGCCGTCGAGGATCGCGTGCGACATTTTCTGCGCCGTGATCGACAACTTCGGCGATATCGGCGTCTGCTGGCGGCTCGCGCGGCAACTCGCCGGCGAGCACGGCTGGCAGGTGCGCCTGCTGGTCGACGACCTGCATGCGTTTCAGAAGCTCAATGCATCCGTCGACGTGAAGCGTGCGCGACAGACGGTGGGCGGCATCGTTATTGAGCACTGGCACGAGCCCGCGCACGCGGGCGATACGCTGCAGGTAGCCGACGTCGTGATCGAAGCATTCGCGTGCGAATTGCCGCATGCGTACATCGAGGCGATGGCGCGGCGCGAGCGCGCGCCCGTCTGGTTCAATCTCGAGTATCTGAGCGGCGAGGACTGGGTCGCGGATTTTCATCTGCGGCCGTCGCCGCATCCGCGTCATGCGTTGATGAAAACGTTCTTCTTCCCGGGACTCGGCAAAGGCACGGGCGGCGTGTTGAAAGAAGGCGATCTGGATGCGCGCCGCGCGGCGTTCGAAACATCGCCCGACGCGCGCGATGCCTGGTGGCAAGCAAAAACAGGCGGTGCATCGCCCTCGAAAGACGCGACGGTCATCTCGCTGTTCGCGTACGAAAACCCCGCCGTCGACAGCCTGCTCGAGCAATGGCGCGACGCCAACCATGAGATCGTGCTGCTCGTGCCCGAGGGCCGCATTTCGGGCGCGATCGCGCGGTTTTTCGGGTTGCCGACGTTCGCGGCCGGCGCGCAGGCAACGCGCGGCAGCCTGCGCGCTCACGCGCTTGCGTTCACCGACCAGCCCGGCTACGACGAACTGCTATGGGCAAGCGACATCAATTTCGTGCGCGGTGAGGACTCGTTCGTGCGCGCCCAATGGGCCGCAAAGCCGTTCGTCTGGCACATCTATCCGCAAGCCGATGACGCCCACCTGCCCAAGCTCGATGCCGCCCTCGCACACTACGCACACGGCCTTCCCGCCGACGCCCGCGCTGCGCTCGGCCGCTTCTGGCACGCATGGAACGGCAACGGCACGCCCGACTGGTCCGATTGGCAGCGTCATCGGGCGCGCCTCGACGCCCGCGCAGCCGCATGGGCGCGCGAACTGGCGTCGATCGGCGATCTCGCGGGAAATCTCGCCGGATTCGCAAAAAGTCAGTTAAAATAAGCGGTTATCCAACGGCCGACGACGCAAGCGCGGCACGACGGCGCAGCCGGCGGCGGATTCCGAGTCCGCCCTCACGGCCATGTCAGTCAGTGTCACACGCGTACGCGCCCGCTTCGGGTAAAAGAAGCAGACGGACGAAGCACGGAACGAAGCCTCGCAGATATCAGGCACGTTCCGGCCAGCACCGGCCCCGCTCACCGCGCAATCCAGTTTGGTCCACCTTCACGGTATCCAACCGGGAGTCAAATCGGGAGTCAGACAGACTGACAAGCCGGTTGGCACGCGTGCCGGGCGCCGAACCCGCTTACGCCGTATGCCGTTGAGCACAAGTTGAGGCACCTTATTTCGTACAGGACAGTTTTATGAAGATCGCTCAAGAACTCCGCACCGGCAACGTGGTGATGATCGGCAACGACGCGATGGTCGTGCAGAAGGCCGAATACAACAAGTCGGGCCGTAACGCCGCCGTCGTCAAGATGAAGTTCAAGAACCTGCTGACGGGCGCAGGCATGGAAACCGTCTACAAGGCGGACGACAAGTTCGACGTCGTCGTGCTGGACCGCAAGGAAGTGACGTACTCGTACTTCGCTGACCCGATGTACGTGTTCATGGACGCCGACTACAACCAGTACGAAGTCGAAGCCGAAATGATGGGCGACGCGCTGAACTACCTTGAAGACGGCATGACTTGCGAAGTCGTGTTCTACAACGAGAAGGCGATCTCCGTCGAGCTGCCCACCACCCTCGTCCGCGAAATCATCTACACGGAACCGGCCGTCAAGGGCGATACGTCGTCGGGCAAGGTTCTGAAGACGGCCAAGCTGCACACCGGCTTCGAACTGCAAGTGCCGCTCTTCTGCAACATCGGCGACAAGATCGAAATCGACACGCGTACCAACGAATACCGCAGCCGCGCATAAACTTGAATCGCGCTGCTTTGCATTCGTCTTAAACCCTGAGTCAATTCAGGGTTTTTGAATTAAAAAGCGCCCTTCGGGGCTAATGCCGTTCAGTTAAGCACTGAACGGCATTTTTGCTTTTGATGCGGGAAGGTGTTGTAAACGAAGCGCCGAGCTGTTAACTTTTCGGCGCGATGCTCTCCAGTCACCTGACCTTCCTGCTCGAAGCGCAACAGCCGGCCGACATGAGCCGGCTGGCTGAGCATCTGCCCTACGAGTGGATCGAGCGCGCGGTGCAGGCCACAGGCGCAGCGAGTATCCGGCGCCGGCGCCTGCCTGCTGAGCAGGTGGTCTGGCTGGTGATCGCACTGGCAATGTACCGTCACTGGTCGATCAGTGAGGTGCTCGACGGTCTCGATCTGGCCTTGCCCAACCAGGCCGCGCCGTTTGTCAGCAAGAGCGCGGCGGCGCAGGCACGCCAACGCATCGGCGAGGCACCGATGGCGTGGCTGTTTGAGCAGACAGCACGGGCCTGGACGACTCAGGACGCGGCTCATCATGCGTTCAAGGGGTTAAGTCTATGGGCGATGGACGGCACCACGCTACGCACGCCCGACAGCCCGGCCAACCGTGAGCACTTTGGTGCGCAGGGTTATGCCAGTGGCAAGGTGGCCAGTTATCCGCAGGTGCGCGCCGTGACGCTCACCGCGATTCCGACCCATCTGGTCGCGGGTATCAATTTCGGTCGCTACGACACCAACGAAATGGTGTACGCCAAAAGCCTGCTGCCGCAGATCCCGGAAGACTCGCTGACGGTGTTCGACAAGGGCTTTCTGGCTGCAGAAATCCTGTGTGGCCTGACGATGAACGCGCGCAATCGCCACTTCCTGATTCCAGCCAAAGCCAATACCTGTTGGGAAGTCATCTCCGGTACCGCTGACGATGCGACGGTGCGCATGCGCGTCTCGCCGCAGGCCCGCAAGAAGTGTCCGGCTTTGCCCGAATTCTGGAATGCGCGGGCGATCCGGACCATCGACGCGCGCGGACGTGAGCGCGTGCTGCTGACTTCGCTGGGGGATCGCCGACGCTTCAAACCTGCCGATATCGTTGCCTGCTACGAGCGCCGCTGGCAGATCGAAACCAGTTACGGAGAACTCAAGCAATCGATGCTGGGTTCGGAGTTGACCTTGCGCAGCCGCACCGTCGAAGGGGTGTATCAGGAGATCTGGGGCGCGTTGATCGCCTACAACCTGGTTCGCCGCGAGATCGCCTGCGCCGCATGGGAAGCGAAACTCGCGCCGACCGATATCAGCTTCGTGCGAGCCCTCCATACGATCCAGCACGAAATGATGTGGGCTGCCGTCACCCCGGCCTACGCAAAACTGCCCGCCTGTCTGCAGCGTCTACGCGAACGGCTCAAGTCCCTGCCCAATGAAAAACGACCCGGCCGCGCATGCGACCGGGTCGTCAAATCCCGCCCTTCACGTTACACCGTTCGGTACCTTAGAAAAGACCTTAACTGAACGGCATTAGCCCTTCGGGGCGCTTTTTCTTTTTTTCGCGACCGTGTATGGTGGTGGAAAACTTTACCGGCCTGACATGCAATTTTGCCAGGCCGATCTCTGATGGGGCATTTTTTAGCCCGCGTTCGCGCTGCTTTTCGAGATAGGACGCTGTGGCACAACTTCTGCTTGACGAAGACTTCAGGCCTATAAGGCTTTTCGTTCATTCGGAAAACACGGGAGGTGTGCCATGAACAACGATATCGCTGAAGGCAAGTGGAAACAGATGATCGGCAAGGCGAAAACCGCGTGGGGCGAACTCACGGACGACGAGTTGACCAAGGCGGAAGGCCGCGCCGACAAGCTGGCGGGGCTGATCCAGGAACGCTACGGCAAGACGCGCGACGAAGCGGAACTCGAAGTGCGCCGTTTCTTCGACCGCAACCGGGACTTCTGACCCGACTGCACCTGACCGGGAGCATTGGCCGCTCAAGCCATACATCAAGCGTCCGCGCGGCGCCGCCCATGGCGGCAGTGCGCGTCGGACATCCGTCCATCTAACAGTTGCGCTCGTTATGCCACATGCCCTGATTGTCGAAGACGATCCCAATAGCCTGTCAGGCCTGTCCGCGATTCTGGCCGCCGACGGTTTTTCCGTCGACACCGCCATCACGCTCTCCGAAGCGCGCGCAGCCCTGACACGCTTCATCCCCGACGTCGTGCTGGTCGACCTGAATCTGCCCGACGGCAGCGGCCTCGACCTGCTCCAGCATTTGCCCGCGCAGCCGCCCGGCGGCGCGCTGCCCGTCATCGTGATGACGGGCAATGCGACTGTCGAAAGCGCGATCGAAGGCTTGCGGCACGGCATCTGGGACTATCTCCTCAAACCCGTCAACATTCCCCGCCTGCGCAGCCTTCTGGCGCGCATTCCGCGTCCGTACGAACTGACGGAGGAAGTGCAGACGCTGCGCGCCAAGCTGCGCCGCATGGGGCGCTTCGGACCGATGATCGGCCGTAGCGGGGCGATCCAGCACATTTACGATTCGATCGAGCACATCGCGCCGACGGAAGCCGCTGTGCTGATTTCCGGCGAGGCCGGGACCGGCAAGGAAGTCGCCGCGCGCACGCTGCACGAGATGAGCCGCCGGCGCAAAGGCCCGTTCGTCGTACTCGACTGCCGGTCGGCGCAGGCCGTCGCGGGCGGCCGTCCGCTCGACAGTCTGCTGTTCGGCCACGAGCGCGGCGCGTTCGGCGGCGCGGAACAGCGCGAGCCGGGACTGTTCGAGCAGGCGAGCGGCGGCACGATCTTCATCGACGAAATCACGTTGTTGCCGCGTCCGCAGCAGGAAGCGCTGCTGAGCGCGCTCGATTCGCAGACGTTCATGCGCGTCGGCGGCACGAACCAGGTTGCGACCGACTTCCGCCTGATCGCGTCGACGCGCAAGGCGCCACGCGCGGCGGTTGCGGAAGGGACGCTGCATCAGGATCTGGGTTTGCGGCTCGAAGCAGCCGCGCTGTCGCTGCCGCCGCTGCGCGAACGCGGCGACGACCCCGCCCTGTTCGCGCAGGCGCTCGTCGACGAACTGAACGACGAGGCGAATGCGCGCGGCGTCGCGGATTCGACGAAGCTGGTCGCGCCGAACTTCGTCCGCGAATGTCTCGCGTATGAGTGGCCAGGCAACGTGCGCGAGTTGCAGGACCGCGTGCGGCGCGCATATCACGCTTCCGGCGACGTGCTGGAAACATTGCGCGCCGATGAGAGCAACGGCGCAGGTGGCCGCGATCTGAACGGCGGCCGCGTGCAGGTGACGGTCGGCACGCCGCTCGCCGACGTCGAAGAGATGCTGATTCGCGCGACGCTCGATGCCGTCGGCGGCACGAGGCATCGCGCGGCTTCGCTGCTCGGCATCAGTCCGAAAACGCTGTACAACAAGCTGCAACGGATGCGGCTGAACTGATCGGCTGTGCGTGCCGCCGTCTGAAAGCAAAAGGACGGGCTCGTTCGAGACCCGTCCTTTTTTCCTGCCACTACGATCGCGCAGTTCAGCCCGCGAAGGCCTCGCGCAGCAACGCCTGCGCCTGCTGATACTGCGGCTCGGCCATCAGCGCCGTCCACGATAGTGCTTCGCCGCGCGGACGCATACGCGCGAGACGCTGCTTCGACTCGTCCGACTGCGTGAAGCGCAACGCGTCGAGCACCTTCCCTGCCTCGTCGGGTTGGTTGCAGATCAGCACCATATCGACACCCGCCTCGAGTGCGGCCGTCGCGCCTTCCGTCAGCGTACCGCCCTGGCGCGCGGCCTCCATCGACAGATCGTCGCTGAAAATCGCGCCCTTGAAGCCGAGCTTCTCGCGCAGGACGTCCTGAATCCATATGCGAGAAAAACCGGCCGGCTTGCTGTCGACCTTCGGATAGATCACGTGCCCCGGCAGCACCGATGCCAACGACAAGCCAAGCCAGTCGTACGGCGCGACGTCTTCACCGAGGATCTCATCGAGCGTGCGCTCGTCGACGGGCACGGCGACGTGCGAATCTGCACTCGCAAACCCGTGCCCCGGGAAATGCTTGCCGCAGTTCGCCATGCCCGCCAGCACGAGACCATGATTCAGGCTCTTCGCAAGCAGCGTCACGACGCGCGGATCGCGGTGGAACGCGCGATCGCCGATCACCTGCGAATGGCCGTAGTTCAGATCGAGCACGGGCGTGAAGCTCATGTCGATGCCGCACGCACGCAGCTCGGAGGCGAGCACGTAGCCCACGGCCGTCGTAACGCTGGAAGCGCGCAGCACGTCCTGATCCCACAGCGCGCCGAGCTTCCCCATCGAGGGCAGCACGGTGAAGCCATCGGTGCGGAAACGCTGCACGCGGCCGCCTTCGTGATCGACGGCGATCAGCAGGTCGCCGCGGATCGCACGGATCGCGTCCGTCAGCGCGACAAGTTGCGCGCGGCTTTCGAAGTGACGCGCGAACAGGATCACGCCGCCCGTCATTGGGTGCGCGAGGCGGCGCTCGTCATCGGCGTTCAAGGTCTTGCCGACGACGTCGAGCATCACCGGGCCAGGAGTCAGTTTCATCGGGTTCGTGAGAAAGAGAGAAGAACGCGGCGCCGCTATCGCAAGCGAATAGCCGCGCCGGAAAGTCAGGCGGAAGGATCAGGCGTTTCGGCAATCACGAACGACACCGCGTAATCGCGCTCATCGGACAATGTCACGCGCGAGGTGATGCCGCGCTCGGCAAGCCAGTCCGCGAGTTCGCCCGACGCCACGCATGTCGGTCGGCCGCTCGGCTCGTTGAGCGTCTGCAGCGCGCGCCAGGTCATCGGCCAATGCATGCCGAGCCCGATCGCCTTCGAGAACGCTTCCTTCACCGAGAAGCGCGTTGCGAGGAACGCGAGGCCGCGCGCCTGCGAGCGCGCATTGCGCGCGTGATAGACGCGCAACTCGTCGGGGCCGAGCACCTTCTCCGCGAAGCGCCCGTTGGTACGCTGCATCACCGCCGCGACGCGGCTGACCTGGACGATGTCGGTGCCTATGCCGTAGATCGCCATACGTGTGCCGTCTCTTTGCGTTGTTATGCGCGCGCCGCGAGACGCGCGGCAACCATGATCGCCTTCATCTCGCGCACGGCGTTGTCCCAGCCCGCGAAGATCGCATGCGCAACGATCGCGTGGCCGATATTCAGTTCGACGATGCCTTCGATGGCCGCGATCGCCTGGACGTTCGTGTAGTGCAGGCCGTGGCCCGCGTTCACCTTCAGGCCCAGCGACGCGCCGAACTCGACGCCGCGAACCACGCGCTCGAACTCGCGCTGCTGCTCGCTCGCGTCGTGCGCTTCCGCGTACGCGCCCGTGTGCAGCTCGATTACGGGCGCACCCGCTTCGTGCGCGGCGCGAATCTGCGCTTCGTCGGCGTCGATGAAGAGCGACACACGCGAACCGGCA
The DNA here is from genome assembly GCF_007995085.1 of Paraburkholderia azotifigens. Taxonomy (GTDB): domain Bacteria; phylum Pseudomonadota; class Gammaproteobacteria; order Burkholderiales; family Burkholderiaceae; genus Paraburkholderia; species Paraburkholderia azotifigens. Next base: position 1,490,385 of record NZ_VOQS01000001.1, read on the forward strand.
TCGGCCAGCTGCTTGCACGCGGCGCGCACCGCCTCGAAATGTCCGACGACATCGAGACCGCCTTCCGTCGTCAGCTCCTGACGCTTTTCCGGCACGAGGCACACGTCATGCGGCCGCACTTCGCACGCGATGTCGAGCATTTCCTGCGTCACCGCGCACTCGAGGTTCATGCGCGTCTTCAGCTGCGGACGCAACGCGCGCACGTCGGCGTCGACAATATGGCGGCGGTCTTCGCGCAGATGCAGCGTGATCGCATCGGCGCCTGCCTCTTCTGCCTGCAGCGCGGCGCGGATCGGATCGGGATAGGACGTGCCGCGCGCATTGCGCAGCGTGGCAACGTGATCAATGTTCACGCCCAGGTCGATCACATTTGGAGAAGTCAGAAAGAAGCTCATAAGTTCTGCAGGTCGATCAGGATCTGGCGCGTCGCGAGCGGCGTGCCGCCCAGATAGGTGTTGAGCAAAAAGCGCATCAGCGTCTTGCTTTGCGCGACGGTCTGCGCTCGATGGTAATCGTCCTGCTCCATGTCGAGCAAGGTTTGTCCGCCGATCACAGGCCAGTTCGACGGGTACTCGTCGGATGCTTCGCGCACGCCGCGCTCCGGATCAAACACATAACGGCCTTCGGGCATCACGGCCTTGCGCGCCACCGTGCGGTTGAGCGACATCGCGTAACCCGTTTCGCGCAGCAGCACGCGCTCGAACGAACGCAGCACCTGCACGGGCGGTTCGTCGTGCGCAAGGCGCGTCAGTGTGACGACGTAATGATGGAACAGCTGCGGATGCGGATCTTCGCGCGCGAGAAATTTCACCAGAAGTTCATTCACGTAGAAGCCGCACAGCAGCGCGTCGCCCGTAAGCGGCAACATCCCGCCGACCCATTCGGCTCCCGTCAGCGTGCGCATTTCCGATTTGCCGGACCATGCAAGCGACAGCGGCTGGAACGTCTGCAGCACGCCGCGCAGCGCGGAATGCGGGCGCTTGGCGCCCTTTGCGACGAGCGCGATCCGGCCGTGATCGCGCGACAGCACGTCGATGATCAGACTCGTCTCACGGTACGGATAGCTGTGCAGGACGAAGGCGGGCTGCTCGCTGATGCGGAATTCGGAGGCCGGTGCGCGCGGGACGCGAGCAGGCGAACGGCGCGCCGATGTTTTGCGCGCGGGTGCTTCGGCGCGATCGCCGTCGTCAGAAAAGTCGTCGCTGCTTTTGCGCGACGACACGTTTCGTTTCGAGGCACGTGCAGGACGCACCGGCTTCGCGGTGACCTGCGGCCTGAACGGCTCGGGCTGCTCGTCCGGTGCGCGCGGGACGCGGTCGGAATCGACGTCGGAGCCGGCGTCGTTCGGCAGTGTCATCCACGCGTCGGATCGGGTACCCGTCGCACCGTCATTCGTAACCATAGGCACGGAGTCCGGCTTCGTTGTCGGCCCAGCCACTCTTCACCTTGATGAACGTCTCGAGATACACCGGGCCGTCGAACAGCTTCTCCATTTCGAGACGCGCTTCCGTGCTGATCTGCTTCAGCTTCGCGCCCTTCTGGCCGATGATCATCGCCTTGTGCATATCGCGCTCGACGAGAATCGTCGCGAATACACGCCGCAGGCGCCCTTCCGTCTCGAACTTGTCGATCAGCACGGTGCTGGTGTACGGCAACTCGTCGCCCGTCCAGCGGAACACTTTCTCGCGCAGGATTTCGGCGGCAAGGAAACGCTCGCTGCGATCGGTCAGATCGTCTTCGCCGTAGATCGGCTCGCCCTCGGGCAGATACGGCTTGACCGTCGCGAGCAGGCGCTTGATGTCGTCGGTATTCTTGGCCGACAGCGGCACGATTTCCTTGAATTCGCGCAACGCGCTCATCTGTTGCATGAACGGGAACAGCGAGTCCTTGTCGTTCACGCGGTCGAGCTTGTTCGCGATCAGCAGCGTCGGCGCGGACGCGGGAATCAGGTCGAGCACCTTCTGGTCATCGGGACCGAAACGGCCGGCTTCGATCACGAACAGCACGGCATCGACGGACGTCAGTGTCGACGTCACCGCGCGATTCAGCGAACGGTTCAGCGCGCCGCTGTGACGCGTCTGGAAACCGGGCGTGTCGACGAAGATGTACTGTGCGTTGTCGAACGTGTTGATGCCCGTGATGCGATGGCGCGTCGTCTGCGCCTTGCGCGACGTGATGCTGACTTTCTGTCCGACGAGCGCGTTCATCAGCGTCGACTTGCCGACATTCGGACGGCCGACGATCGCGACCATGCCGCAGCGAAAACCAGTGGGAGTGGAAGCGTTCATATTCGTACTACGGCAGGTTCGTGTGGACGCGCGTCGTAGAGCGCACGTTCACTTGATGTTGCGTTCAATGACCGGCATCGGCCACGCGCGTATGCACCGCGCCGGCGACGCCGGGTTCGAGATCGCCCGGGCTCGCGCCGGGCGCGGCCTCGCGGGCGCGGGACATGGGTTTGTCTGCGCTGCGGGCATTGGTGTCGGGTTTTTCGACGGTTCTTTCGGCTGGCTTGTCCGCGGACCTTTCAGGCGCTTTCTCTGCTGCGCGCGCCTGCGTGTCGGGCTTGTCCGAGCCTTGCCGCTCGGTTTGGCGCTCGGGTTGCCGCTCACCTTGCCGCTCAAGCAGCTTTGCCGCCGCCTCCGGTTTCTCCACGCCCTTTTCCTGGACGCTCTTCTCGACGGCCGGCTTGTCCGCAGTCCGGACGGGACGCTCGCCCCTCTCGCCGCGATCGGCCTTCTCGCCTCCCGCAACGTCCTGGCTGTACTCGACATGCGCCGCACGGATGACGGCCAGCGGCGCGCCTGCAGCCGCCTGTCCCGCCGACGGCACCTCGGGCGCCAGCGACTTCGCTTCGGCACGCGACGCCCGCTCGGCCCTGCGACTGTCGGGAGCCCGCAAATCGAGCGCAGCCTGCACACCCGTCACGCCCGGCACAATTTCCGCTTCCTGCTTGGCCCCGCGTGCGCCCTTTGAGCGCTTCGGCTTGGCCACCACGGCAGGCGCCGCCGCCATCACCTCGTCGAGCGCCTTCTTCGCCGCAGCCTGCTCGGCGGCACGCCGGCTCGCGCCCGAACCGGACACCTTCACGTCCAGCTTGGGCACCGTGCACTCGACTTCGAACTGTTGATTGTGCGCCGCACCATGCGTGGCCACGACAGTGTAGGTCGGCAGAGGAATCTTGTGACCCTGCAGATATTCCTGAAGCAGCGTCTTGGCGTCCTTGCCGAGCGTGCGCGGGTCGATGTGATCGAGAATCGGCACGTACAGGCGTTTGATGACCGTCTGCGCGGCGTCGAAGCCGCCGTCGAGGAAGATCGCGCCCAGAATGGCTTCCAGCGTATCGGCAAGAATCGACGGACGGCGGAAGCCGCCGCTACGCAGTTCGCCTTCGCCGAGCCGCAAGCCTTCCGAAATATTCAGGGCCTGAGCGATTTCATACAGGGATTGCTGTTTGACCAGATTCGCCCGAACGCGGGACAGATCGCCCTCGTCCAGCTTCCCGAAACGTTGGAACAAAAGCGCGGCCACCGCGCAGTTCAGAACGGAATCGCCGAGAAATTCCAGCCGCTCGTTATGCGTGGCACTGTGACTGCGGTGAGTTAAAGCCTGGCGCAACAATTCCGCATTGCGAAATTCGTAGCGCAAACGGCTTTCCAACGGAGATAGGGGCATGTGCAGAGTATAACGCGGGCGCATCACGGGGCGGAAACGCGGCCCCGGCGCCGAAAAAGCGTGTTGTAGCGACGTTACCGCGCGTTGTTAAAGTAGCGTGATAACACGTCGCATCCAATGCGCGACGTGTTGCGCGGGTTCGGCGCGCATCGTGGTGTCGATGCGCGAAAGGCGATTACTGGAAGCCGCCGATGCGCTTCAGGTTGCTGAAGTTCATCCAGATGAAGAACGCACGACCGACGATGTTCTTATCGGGCGCAAAGCCCCAGTAACGGCTGTCCGCACTGTTGTCGCGGTTGTCACCCATCATGAAGTAGTTGCCCGGCGGCACCTTGCACGTCACGCCATGCGCGTCGTACTTGCAGTTATCGCGATACGGGTAGTCTTCCGCACCAACGATGAACGGCGGCACCGCGGGATTATTGAGAATGCGGTTCTTGCGGCCGTCGATGTCTTCTTCAAACTGCTTCGCGTAACCGATGCGCTCTTCGTCGAAGTAATCGGGCAGCGGCGCTTCGGGTACGGGCTTGCCGTTGATCGTGAGCTTCTTGTCCTCGTACGAAACGATGTCGCCGGGCAGACCGATCACACGCTTGATGTAGTCGACCGATTCGTCCTTCGGATAGCGGAACACGACGACGTCGCCACGCTGCAGCGGACGGCCTTCCGTGATCTTCGTATTCGTGATGGGCAGACGGATGCCGTAGTCGTACTTGTTGACGAGGATGAAATCGCCGACCAGCAGCGTCGGCACCATCGAACCCGACGGAATCTTGAACGGCTCGACCACGAACGAACGCACGACGAACACGACGAGAATCACCGGAAAGAAGCTCGCCGTGTATTCGAGCCACCACGGCTGACGCAGTTTGTCGTCGCGCAGACGCGCGCGCGTGGCGGGCGCATTTTCGTCGGCGAAGCGCTCGCCGATGCGTGCCTGCTGATTGTCAAACTCGGCGACGGCTGCGTCCGCCGCCCGGCGCCGTTGCGGCAGGAAAACCAGTTTGTCCGCGACCCATGCCACGCCCGTGATGATCACGAGCACAAAAAGAATCAGCGCAAAATTCATAGGGTTCCAGTTCTTAGTCTTATTTGTCTTCGACGCGCAGAATCGCGAGGAAAGCCTCTTGCGGAATCTCGACGGACCCAACCTGCTTCATCCGCTTCTTACCTTCCTTCTGCTTTTCCAACAGCTTCATCTTACGCGTAATGTCGCCGCCATAGCACTTGGCAAGAACGTTCTTACGCAGAGCCTTGATGTTCTCACGCGCGATAATGTGCGCTCCGATCGTCGCCTGGATCGCGACGTCGTACATCTGCCGCGGAATGATTTCGCGCATCTTCGACGCCACTTCGCGGCCACGATACTGGCTCTGCGAGCGGTGCACGATGACCGACAGCGCGTCGACCTTGTCGCCGTTGATCAGCATGTCGACCTTCACCACGTCCGACGCGCGATATTCCTTGAACTCGTAGTCCATCGACGCATAGCCGCGCGACACCGATTTCAGGCGATCGAAGAAGTCGAGCACGATCTCGCCCATCGGGATTTCGTACGTCAGCTGAACCTGGCGGCCGTGGTATTGCATGTTGATCTGCATGCCGCGCTTTTGCGTACACAGCGTGATCACCGAGCCGACATAGTCTTGCGGCATGTACAGGTTCACGGTGACGATCGGCTCGCGCACTTCCTCGATCTTCGACGGATCCGGCATCTTCGCCGGGTTCTCGACCATGATGGTCGTGCCGTCTCGCTGGACGACTTCGTAGACCACGGTCGGCGCAGTGGTGATCAGGTCCATGTCGAACTCGCGTTCGAGACGCTCCTGGACGATCTCCATGTGCAACAGACCAAGGAAGCCGCAACGGAAGCCAAAGCCGAGTGCCTGAGACACCTCCGGCTCGTACATCAGCGAGGCGTCGTTGAGTTTCAGCTTTTCCAGCGATTCGCGCAGCGCGTCGTACTGGTTCGCCTCGACAGGATAGAGACCCGCGAACACCTGCGGCTTCACTTCCTTGAAGCCCGGCAGCGGTTCCGGCGCAGGGTTCTTGACGGTCGTGACGGTATCGCCGACCTTCGCGGCCGTCAGTTCCTTGATGCCCGCGATGATGAAACCCACCTGCCCGGCCGACAGCGATTCCAGATTCTTCGACTTCGGCGTGAACACGCCGACGTGTTCGACGGGATACTCGGCGCCCGTCGCCATCATGCGGATACGATCCTTCGGACGCAGTGTGCCGTTGACGATGCGCACCAGCATCACGACCCCGACGTAGTTGTCGAACCACGAGTCGATGATCAGCGCCTGCAGCGGGTCGTCCGCATTGCCCTTCGGCGGCGGCACCCTGGCGATCAGCGATTCCAGCACGTCTTCGACACCCATGCCCGTCTTGGCGCTGCAAGGCGTCGCGTCGGTCGCGTCGATGCCGATCACGTCTTCGATTTCGGCAATCGCGTTTTCGGGGTTGGCGGCGGGCAGGTCGATCTTGTTGAGCACGGGCACCACTTCGACGCCCAGTTCGATTGCCGTGTAGCAGTTCGCGACCGTCTGCGCCTCGACGCCCTGACTCGCGTCGACGACCAGCAGCGCGCCTTCGCACGCGGACAGCGAACGGCTGACTTCATACGAGAAGTCGACGTGCCCCGGCGTGTCGATCATGTTCAGGTTGTACACCTTGCCGTCGCGCGCGCGGTACGACAGGGCCGCCGTTTGAGCCTTGATGGTGATGCCGCGCTCGCGCTCGAGATCCATCGAGTCGAGCACCTGTGCTTCCATCTCGCGGTCCGACAGACCGCCGCAAATCTGGATGATGCGATCGGCGAGCGTCGACTTGCCGTGGTCGATGTGCGCAATGATCGAAAAGTTACGAATATGATCCATTCAGTGCCGATCAAGCGAAAAAGGCGCGCTCGGACGATTGCGGAGCACGCCTTGTAAGTAAGTGAAAAACTTATCTATTTTAGCCGAAAAGGGGGTCGACGGGCACGACTTCCAGGTAGCGGGAGACATTCGTGCTGTCTGACCACCCGTTCTCGCCTTGCCGGGTCAGCGCGGCGACGATGCGGACTGCGCCGTCAAGGCCGCCCGCACACGGGTTTCGTCGAGATGGTAATGACATAGCTCGACACCCTCGTGCATCAGCACGGGAACCCAGTCGTTGTATCGCGCTTCGAGTGAAGGGTCGGTGTCGATGTCGACGACTTCGACCCGCGCGCCGAACTCAGCGAGCAACGGTTCGAGCGCGGCCCGCATGTCGTCGCAAAGGTGGCACCACGCGCGTCCATAGAGCGTGAGCGATGCCACCGCGTTGACGGCGCCCGTCACTTCGACGCGCGCGGACGGACGGGCACAAACTGCGTGTTTTCCCCGCGACGGACCAGCAGCGCGACCATCTTCGACGCGTCGAGATGTGCCGTGACTTCTTCGAACTGCTTCGCGCTCGTGATATCCGTGTCGCCGACACGCAAAATGATGTCCCCGCGCTGCAGACCGACACGCGCAGCCGGTCCGTCGACGGCGTCGACCTGCACGCCGTTGTGCAGCTTGAGCGACTTCATCTGTTCGGCCGGGATATCGCTGACGGCCACGCCCAACGCGTTCGACGCGCGCGGCTTCGGAGTCGGCGCCTTCTTCTGGTCGGCCTTCGCTGTCTTCTCGGGCTGCATTTCGGCCACCGTCACGGGCAGTTCGCGCGTCTGGCCCTTGCGCCACAGCGTGATCGTCGCCTTCGTGCCCGGCTTGGTGTCGCCGACCATACGCGGCAGATCCGTCGCCGTGTCGACGTTGTGGCCGTTGAACTTCAGGATGATGTCGCCTGGCTGCACACCCGCCTTGTCGGCGGGACCGCCCGGCTCGACGCTGCTGACGAGCGCGCCCTGCGCCTTCGGCAGACCGAGCGAATCGGCCACGTCTTTCGTTACTTCGCCGATCGCGACAGCAATCCGGCCACGCGTCACCTTGCCCGTCGTCTTTAGCTGGTCGGCGACGCGCATCGCTTCGTCGATCGGAATCGCGAATGAGATGCCCATGAAGCCGCCCGTCCGGCTGTAGATCTGCGAGTTAATGCCGATCACTTCGCCTTGCATATTGATCAGCGGACCGCCCGAGTTGCCGGGATTCACGGCCACGTCGGTCTGAATGAACGGCAGATAGTCGCCCGTATCGCGCCCCTTTGCGCTGACGATGCCCGCCGTCACCGTATTCTCGAGTCCAAACGGCGAACCGATCGCGACAACCCACTCGCCGACGCGCACCTTGTTCGAGTCGCCGATGGGCACGGTGGGCAGGTTCGCCGCGTTGATCTTGACGACGGCCACGTCGGTGCGGTCGTCGACGCCAATCAGCTTGGCCTTGAATTCGCGCTTGTCCGTGAGCGTGACGTAGATCGTGTCCGCGTCGTCGATCACGTGAGCGTTCGTCATCACGTAACCATCCGACGACAGGATGAAGCCCGAGCCGACGCCGCTGTTCTGCTCGGTATCGGGACTGTTATCGGGCGATTGATCCTGGTCGTTGTTGCCGCCGCGAGGCGAATTGGGCGTACCCGGCGATTGTGGCGACTGCGGCGAATTGGGCATCGGAATGCCGAAGAAGCGCCGGAAAAACTCCGACATATCGCCGTCGTCCATGCCGGGCGGCAGGCCGCGCGTGCTGTTGGAGACGCGCGCCGTGGTGCGGATGTTGACGACGGCCGGCCCGACCTTGTCGACCAGATCGGTGAAATCGGGCAGATTGGCAGCAGGCGCCGCCGACGCCGCGTGCGGCGCGAGCGGCAGACAAGCCACCAGTACTGCGGCCGCGAAGAATTTGCGCACCGAGAGAATCGTCATGTCGTAGCGAACCGAAGGATTACCTGGAAGGCTTGTATTCTATGGCAGCCGCAAATTGCTGCAACGTGGTCTGAGGCACTTCCCCGAGCAAGGTGATCCAGAAATCCCCGCGCCGCTTGACCAGCACGTGCGTCGCACCGTTGTTTCCCGCCCCTTCCTTTCGGGTGCTTTTCTCGACCGGCTCGACGAAGATCGATATTGCCGCAAGACCGTCGGAGAACACCATCTGGTCGACGGGAATAGGCGGATTGGACGGATCGTGCGCCGCCATTGGCCGGCGCAACTCGCGAATCTTGTGGAATCCGGCGACGGGCGACGTCAGTTGCCAGCCCTGCGCCTCCATATCGACAGGTTCGACGGGCGGGCGCACCACCGTCCAGCCGGACGTGTTCTTGATGCCGGACGCGATGGGCGCCTTGTCCGCGGGCACGCCGATCCGAATCTGCGAAAACGACATCTGTTCGAGCACCTGACCGCTCGGGTCGAGCGTCTGCGCGCGCAGCAGCAGACCCGTCTTCGTGTCGGCCCACAGCTTGTACGCGAAACGATTCGCGTCCTTCGGATCGAGTTCGATTACCTGGCTGTCGACACCCGCGACGCGGTCCGTCCCCAGCATCTTAGGCTCGTAGACGCCCAGCACCTGCTCGCCGCTCGCCGACAGCAGTGCCGGGAACGAGTCCTTGTTCTGCCGCTTCTCGACGACGCACAGATGCCGCTCCGGCACGAACGTATAGAGCTCGTCGTTATGACGCAGCATCTTGCGTGGCTTGCCGTCGAGGCTTTCCAGCGATTCGAATTCCCCGTCGTTACGCGTTGCGTAGTGGGAAATGCGCGAGGACTGCACGAAATTGCCGCGCTGGTAGACGAACGCACCTTCGTAGTTCTGCTGCTGCGCGGCCTGATGGATCCGGTTCAGCAGTTCCGCCGCGCTGTGCCGGGTGGCAGAGTCGTCGGTTTGCGCGAAGGTGCGCGACGTAGCGGACAACATCACGGCTGCGCAGAACATGAATGCCGGCAGCCGCCCCCAGATAGTCGTTTTTTTCAACCGCAGACTCTGCATCAGACTAGTGGCCCTGCTTGGTCAGAGAAGCTGCGCGGAGCAACGGCATGGAGCCCGACACGACGGGCTGCAGGCCGAACTGTTGATGCGCTTCCAGATATTGGTCGAGGCTCGCGTCGCGGATGATATTGGCATCCGACACATCCGCCTGTGCCGTGGTCGCCACAGGCATCGACGCCATGGCCACGCGCTGCATCGAGTCCGAGTGCGGCGCGACCGACGCGACCTGCGTCACGCCTGCGCCCGTATTCACACCCTGCAGCTGCGGCATCACGATCCACGTCAGCGTCGCGGCGGCAGCCGCCACGGCAAACGCCGGAATCACACGGCGGCGCAGCGCCAGCAGACGGCGCGTCGCCGGCACGGCAGCTGGCGCAAGCACATGCGCCTCGCTTTCGAAGCGCGCCGAGAAGCCCGCCAGAAAAGCGCTGCTTGTGGCCGGACTGACAGCCAGATCGTCGGAACGCAGCGCGTCGCCGATCAGGTGATAGCACGACCATGCCGCGCGATCTTCATGACCCAGCGTGGCCAGAATTGTGTTCGGATGCTCGCCGTCGAACAGTTCACCGTCGACGAAAGCAGACAGACGCTCGGCGCGCGAGCTTGCTTGCGCATTGGTTTGCGCAGTTGTTTGCATTGGCATCGAAACCGACCCCATGATGCTCCCCATCTTTTCAGACATCCGTAGTGACACCACTTAACCCAGATACTGCGCCGCTGTCCGCGAGGCTAACTGGCGGCTGTCCAACAGCCATTACCAGCGCTTGCCCTCGGGTGTGTCAAGCAGCGGACGCAATTTTGCCGCAATGGCCTCGCGAGCACGGAAAATTCTTGATCTGACGGTTCCGATTGGGCAACCCATCATTTCAGCGATTTCCTCGTAGCTCAGACCTTCAATTTCACGAAGAGTTATGGCGGTACGCAGCTCTTCCGGTAAAACCGCCATCGCAGCATTGACCGTCTCTGCGATCTGTTTGCTCATCAACATCGACTCGGGCGTGTTGATATCCCTTAGTTGGTCGGCATCCGAGAAAGTTTCCGCTTCTTCAGCATCTGCTTCCGTCGAAGTGGGTGCCCGGCGGCCCTGGGTCGCAAGGTAATTCTTGGCCGTATTGACGGCAATCCGGTACAACCACGTATAGAACGCGGACTCGCCGCGGAATTGGGGTAGCGCCCGGTATGCCTTGATGAAGGCATCCTGGGCCACGTCCTCGACCTCGGCGGGATCCCGCACGAGGCGCGAGATCAGCCGGATGATCTTGCGGTGGTACTTTGAGACCAGAAGCTCGAACGCGGCCTTGTCGCCATTCTGGACGCGTTCAACCAGCACCTGATCTATTTCTTTTTCGCTCACCTGATAAATCCGTTAACTTTTGCGCGTGTAGCGGGGCACCATTGTAGCGTCCCCTTCAACGCGGCACGTTACGCGCGTAACAGCCGTTACAGTCTTTACAGTCAAGGCGCCCAGCCACACCTGCGCGTCCTCTCAGACGTGTGCCGCCCGCCTCGCGTGCACGGCCAGCTTGCGAAAAACATCGCGTTCGAGCGTGTCAGCCGCGAACAGCAGCCGCTGCAATCCGCCCCCATCTTCCTCCAGCCAGAGCATCAGGAGCGTGTCGCTCCACTGGCTGCATCCAACGATACGGCCCTGAGCGCGCAATATTCCCGCCCGGTTCCAGATCGACAATCCTTCCGGCCCGATTTTAAAGGCGCCCGGTTGATCGCGCCCGTGACGGAGCGCCGCCAGCGTGAGAACCGCGAAACCGACCAATCCGGCCATTGCCGCCCGACCGGCTCCGAAGCGAGCGCCAACGGTCGCGTAAACAGCGGCCACAGCTACGACGATGAAAAGCGCGGTCGCCAGATGCAACGCGGCGGACCGCCGCAACGCAATGCGCTGCGAGGGTCCGCCGTTCAGTGCGGAATCGGAAGCGGGAGCCGGCTCAGCCGGCAGCGACCATGCCGCCGTCAAGCGTTCAGGCGCGCTTGAAAACCAGCGTGCCGTTCGTACCGCCGAACCCGAACGAGTTCTTCAGCGCGATGTCGATCTTCATCTCCCGCGCCGTGTTCGCGCAGTAGTCGAGATCGCATTCCGGATCCTGGTTGAAGATGTTGATGGTCGGCGGCGAGACTTGATGATGCACGGCCAGCACCGTGAACACCGACTCCAGACCGCCCGCGCCACCCAGCAGGTGACCCGTCATCGATTTCGTCGAATTCACGACAATCTTCTTCGAGTGATCGCCAAATGCGCGCTTGATACCCGTGGTTTCCGCGAGGTCACCCAGCGGCGTCGACGTGCCGTGCGCGTTCAGGTAGTTCACCGAATCAGGGTTCACGCCGGCGTTCTTCAGCGCCGCGAGCATGCAGCGGCGTGCGCCGTCGCCGTCTTCCAGCGGGGCCGTCATGTGATACGCGTCACCGCTCATGCCGTAGCCGCCGACTTCCGCGTAGATCTTCGCGCCGCGCGCCTTCGCGTGTTCGTACTCTTCGAGCACCATCACGCCGGAGCCCTCGCCAAGCACGAAACCGTCGCGGTCCTTGTCCCACGGACGGCTCGCCGTCGACGGATCGTCATTGCGCTGCGACAGCGCGCGTGCAGCCGCGAAGCCGCCGATACCGAGCGGAGAAACGGTCGATTCCGCGCCGCCCGCGATCATCACGTCGCAGTCGCCATATTCGATCAACCGCGAGGCTTCGCCGATGCAGTGCAGGCCGGTCGTGCAAGCCGTCACCATCGACAGGTTCGGGCCCTTGAGGCCGAACTTGATCGACAGGTGGCCGGAGATCATGTTGATGATCGACGCAGGCACGAAGAACGGCGAGATGCGGCGCGGACCGCGGTTCAGCAGTTCCGTTTGCGTGATTTCGATCATCGGCAGGCCGCCGATGCCCGAGCCCACGTTCACGCCAATGCGCTCGGCGTTCGCTTCGGTGACTTCAAGGCCGCTGTCCTTCATCGCCTGAATGCCCGCCGCCACGCCGTAATGGATGAACGTATCCATGTGGCGGGCTTCCTTGCCGGCGATGTAGTCTTCAATGTTGAAGCCCTTCACTTCACCGGCAAAACGCGTGGAGAAGTTCGATGCGTCGAACTTCGTGATGTTGGCGATGCCGGACTTGCCGGCGACCAGATTGGCCCAGCCGTCGGCAACATTATTGCCAACAGGCGAAATAAGCCCCAGGCCTGTAACAACAACACGACGACGGCTCACGGTAACCCCTTTTCCATAGATGACAAAACAAAAGCCACAGAAGCGCACAGGAAAGCGCCCCGTGTGCCCTGTGGCTGTTTAACCTGACGAACGCGCTGACCAGGGCGCTGGCGAATACGCTGACCAGTGCACGGGCGATGACGCCAGAACATGCACCAGTAAGCGCAATGGCGAAAGAGCCGACTTTTGATGCATCGGCCAGTGCGCCTTGAACGACGCAGTCAGGCTCGCGCGCATGCGCATCGGCATTGACGCCTGCCCCGTTTGCGCCATCTGGCGCGACGAGGCTGCCGGCACGACGGACGCTGCCGACTTCGCAGCAGCCGAGGCAGCCAGCCAGGCGCGAATGGCCTTAGGCCTTGACGTTAGCGCGAGCGTAGTCGATCGCTTGCTGAACCGTCGTGATCTTCTCGGCTTCTTCATCCGGAATTTCCATGCCGAATTCGTCTTCGAGAGCCATCACCAGCTCGACCGTGTCGAGCGAGTCAGCGCCGAGGTCGTTCACGAACGATGCTTCGTTCTTGATTTCCGCTTCGGCAACACCGAGTTGTTCTGCAACGATCTTCTTGACGCGCTGTTCGATATTGTCCATTACCCCTCCAAGGGAAAAAAGTTCATAAATACAGGTGCGCGCATTTTATCAGGTTTGCATCTGTAAAAAAGCGGCGCACTGGGTTGCTGTAAAGCCGTTCTGTCCGTGCCTTGAATGGCATCAAGGCGCGGATAGTAACCGAATTTGATTACGACATATACATGCCGCCGTTCACATGCAGCGTCGTGCCGGTGATATAACCGGCCTGCGGCGATGCGAGGAACGTCACAGCATGGGCGATATCTTCCGGGCTGCCGAGCCGGCCGAGCGGAATCTGTGCCTTCAGTGCGGTTTGCTGCTCTTCGGGCAGCGTCTTCGTCATGTCGGTGTCGATGAAACCCGGCGCGACGCAATTCACCGTGATGTTACGGCTGCCGATCTCGCGTGCGAGCGCACGCGTCATGCCCGCTACGCCTGCCTTCGCGGCTGCATAGTTCACCTGACCGGCATTACCCGACGAGCCCACCACCGACGTAATGTTGATGATGCGGCCGCCGCGCGCTTTCATCATCGGGCGCAGCACCGCGCGCGACAGACGGAACACGGACTTGAGGTTCGTGTCGATCACGTTGTCCCAGTCTTCGTCCTTCATGCGCATGGCGAGCTGGTCTTGCGTGATGCCCGCGTTGTTCACCAGCACGTTGAGCGCGCCGAATTCCTTCACGGTGCCTTCGATCAGCGCTTCAGCAGCGGCCGCGTCGTTGACGTTGAGTACCGCGCCGCGGCCGTTCAGGCCTTCAGCCTTGAACGCTTCCGAGATCGCGTTCGCGCCGCTTTCGCTCGTAGCAGTACCGATCACCGTCGCGCCCTGACGCGCGAGTTCGATCGCGATTGCGCGGCCGATGCCACGCGAGGCACCCGTCACGATTGCGATCTGTTTGTCAAGAGTCTTTTCCATCGTTCAATTCCACATTGCCCTGCATAGGCAGGGCTGTTTGATTCGTTGCTGCCGTACCAATAGACGTTCAGGCTGTGACGACTTTCAGCACTTCGTCGAGCGAAGCGGGATCGACGATCGCCGCTCCGACCAGGTTGCCGTCGATACGCCTGGTCAGACCCGCCAGCACCTTGCCGGGACCGCACTCGATCACATGCGTGACGCCCTGCTTCGCGATCGACTGCACGCATTCGACCCAGCGCACGGCGCCCGCCGCCTGGCGTACCAGCGCATCCTTGATGCCGGCCGGCTCGTTGACGATGGCCACGTCGACGTTGTTCACGACGGGAATGGACGGCACCTGCACCTCGACGCTCGCCAGATATTCGCGCAGCTGATCCGACGCCGGCTTGAGCAGCGACGAATGAAACGGTGCGGACACGGGGAGCGGCAGCGCGCGCTTGGCGCCCTTTGCCTTCGCCACTTCACACGCCTTTTCCACAGCCGCCTTGTGACCGGCGATCACGACCTGCGCGGGCGCGTTGAAGTTGACCGCTTCGACCACGCCAGCCACCGATGCTTCCTTGCACACGTCGCGCACGGCGTCGTCGTCGAGGCCGAGGATCGCTGCCATGCCGCCCTGGCCGACAGGCACCGCGTTCTGCATGGCCTGCGCACGAAAACGCACGAGCGGCACCGCATCGCGGAACTTCAAGGCGCCAGCGGCGACGAGCGCCGTGTATTCACCAAGGCTGTGGCCGGCCACGATTGTAGGCGCAGGACCGTTCGCCGCTTGCCATGCGCGAAAGATCGCGTAAGCAGCCGTCAGCATCACGGGTTGGGTGTTGGTGGTGAGATTCAGGTCTTCGGCCGGACCTTCGGCAATCAGCTTGCCGATGTCCTGGTTGAGCGCGTCGGACGCTTCCTGGAGAGTTTCCCGCACGATCGCGTTGTCGGCGAATGCATTGAGCATGCCGACCGCCTGCGAGCCCTGCCCCGGAAAAACGAACGCAAATTTCATATCGTCCCCAATTCGATGAGTTCAAATGTGCGTGACGCGCACGCCATGCATGCGCTGCCACTTGAAGCGACGCTCAAACGCCGCCGCGCGCCGTCATCAATAACGGATGACCGACGCGCCCCATGTAAAGCCGCCGCCGACGCCTTCGATCAGCACGTTATGGCCGCGCTGGATGCGTCCGTCGCGAACCGCGACGTCGAGTGCGAGCGGAATCGACGCCGCCGACGTGTTGCCGTGCTCGTGCACGGTCACGACCATCCGTTCCTGCGGCAAGCCGAGCTTGCGGCACGTGCTCTGCATGATGCGGATATTGGCCTGGTGCGGGATCAGCCAGTCGATCTGCTCGGGCTGAAGATCAGCCTTCTGCAGCGCCTCGACCGCGACTTTCTCCAGCACGTTGACGGCCAGCTTGAACACCGCCTGCCCGTCCATGTGCAGGAACGCACTGCCTTGCACAATGCCGCCGTTCACGTTGCCCGGCGTGCAGAGGATGTTCGAATGGCTGCCGTCCGCGTGCAACGCGCTCGCCAGCACGCCCGGCTCGTCCGACGCCTGCAGGATCACAGCACCCGCGCCGTCGCCGAACAGCACGCACGTGGTGCGGTCGTTGAAATCGAGAATGCGCGAGAACGTTTCAGCACCGACCACCAGCGCAGTACGATGTTGCCCGCTTCGAATGAAGCTGTCAGCCGTCGCAACGGCATAGGCAAAACCTGAGCATACGGCCTGCACGTCGAACGCGGCGCCGTTGTTCTTGATGCCCAGCTTGTTCTGCAGCAGACAGGCCGTGCTCGGAAACACGAAGTCCGGCGTCGACGTGGCGACGATGATCAGGTCGATGGATTGCGGATCGACATCGGACGCTTCGATCGCGCGTCGCGACGCGATCAGCGCGAGGTCGCTGGTCGTGACATCAGGGTCGGCGAAGTGGCGCGCGTGGATGCCCGTGCGTGCCACGATCCATTCGTCGCTCGTCTCGATGCCCTGCTTCGCGAGACGCTCGGCCAGTTCCTGATTGGAAACGCGATTGGACGGCAGATAGCTGCCCGTGCCCAGCACGCGGGAATAGGTAGTGGATTGAGCCATTATGCCTTCGAGGATTGTGCGCTGTAGGGCTCGGCCGGCTGGCCAGAAATCGGACCTGCGATCGGGCTTGCCATCTGGCTCGCGGAACCCGGTCCGCCTGCGTCGCGCTTCGCCTGTTCGAGTGAACCCGCGTTCTCCTCCATCGCGCGGGCAAGGCGTTCGAGAACGCCATTTTTGACGGCATCATACCCGCGTTTGATTGCCCACTCAAACGCATAGGCATCGGCCGAACCGTGGCTCTTGATCACGAGCCCACGCAGGCCGAGCAGCGCCGCGCCGTTGTACTGGCGGTGATCGACGCGCTTCTTGAAGCGCAGCAGCACGGGCAGTGCGAGCACGGCCATCACCTTGGTCAGCCACGAGCGGCCGAATTCTTCCTTGATGATGTCGGAGAGCATCTGCGCGAGGCCTTCGGACGTCTTCAGCGCAACGTTGCCGACAAAGCCATCGCAGACAATCACGTCGACGGTGCCTTTGTAGATATCGTTGCCTTCCACGTTACCGCGGAAATTGAGGGTGCTGGTACGCAGCAGTTCGCCCGCACGCTTGATGGTGTCGTTGCCCTTGATGACCTCTTCGCCGATATTCAGGAGCCCGATGGTCGGACGCTCCTTGCCTTCGACGGCGGACACCAGCGCATGCCCCATCTCCGCGAACTGCAGCAGATGCTGCGGCTCGCAGTCGACGTTCGCGCCGAGGTCGAGCATCGTCGTGTAGCCGGTGGGATTGGGCAGGGCAAACGCGATCGCCGGACGTTCGATGCCCGGGAGCGTTTTAAGGACATAGCGGGAAACGGCCATCAGCGCGCCGGTGTTGCCGGCGGAGATGCAGGCCTGCGCCTCGTCGTCTTTGACGCGATTGAGCGCCACACGCATCGACGAGTCTTTCTTCTTGCGAAGGGCGACTTCGACGGGATCGTCCATCGCGACGATCTCCGACGCGGGAACGACCGTGAGTGCCGGATTGTCCGCCGCCTTCAGCTTTTTGAGCTGCGCACGAATCGCGCTTTCGATGCCAACGAGCATCAGATGCGCATCGGCGTGCGAGCGAACGAAGTTGACGGCAGCGGGAACGGTCACGGACGGGCCGTGGTCGCCTCCCATGCAATCTATCGTGAGCTTTACAGTCATGGAATGCGACGAATTTCAGGCACAAAAAAGCGGCAGTTGAATGCCGCCTTTTTGATGAACCGGGAAAATGTCAAGCGAGCCGATCGCCACGCGTAACGCCAATGGGCTAAACCCAGTTGAGCGCAATGCTGACGATTAGTCGTTCTTCGTCTTGACGACTTTCTTGCCGCGATAGTAGCCGTTCGGGCTGATGTGGTGACGCAGATGCACTTCACCCGTGCTCGGCTCAACAGCCAGCGGCGCTGCGTTGAGGAAATCGTGCGAGCGGTGCATGCCGCGCTTCGACGGCGACTTCTTGTTTTGTTGAACTGCCATGATAACTCCTGAAAATTTTCCGAATTCTAACACAGCCCGACGCGGCAACCGCCATAGGCCACGTGGCTAAACCAGCGTGCCTCATCGCGCTCCCATGCAACTGTTCAGTGCTTCTTGCCGCCGGATCCGCCCGACTTCAGGCCTTCGAGTGCCGCAAAAGGATTCGGCCGTTTGGGCTCTTCACCCTCCCCGGCTTCACCCTCGGCGGCCTCTTCGCCTTCCAGCCCGGCCGCGCCCGAGGTGAGACTCTCGTGCACTTCCGGACAGGCGTCGTGCTTGGGCACGAGCGGCAACGAAAGCAGCAATTCCTCTTCGATCAAGTCGACAAGATCGAACTGGCGTGACCCAACGATCACATCGACTTCATCCTCGTCCAGAGGAAACTCTTCAGCTTCCTCTTCCGTATTGACGATCCGGTAAGTCGCATCGACGTTGAACGCCTGCTCATACGGAGACAGGCAACGCTGACATTCGAGCCATGCGGCGCCGTGAATCGCGAGCCTCAGATACGGCTGCGGACCCTCGGTGCCGTCGTCCTGCAATTCCGGCTGCGTCGTCCCTTCGGCTTGCCAGGTGAACGCGGTGTCGCGGTCTGGCGCTTCCGCCGGGACTTCGTTTAACATGCGCGGCAGTTGCGAGACGCGCACGGTACCCGCGGCCTGGCGCCCACTCCGCGCAAATTCGAACAGATCGAGTGCGCGCGGGTCGACGAGACCAGCAGGTTTGCCAGGATGTTGAGTCATGTGCGCTCCTGCGTCGGCAAGGATTTCAGCCGGGTAAGTCGCTACGCCCTGTTACCCCGACGACGCCCGTCTGGACGCCATTCGGCAAAGCATACCGATGAAAAGCCCAAAATCATATCCGTTTTGTCTTTTCGAGTCAAACACTTAAGACCCGCCGCACAGACGCGTCGGCAGCTTACCTTTTAACACTCCGTTTTCCCGATCGATCAAGGTTCTTTCCCAGCATGCCGGATTCCTCCAAACGCCCGCCCCGCCTGATTCTGGCGTCGAGTTCGCCGTATCGTCGCGAACTGCTCGAACGCCTGCGCATTCCGTTCGACGTCCTGGTGCCCGCCATCGACGAAACGCCGCTCGAAGGCGAATCGCCGGAAGACACCGCGCTGCGGCTCTCGCAGGCGAAGGCGCGCGCCGTTGCGGCGGGCTTGGCGACGGGCGAGCGCGCTCTGATCATCGGCTCGGATCAGGTCGCGACCTACGACGGCCATCAGATCGGCAAGCCTCGCACGCACGACAAGGCGCTGGCGCAATTGCAGGCGATGCGTGGCCGCGAGGTGCTGTTCCACAGCGCGCTTTGCCTGCTCGACAGCGCCTCGGACGACGCCGAAACGGTCGATGTCATCACTAAAGTGCGCTTTCGCGCGTTGTCCGACGCCGCGCTGGACGCCTATCTCCACACCGAAACGCCTTACGACTGCGCGGGCAGCGCGAAAGCGGAGGGCCTCGGCATTGCGCTACTCGATGCCATCGAATCCGACGACCCGACGGCGCTGATCGGCCTGCCGCTGATCGCCCTCACCCGCATGTTGCTCGCCGCGGGCTATCCGCTGCTGGAGGCGCAATGAGCGGCACTCTCTACCTGATCCCGAATACGCTCGGCGACGGCGACGCCTCTGCGCTCGATGCCGTCCTGCCCGCGCCCGTTCGCGCCCGCGCGGCAGCCCTGCACTATTACATAGGCGAAAACGCAAAAACGACGCGCGCCTTCCTGAAAAAGGTCGGTACGGAGCGGCCGATCCAGGAAATCGAGATTCGAGAACTGAACGTCAATACGCCCGCTGGCGAAATCGACAAGCTGCTGGCACCCGTTCTGGCGGGAACGGATGCCGGACTCGTCTCGGAGGCGGGATGTCCCGCTGTCGCCGATCCGGGCGCGCTGCTCGTGCGCCGCGCACATGAGCGCGGCGTGAAGGTCGTGCCGTTCGTCGGGCCGAGTTCGATTCTGCTCGCGCTGATGGCATCCGGACTGAATGGCCAGAGCTTCGCCTTTCACGGCTATCTGCCCGTCGACGCCAACGAGCGCGCGAAACGCCTGCGCGAACTCGAGCAGCAGTCGCGCAAAGGCAAGCAAACGCAGATTTTCATCGAAACGCCGTACCGGAATCGCGCGTTGCTCGATACGTTGATCGCGACGTGCGCGCCGTCGACGCTCGTGTGCGTCGCCGTCGACCTGACCCTGGAAAGCGAAACGATCGTGAGCCGGACGGTCACCGACTGGAAGAAGAAGCCAGCGCCGGACCTGCACAAGCGACCGGCGATCTTTCTGATTCTGGCGAACTGACGCTTAGGAACGCAGCGGCCAGATTCCTGGCCGCCGCTCAACGGCACGACGCCTATCGCAGATTTAATTTGCCGATCGTCGCCATTGCGCGCACGGCGCCGCCGCCGACGGCCGCGCCGAACTTGCGCGCCACGCGATCCGTAATGCTTTCCTTCACCGTGTAGTCGACCACGTCGGGCGCCTTGATGATTTCGCGCGCGACGTAGTCGGTATCGCCGAAGCCGTCGGCCAGACCGAGCTCGACGCTCTTTTCGCCCGTCCAGAACAATCCCGAGAAGATATCGGGACTGTCCTGCAGGCGCTTGCCGCGCCCCTGCTTCACGGCGTCGATGAATTGCGCGTGGATTTCATCCAGCATCGCCTGCGCATGCTGATCCATCTTCGGCGTATCGGGCGAGAACGGGTCGAAAAAACCCTTGTTCTCACCGGAAGTACGCATGCGGCGCTGAATGCCCAGCTTGTCCATCAGACCCGTGAAACCGAAGCCATCCATCAGCACCCCGATCGACCCGACGATGCTTGCCTTGTCGACATAAATCTTGTCGGCGGCCGCAGCGGCATAGTAGCCGCCCGACGCACACATGTCGCTGACGACGACGTAGAGCGGAATTGACGGATATTTGGCGCGCAATCGACGAATTTCGCGGTAGATGATGCCCGCTTGAACAGGACTGCCGCCCGGGCTGTTGCAGCGGAGCACGACGCCCGCGGTACCCGTGTCGTCGAAGGCGCTGGCGAGCGCCGCGTCGATATCTTCGGCATTTGCATTTGTATCCGACGCGATCTCGCCCTCAAGTGTCACGAGCGCCGTATGCCGCCCGGTCGTGGCAACCTTCTCGCCGCTGAAGTCAAACACCGCCCATGCAATAACAACCAGTACAGCAAGAAAGAGACAGCGAAAGAAAATGCGCCAGCGCCGCGCCGCCCGCTGCTCGTTGACAGCGGCCAGCGCAATCCGCTCGAGCGCGGCGCGTTCCCAGCCCGGCTCATCGGCGGACGCCCGGTGTGCTTCGCGGCTCGCTGCGGCAGGTTCCTTCGGATCGGGAGTCAGATTGTCGGACATGCGTAAGCGCCGATTGGAATCGAGGTTTGGAAAATAACGCTGGGAAATCAGGCAGATGCCGGACACAGATCCGTGTCCGGAAGCCAGAACACGGCGCGGCCCGCAGGCGTCTCGCGCTCGTCGACCTTCACGGGCCGGAGCCTGCCGCCGCGGCACGGGCCGCCTACGCATTTGCCCGTATCTGGCGCGTAAATCGCGCCATGTGTCGCACACATCAAGTATAAACCGGACGATTCGAAGAACTGGCCCTCGTTCCAGTCCAGTTCCATCGGCACGTGCGCGCAACGGTTCAGATAGCCATAGGCCACGCCGTCGTAGCGCACGAAGAACACGACGGCGTCGCCACCCGAATAGGTCGCATTGAGGCGTACACCCGCCCCGCCGTCGACGAGTTCTTCCGACGCGCACACGCGCACGGGTTCGAGCGCGGCGTCCGTCATGCGTGCTCCTGCAGCCAGCCCGACAGCGAAGCGATGCTGTCTGCGACGAATTTCGGCTCCAGCGCCATCAGCGAACCCGCGGGATGCGCGCCGTACGTCACGCCGATGCCTGACACGCCCGCGTTGATCGCCATCTGCAGATCGTGAGTCGTATCGCCAACCATCACGGTGCGCGCCGGATCCTGCCCCAGTTCGCGCGTCAGCTCCTGCAGCATGGCGGGATGGGGTTTCGAGAAGGTTTCATCGGCGCAGCGCGTGCCGTCGAACAGGCTCGTCAGCCGCACCTGATCGAGCGCACGATTCAGCCCGACGCGGCTCTTGCCCGTCGCGATCGCCAGCAGATAACCCTGACCGCGCAGATCGGCCAGCATCTCGCGCACACCCGTGAACAGTTCCGTCGTCTGATCTTTCACCAGATAGTGGAACCGATAGCGCTCGGCGAGGCGCGGATAGTCGGACGGATCGAGCGTCGGCGCGGCAATCTGGAGCGCGTCGCGCAAGCCCAGACCGATCACGAAGCTCGCGGCCTCGTCGGCGGGCACGGGCAAGCCGAGGTCGCGGCACGCCGCCTGGATGCTGCGCGTGATGTGGACGGTCGAATCCATCAATGTGCCGTCCCAATCGAACACGATCAGATCAAATTGCTGTCGAGCCATGCGTTCCCGTCTCGGTGTGTGGTTGTGTGTGGTCCGCCGCTGCGCCTGCAATCCCGGCGAGCTGTGCGACGAAACGCTTGCATTCCGCCGGCAGCGGCGCGTCGAATTGCACCGTCTCGCCAGACGCCGGATGCGTCAGCTTCAACCGGTACGCGTGCAAAAACATGCGCTTGAGCCCCGGATTCGCGTTCGCCCGCGCCAGCGCCTTGTTCAGCGCAAAATCGCCGTACTTGGCGTCCCCGACGATAGGCAGCCCCAGATGCGCCAGGTGCACGCGAATCTGATGGGTTCGCCCCGTTTTCAGTTCCGCCTCGAGGAGTGCGTAGCCGGGCCAGCGGTCGATCAGATTGAAAATGGTGTGCGATGGCAGGCCGTCGGGCTGCACACGCACGCGCCGCTCGCCGTCCGGCAACAGATACTTGTGCAGCGGCTCCTTCACGACACGGCGGCGGCCCCAGTCGCTGGCCCATTCGCCGTGCACCGCTGCGTAATAGCGCTTGTCCATCCGGTTTTCGCGGATCTGCTCATGCAGGTTGACGAGCGCCGAGCGCTTTTTCGCGAGCATCAGCACGCCCGACGTTTCGCGGTCCAGCCGATGCACCAGTTCCAGAAACTTCGCCTGCGGGCGCGCGGCGCGCAACTGCTCGATCACGCCAAACGCGACGCCGCTGCCGCCGTGGACGGCGACGCCCGCCGGCTTGTCGATGACGAGCAGGTGGTCGTCTTCGAACAGAATGTCGAAATGTGCGGACGGCACCGGGGCGCTCACCGGCTCGTCGCTTTTTGCGATGCGGATGGGCGGCACGCGCACCAGATCGCCGTAGGCAAGCCGGTATTGTGCGTCGACCCGACCCTTGTTGACGCGCACTTCGCCGCTGCGCAGGATCCGGTAAATGTGACTTTTCGGCACGCCCTTACAGACGCGCAGCAGGAAATTGTCGATCCGCTGACCGGCCGCGCCGTCGTCGATTTCGATCATCGAAACCTGATCGCTCGCGACGCCCGTCGCCGATTTCTGGGATGTTTTGCCTAACTCTTTCATTCTGAATATAATTTGCCCAGCAGTCTGCGGTGGCCGACTATATAGGATCGGCGCATTAAACCGAATCGCGGGTGGATTGCGCAGGTGCAAGCGATAAAACGTCATTTTACTTGCGCCGGGGGTTGGTTGCTCGCCCTGAAAATGAGATGCAACAAGTTGCACGCACGGTGCACGACACGGCAGGGACGGCGCCCACAGGCACGTTCGGTCAAGGTCGGCATCGTCGGTAACGGAATTTTGGTTAAAAAGAATTTGACTGGCGAGCTTCGGCGACGGACGGCTTTCATGTCCCTCCAGCACGAAGCGGCCGGTGGCGAAAATACGGCGTGCGCCCGAGGCGTCCCGCAGAAAGTGCGGGACATGGCGACGTCAAAATGAGGCGAGACACCCCTGAGCGGGACAGGCGCGCGTTGTGAGCGAGCTTTCCCGCTGCGGCAAGACCGCGGCTTTCGAACCCGTCCGGACGCGCGCCCAGCTGGCGCGGCAGCGCACGTGGACGAAAGCCGATGCAAGTCGGCTGCCAGGACCCGCGGCGTGTCGGGCCATTATTTGAAGCCGTGTTCGCATGTGCCCTGCGGCAGCGCGTCCATTTTCTTTCGGACGGCGCCCTTTCAAGGCAATTCTCCCGCCATCTTTCCCGCTCCAGCGTGCTTGTGAAACACAATAAGGCGCGGCATGCCGCTGTCCTTGCCGCCGGCTGGCCGGGTTCGATCCCGCGCGCCGTCGGCCCGGACACGCAGAGCCGCTCTGGAGCCGTTCAATGAAACGCATGTTGTTCAATGCGACGCAGCAGGAAGAATTGCGCGTCGCCATCGTCGATGGGCAAAAACTCATCGATATCGACATCGAAACAGCCGGGCGCGAACAGCGCAAAGGCAATATCTACAAGGGATCGTGACGCGCATCGAGCCGTCGCTCGAAGCCTGCTTCGTCAACTACGGTGAAGACCGCCACGGTTTTCTCCCGTTCAAGGAAGTCGCTCGCCAGTACTTCCGGGAAGGCATCGACATGCGCTCCGCGCGCATCCAGGACGCCCTCAAGGAAGGACAGGAACTGATCGTCCAGGTCGAGAAGGAAGAACGCGGCAACAAGGGCGCCGCCCTCACCACGTTCATCTCGCTCGCCGGCCGTTACCTCGTGCTGATGCCGAACAACCCGCGCGGCGGCGGCGTGTCGCGCCGGATCGAAGGCGACGACCGCCAGGAACTGCGCGAAACCATGTCGCAGCTGCAACTGCCGGAAGGCATGAGCATCATCGCGCGCACGGCCGGCATCGGTCGCAGCGCCGAAGAGCTGCAGTGGGACCTGAACTATCTGATGCAGCTGTGGCGCGCGATCGAAGCCGCGTCGCAAAGCGGCACGCAAGGTCAGCCCATGCTGATCTATCTCGAATCGAGCCTCGTCATCCGCGCGATTCGCGACTACTTCCAGCCGGACATCGGCGAAATCCTGATCGACACCACGGAAATCCATGACCAGGCGCGCGCCTTCATGGACATCGTGATGCCGGACAATGTCAACAAGGTGAAGCGGTATCACGACGACGTGCCGCTTTTCTCGCGTTTCCAGATCGAGCACCAGATTGAAACCGCGTACTCGCGCACGGTGCCGCTGCCGTCGGGCGGCGCGATCGTGATCGACCACACGGAAGCCCTCGTCGCGATCGACGTGAACTCGGCGCGCGCCACCAAGGGCGCCGACATCGAGGAAACGGCCACGCGCACGAACCTCGAAGCCGCCGACGAAGTCGCGCGCCAGCTGCGTCTGCGCGACCTGGGCGGCCTGATCGTGATCGACTTCATCGACATGGAGTCGGCGAAGAGCCAGCGTGAAGTCGAACAGCGTCTGAAGGACGCGCTCAAGCACGACCGCGCGCGCGTCCAGATGGGCAAGATCTCGCGCTTCGGCCTGATGGAGCTGTCGCGCCAGCGTCTGCGCCCGGCGCTGTCGGAAGGCAGCCACGTGACCTGCCCGCGCTGTAACGGCACGGGCCACATCCGCGATACCGAATCGTCCGCGCTGCAAGTGCTGCGGATCATTCAGGAAGAAGCGATGAAGGAAAACACGGCAGCCATCCACTGCCAGGTGCCCGTCGAGGTCACGGCTTTCCTGCTCAACGAAAAGCGCTCGGAAATCAACAAGATCGAGTCGCGCTTCAAGGTCAACGTCGTGCTGGTGCCGAACAAGCACCTCGACACGCCGCACTACAAGCTCGAACGTCTGCGTCACGACGACGCGCGCCTCGACGACCCGCGCGCTTCGTGGAAGATGGCGGAAGAAGCGGCTCGCGAACTGGAATCGGAAACGGGCTACAGCAAGCGCGCCGAAGAGGTGAAGCCGAAGCAGGAAGCGGCCGTCAAGGGCATCACGCCCGAGAAGCCGGCACCGAGCGCGCCTGTGCGCACGCCGGCTCCCGCAGCCGCTACCGTCGAGGTGAAGCCTGCAACGGGCGGCTTCATCGGCTGGCTGAAGGGTCTGTTCGGCATGCAGCCGGCGGCGCCCGCTCCCGCACCTGCTCCCGTCGAGAAGACGGCGAAGCCGGCTCGCGGCGAACGCACCGAGCGCGGTGAGCGCACGGGCGAACGCGGCGGCGACCGCAATCGCAACCGTCGTGGCGGCGCGGGTGGCCGCGAGGCGGCAGGCCGTGGCGAAGGCACGGCGACGCAAGGCCGTCAGGCTCAGCCGTCGCAGCGCGGCGAACGTCAGGAACGCGAACCGCGCGAAGCACGCGAACCGCGTGGCGGCCGCGAGCAGCGTGAAGGCCGTGAGGCGCGCGAACCGCGTGAAGCACGCGAGGCACGTCCGGAACGCGTCGAACGCGCTCAGGAACGCGCGGAAGCCGCAGAAGCACGCGGCGAGCGTCAGGAACGCCCGGAACGCGGTGAACGCCGCGAACGTGGCGAGCGCGCTGAGCGTGGCGAGCGTCGCAAGCAGCCTCAAGGCGAAGCCGCCGAGGCACTGAACCAGAACGACGTGCAGGCCGATGTCGCAGCGCAGGCGCAAGCGGATCTGGCGGGCGGCGCGGCCACCGTCGAGGAAGCACGCGATGGCGAAGAGCGTCGCCGTCGCCGTCGCGGTCGCCGCGGTGGCCGTCGCGAGCGCGATGAGGAAGGCGTAAACGTGAACACGGCAGCCGATGTCGCGGAAGCAGAAGGCGAAACGGCTGCGGCCGCTTCGACGGAAGCGCCCGTGCGTGCGCCGGAACACACGGGCCGTCACGAAGCGCAGCCGCAAGCGGTCGAAGCCGTCCAGCAGCAGCCGGCACAGGAAGTGAAGCCGGTTGAAGTCGTCGTGGCAGCCGTTGCGACGAGTGCAGCCGTGGTCAGCGAACTGCATGCATCGGCTGAAACGCCGGCGCTGGCCGTCGAAAAGGCAGCGAAGGCGGAAGCCGTCGTGCCCGCCGACGAAGCACCCGCCGCGACGCAAGTCGAAGCCGCTCCCGCGGAGCCGGCGGCCGTCGAGACGCTGCCCGTCGAGCCTGTTGCGCCTGCCGCGGCGACGGAAGCGCCGCCGGCAGAAGCACTCGCGCAGGTCGAAACCGTCGCGGCTGCACCTGCCGCCGCCGAGCCGGTGATCGAACCGGTTGCCGCTGCACCCGAAGCAGCAGCGCCTGTGCAGGTCGCGCAACCGGCAGCAGAAGTGCCCGCCGCAGCCGAACCCGCTGTTCAGCCGGTCGTCGAACCGGTCGTCCAGCCTGCTGCGGAACCCGTCGCGGAAGTTGCGCAAGCGCAACCCGTCGTGGAACCTGTGCAGGAACCGGCTGCAACGCAAGCTGCGCCCGTCGTCGCTGCCGCCGAGCCCCAGCCCGTTCGTACGAACGGCGCGGCAACCGGCCAGTCGACGCAGGCACTCGAGTCGATGCTGGAAAGCGCCGGCCTCGTCTGGGTCAGCACCGACTCGGGCAAGCTGCGTGCCGCCCAGGAAGCCGCCGCGCAGGCCGTGAAGCCTGCCCGCGCGCCGCGCGAGCGCAAGCCGCTCCCGCCCGTCGACACGACGCCGATGCAGCAGGTCGAAACGGCAAAGCACGAGTAAGCGGTCGCTAACCTGACCTGAACCGGCCTGAGCGTTACCGCTCAGGCCTCCCGAAAGCCCGCCTCCAAGGCGGGCTTTTTTCTGCCGATAACCTTGTTGCACCACGCGTTCGCCCTACTGTGATGGAAAAGGGCTTCCGCTAGAATGAAGTCTGATATCCCAAATATGTGACCATGTCCCGACGCATCATCCCTGTTGCCGACGTCAGCGCCGTTCCCGACGTCGCCGGTCCCGCCCGGATCCCGCGCGGCGAACTGACCGATACGCTATCGCGCCCGCTGCGTGACCTGCGCATTTCAGTCACGGACCGCTGCAACTTCCGGTGCGTCTACTGCATGCCGCGTGCGGTGTTCGACAAGGACTACCCGTTCCTGCCGCACAGCGCGCTCTTGACCTTCGAGGAAATCGAGCGCATCGCAACGATATTCGTCGCGCATGGCGTCGAGAAAATCCGCCTGACGGGCGGCGAGCCGCTATTGCGCAAGAACCTCGAGTTCCTGATCGAACGGCTCGCGCGCATGACGACGGCAACGGGCAAGCCGCTCGACCTGACGCTCACGACCAACGGCTCGCTGCTCGCCCGCAAGGCGCGCAGCCTGAAAGACGCCGGACTGAACCGCGTCACCGTCAGCCTCGACGCGCTCGACGATGCGTTATTTCGCCGCATGAACGACGCCGATTTCGCGGTGTGCGACGTGCTCGAAGGCATCGAAGTCGCGCAATCGGTCGGACTTGCGCCGCTGAAGGTCAACATGGTCGTCAAGCGCGGCACCAACGACAGCGAAATCGTGCCGATGGCGGGACACTTCAAAGACTCGGGCGTGGTGCTGCGATTCATCGAATACATGGACGTCGGCACCTCGAACGGCTGGAACATGACGGAAGTGCTGCCGTCGGCGGAGGTGGTCGCGCGTATCAGCGAACACTTCCCGCTGCTCCCGCTCGAAGCGCACAGCGCCGCCGAAACCGCGCAGCGCTGGGGTTACGCGGACGGCAGCGGCGAGATCGGCGTGATCTCCAGCGTGACGCGCGCGTTCTGCGGCGACTGCACGCGCGCGCGGCTGTCGACGGAAGGCAAGGTATATCTGTGCCTGTTCGCCTCGTCGGGCCACGACCTGCGCGCGCTCGTGCGCAACGGCACGAGCGACGCGGGCATCGCCACCGCCATCGCCAACATGTGGCATGCGCGCGGCGACCGCTACTCGCAACTGCGCGGCAGCGCGAGCGCGGCAGCGAAGACGACGTCGGAAGTACGGCGCGTCGAGATGTCGTACATCGGCGGCTGAGTCCATCGCCATTCCAATGACAGTGACGCGCGACGACATCACGGGCCTGCTGCTCGCAGGCGGGCGCGGCATGCGCATGGGCGGCGCCGACAAAGGCCTGCAGACGCTGAACGGCGAACCGCTCGCGCTGCATGTGATGCGCCGCCTCGCGCCGCAAGCCGCCTCGCTGCTGATCAGCGCGAACCGGCATCCGGAGCGTTACGCGGAACTCGGCGCGCCGTTCCGCGCAACTGTGATCGCCGACACGCTGCCCGATTTCCCCGGTCCGCTCGCCGGCCTGCTCGCCGGATTGCGCACCGCGCGCACGCCGTTCGTGCTGTCCGCCCCGTGCGATACGCCCGGCCTGCCCGCCGATCTCGCCCAGCGCCTCGCGGCCGCGCTCGACGCGCAAGAGGCGCAAGAGGCGAACATCGCGACCGTCACGACGACGGACGCCGCAGGCAACACGTCGATCCACCCCGTTTTCGCGCTGGTGCGCACTTCCCTCGCCGACGACCTCGAAGGCTTTCTGCTCGCGGGCGAGCGCAAGGTCCGCACGTGGTACGCGCGCCACAGGGCCGTCGAAGTCGCGTTTCCGGACGAGCGCGCGTTTTACAATATCAATTCTCTGCAGGAACTCGCCGACTTCGAACGACGTTGACCGAGGTTGGCCGGGTTCGACATGAGCAGCCGCCATTTGCCGCGATCGCCCGGCCGCCGCCGCACCGCATCCCGTCGCGACGCTCCCCTTTCATGACCACGCTGAACGAAACCTCGAGTTGCGTCGCACAGTACGACGCCCAAGCCATGCCGGTGTCCGCCGTCCAGGCGATCGTCCGCGAATGGGCAACGCCCGTGACGACGGTCGAGCGCGTGCATTTGCGTGACGCGCTGAACCGCGTGCTCGCGCAGGACGTCGTTTCGCCCATCGACGTGCCCGCGCACGACAACTCGGCGATGGACGGCTACGCGTTTTCCGGCGCGGCGCTCGAAGGCCAAACGGGCGAGATCGCGCTGGGCGTGGTGGGCAAGGCGTTCGCCGGACATCCGTTCGAAGGGGCCACGGGCGCCACGCAATGCGTGCGCGTCATGACGGGCGCGACGATGCCCGCCGGCTGCGACACCGTGGTACCGCAAGAAGCCGTCACGCGCGAAGGCGACACGATCCGCTTCGCGGCCCCGCCGTTGCATACGGGTGCGAACCGGCGGCTCGCGGGCGAAGACCTCGCGAGCGGCGCGGTCGCGCTGAAGGCAGGCCGAATCGTGCGCGCGTCGGACCTAGGGCTGCTCGCGTCGCTCGGCATCGGCGAAGTCTCCGTGCGCCGACGTCTGCGGGTCGCCTTCTTTTCGACGGGCGACGAACTGCGCTCGATCGGAGAGCCGCTCGATCCCGGCTGCGTCTACGACAGCAACCGTTACACCCTCTTCGCGATGCTCAAGCGCCTCGACGTCGACCCGATCGATCTCGGCGTGGTCCGCGACGAACCCGCCGCGCTCGAAGACGCGTTGCGAACGGCTGCCGCCAGCGCGGATGTCGTGATAACCTCCGGCGGCGTTTCCGTCGGGGAAGCCGACCTGACGAAGCAGATGTTGCGCTTGCTCGGCGATGTCGCGCACTGGAGTCTCGCGATGCGCCCCGGCCGGCCGCTGGCGTTCGGGCGTATCTGGTCGGGCGGCAAACCGGGCGCAGGCGAGCCGGCCATTTTCTTCGGCCTGCCGGGCAACCCTGTGGCGGTGATGGCCGCGTTCTATCAGATCGTGCGCGAGGTGCTGCTGCGGATGTCGGGCGCGACGACACATGCGGTGCCGCTGATCCGCGCCGCATGCCACGAGGCGATCCGCAAGCGGCCGGGCCGCACCGAATTCCAGCGCGGCATCGCGCAGCGCGACGCGCAAGGCGCATGGCACGTCAAGCCGACGGGCTCGCAAGGCTCAGGCGTGCTCAGTTCGATGAGCGAAGCAAACTGCTTCATCGTGCTCGCCCACGAACAGGCCGATCTCGATCCGGGCGACGCCGTCGATATCATGCTGTTCGACGGCCTGATCTGAGCGAATCGCAGCGCACACGGCCAGGCCGACAGGTTTTCACGCATTCCACTACGACATACGGGTTTGACTTACATGAAAAAACAGATCTCGTTCATTGCTCCGGGGCAAACAGCAAAGGCGCTGATCCTCGTGTATCTGACGTTCAGCGTGCCGATCGTGCTACTCGGCGTGCTCGTCGCGTTCATCCGTTATGGCTCGGTGGAACTGAGCACCGTGTTCAGCGCGCTGCTGCTCAACGCGATTCTCGGCTTCATCCTGCTGTGGATCGCTTGCCACGCGTACAACTGGGTCGCGTCACGCTTCGGCGGCATCGAAATCCAGCTGAGCGACGTGCCGGAGGAAGCGTAATGGCCGCGACGATCCGCGCGGCCACGCGCGACGACGTTGGCGCGATGCTCGCGCTGATGCACGAGCTGGCCGAGTTCGAAAAACTCACACATCTGTTCATCGCGACGGAAGCGGACCTGGGTGACGCGCTGTTCGGCGCGCGGCCGTCGGCGGAAGCGATCGTGGCCGAGCGCGACGGGAAGATGATCGGCTACGCGCTCTTCTTCCATAACTACTCGACCTTCCTCGGACGCCGCGGCCTGTATCTCGAAGACCTGTACGTGCAGCCCGCCGAGCGCGGCACGGGACTCGGCTCGAAGATGCTGCGCTACCTGGCGGCACTGGCCGTCGAGCGTCAATGCGGCCGCTTTGAATGGTCGGTGCTGGACTGGAATCAGCCTGCCATCGACTTCTATCAGAAGATGGGTGCAACCGTGCTGCCGGACTGGCGCATCGTGCGCATCACGGGCGACGCACTCGATCAACTGGCGGCGAGCGCGGCAGGCTGATCCCGCGGTTGTAAAAAGAAAGAGGCGCATACCCGTCGCAGGTCATGCGCCTTTTTTTACGTCCTCCAGGTTCAAGACTCGTCGGGATCGACTCCGGACAACGTGTCCCCAAGCAGCCCCGCCGCCCGCTCTTCCGGCAATGCCTCGACATCGCGCAGTTTGCGGTTCATCTGACGCGTCCGCACTTCCGCTGCTTCGATCGAACGCGTGACCGTTTCAAGCTGCGATTTGGTCTTCGCGAGCACGTCGCCGAACTTGCCGAACTCGGTCTTCACGGCGCCGAGCACCTGCCACACTTCACTCGAACGCTGCTCGATGGCAAGCGTGCGGAAACCCATTTGCAGGCTGTTGAGCAACGCGGTCAAAGTGGTCGGCCCTGCGATCGTCACGCGATAGTCGCGCTGCAGCAGATCCGTCAGCCCCGGACGACGCAGGATTTCCGCGTACAGTCCTTCCGTAGGCAGGAACAGCAGCGCGAAGTCCGTGGTGTGCGGCGGTGACACGTACTTGTCTGCAATCGTCCTGGCTTCCGCGCGAATCCGCCCTTCGAGCGCGCGCGACGCCTCTTCTACCGCCACAGGATCAGCCCGCTCCTGCGCTTCGATCAGACGTTCATAGTCCTCACGCGGAAACTTCGCATCGATAGGCAGCCAGACGGGTGTCGCCGCCGCATCCGGAGTCGGCTGACGGCCGGGCAGCTTGATCGCGAACTCGACGCGATCGTTGCTCTTCGGAATCGTCGCAACGTTCTTTGCGTATTGATCGGACGTCAGTATCTGTTCGAGCAAGGCCTCGAGCTGAACTTCGCCCCATGTGCCGCGCGTCTTGACGTTCGTCAGCACCTTCTTCAGATCGCCGACGCCTGCCGCCAGCGTCTGCATTTCGCCGAGGCCGCGATGCACCTGTTCGAGACGATCGGACACCAGCTTGAACGATTCGCCAAGGCGCTGCTCGAGCGTCGCGTGCAGTTTCTCGTCGACGGTGCGACGCATCTCTTCGAGCTTCGTCGCGTTGTTCGCCTCGATGTCCTTCAGACGCTGTTCGATGGTCGCGCGCACTTCCGCGAAGCGCCGGTCATTGGCCTCCGTCACCTGTGCCAGTTGATGCTGCAACGTTTCGCCAAAGCGCGTCAGCGTCACGCTCTGCTCATCGCGCGCCTGCTGCGCCTGCTGCTGAAAGCTGTAGCGCACCGCTTCGAGTTGCTGGGCGTTGGTCTCCGTGAGCTTGACGAGTTGCTGCGCAAAACCGTCGATCTTGCCCGCCTGCACGGTGGTCATGCTCGTGAACTGCGCGGCGAGCGTCTGCTGGAACTGCGAAAAGCCGCCGTTCAGTTCAGTACGCGACACGCGCGCCGTTTCCGAAATCTCGCCGCGCAACTCACGTTCGAGCCGCTCGTATTCGCGCATCTGGGCAAGCGTTGCGGCGTCCAGCCGCTCGCCCAGTTCGTCGATGTAGACATGCTGCTGCTCGGCGTTGGCACCGCGCAACAACAGCGCAAGCGCGATCACGAGCGCGACGGCCAGAACGGCAATGGCCGCGACCAACACCATTGTCATGAGCGCGCCTTCCCGATGACATCAGGGTTGATGGGGTTCGGCGGACGCCCCGCGCGCGGCCCTTCGCCGAGCGCCGCGATCAGGTTGTCGGCGGCGAGATTCGCCATTGCGCGACGCGTTGCTTCCGTTGCGCTCGCGATGTGCGGCGTCAGCACGACGTTCGGTACGGTCAGCAACGCCGGATCGAGCTTCGGCTCGCCCTCGAACACGTCGAGGCCCGCTGCCGCGATACGCTTCTCGCGCAGCGCAACGGCGAGCGCCGCGTCGTCGACGATGCCGCCGCGCGCGATATTCGTGAGCGTCGCGGTCGGCTTCATCAGCGCGAGTTCGGCCGCGCCGATCGTGTGATGGCTTTCTGCCGAATACGGCAGCACCAGCACGACATGGTCGGCGCGGCGCAGCAGTTCTTCCTTCGACACATACGTCGCGTTCAGGTCCGCTTCGATTTCGGCCGGGACGCGCGAGCGGTTGTGATAGATCACGTTCATGTTGAAGCCGCGCGCGCGACGCGCCAGCGCCTGGCCGATGCGGCCCATGCCGATCACGCCGAGCGTCGAGCCGTACAGATCCGAGCCGAGAAAGCCGTCATACGACCACTTGTCCCATTTGCCCGCGCGCAGCCAGTGCTCCGATTCGGCGATGCGGCGCGCGGCCGCCATCATCAGCGCCCAGCCGAAGTCCGCCGTCGATTCGTTGAGCACGTCGGGCGTGTTCGTGCCGAGCACGTTCGACGCGTTGAACGCGGCCATATCGAAGTTGTTGTAGCCGACGGCCATGTTCGAGACCACGCGCAGACGCGGCGCGGCGGCCAGCACGGACGCGTCGATCACGTCGCCCGCAGTCAGCGCGCCGTCCTTGTCAGCAAGGCGGCGCTTGAGTTCGCCGCCGGGCAGCACGTCGCCCTCGTTCCACTCGACGTCGAAATGCTGCTTGAGGCGCTCGATCACATCCGGGAAGATGGGACGCGCGACCAGAATCTTTTGCATTGCCATTCTCCGAGTATCTGTGCACAGCGCACGCCGTCCGGCGCGCGTGCGGCATCAGAAGAAAATTAACGATGTCACGATGAACAACGGTATCAGCACAACGCCCGACCACGCGAGATAGCCGAAAAAGCTGGGCATCTGCACGCCGCGCGATTCGGCGATCGCTTTCACCATGAAGTTTGGTGCGTTGCCGATGTAGCTGTTCGCGCCCATGAATACAGCGCCCGCCGAAATGGCCGCGAGCGTCGACGCGCCCGTGTTCATCAAGGTCTGCGCGTCGCCGCCGGCAAGGTTGAAGAACACGAGATAGGTGGGCGCATTGTCGAGGAAGGACGACAACAGGCCCGTGGCCCAGAAATACATCTCGTCGCGCGGCTGACCGGCCGTGTCGTTGACGAGATGAACGATACCGCTGAACGCCCCCGCCTCGCCTGCGCGCAACATCATGATGACGGGCACGATCGTCACGAAGATGGCGGCGAAGAGTTTCGCGACCTCTTCGATGGGCGCCCAGTTGAATGCGTTGCCCTCGCGCGCGGCGCGCGGCGTGACCGCCAGCGACAGCAGCGTCACCGCGATTAGCGCGACGTCCCGCACGATATTCTGCAACTCGACGTGCGTGCCGGCTACATCGAACGAGACGCCGGGTTTCCAGAAGCCGCTCATCAGCACGAGGCCGATCACCAGTGCGAGCAGCACGAAGTTGATCTTGCCGGTGACGCCTACCCGACGCGTGTCAGGCGATGGATCAACGGGAAGCACCTCTTCGCGATGCCGGAAATAGTAGGAATCGAGTGTATAGAACACGGCGAGCAGGACGGCGCAGATGAAGAGCATCGGCAGCGCGAGATGCACCGTCGTCCAGAAGAAGCCGACGCCGTTCAGGAAACCGAGAAACAACGGCGGGTCGCCCAGCGGCGACAGCGAGCCGCCCGCGTTCGCGACCAGAAAGATGAAAAACACGACGACATGCACGGCGTGTTTACGATTGTCGTTGGCGCGCAGTAGCGGACGGATCAGCAGCATGGCGGCGCCCGTGGTGCCCATGATGCTCGCGAGCGCCGTGCCGAGCGCAAGCAGCGCGGTGTTCAGCCGCGGCGACCCATGCAGATTGCCCGTCACGCAGATGCCGCCCGCGACGGTATAGAGCGCCATCAGCAACACGATAAACGGCACGTATTCGTCGAGCAGCGCATGGATCAGCATGCCGAATGCCGTCGACGCGCCAAACGCGAAGGCAAAGGGCACGAGAAACAGCATGGCCCACACTGCGGAAATCTTGCCGAAATGGTGATGCCACACCTTCGGCGCAACGAGAGGAAACACGGCGATCGACAGCAGGATACCGGCGAACGGCACGCCCCACCACGCCGATAACGTGGCGCCGTCGAGACTCGCCGCCGACGCCGCGAACGGCCAGCACGTCAACGTCAACCACAGCGCGAAAGCAGAGGCGCGCGTCGCTACCGGGCGATGCGCAGGCAACACACGGCCTTCCACCAGCACGGCGTTACGCGCCACGCACGACGATCGCATGCACGCGATAGGGACCGTGCGCGCCGAGCACGATGGTCTGCTCGATGTCGCCCGTACGCGACGGGCCGGAAACGAAGTTGACGGCGCGCGGCAGTTCGCCGCGTTCGCTGCGGATCAGGTTAAACGCATCCTCATGACCGGCGACGATGCGCGAGGCCGGCACGACCGCGATGTGCGTCTCGGGCAGCAGGCCCGCCGACGCGTAGGTTCGCGGTCCGGAGAGCAGCACCAGCGTGCCCGTTTCGGCCGTCGCGCAGAAGCAGCCCGTGATGCCGACGCGGTCTTCGTCGCGTGGCTTGCGGAACTCGACGTCGATGCCGGAGCCGCCCCAGGGCAGCGCTTCGAGCGTCTGCCACGCGATGGCCTGGGTCGGCAGGTTCAGTTCGGAGAGGTAGCGGTGTGCGGCGGCAGGTACGTCGTCAAGCGACTCGACGGTATCGACCGTGGTCGCCATCTTCTTCGCCTGCTCGATGAAATGTGCGGTGAGATCGGCCGGCATCGGCGGACGCGGACCTTGCGGATGGCTCGCGAGATACGCTTGCGCCGCGTCGCGCTCGGAGGCGGCCGGCTCGGGTTCGCGCCCTTGCGCGGCTCGGATGCGCGCCAGGATGTTGCGGCGGGCCGTCGATGTATCCATGTGCAATATCCTCGTGCGGGTGATCGTGTGGACGATGCGAAATACGTCTGTGAGATGCGCGCTCTCACTGCGCATCGACCCGCGAATTATACCGGCCGCCCTTCGCGCCAACACCTGGCCGGATGGCATATAGCGGCGCCCATGCAAAGCGCCGACAATGACCTTCACATGCTCCTGAGCGGCAAGCGGCGCGTTACTTGCCCGCGTCTTCTTCCACAGGATGGTCGATGCCGAACACCTGGCGCAGATAGGCGAGGTACGCCTTGTCTTCGCACATGTTCTTGCCCGGCGAGTCGGACAGCTTCGCCACGGGCTGGCCGTTGCACTTGACCATCTTGATCACGATCTGCAGCGGGTTGTAGCCGAGATCGTTGGTCAGATTCGTGCCCACGCCGAACGCGAGCTTGCAGCGGCCACGGAAGCGCTCGTACAGCTGCAGCACCTTCGGAATGTCGAGCGCGTCGGAGAACACGAGCACTTTCGTGCGCGGGTCGCAGCGGTTCGCTTCGTAGTGCGCGAGAAGGCGCTCGCCCCAGTCGAACGGGTCGCCGGAATCGTGGCGTGCGCCGTCGAAGAGCTTGCAGAAGTACATGTCGAAATCACGGAGGAACGCCTTCATGCCATACACGTCCGACAACGCGATGCCCAGGTCGCCACGATATTCCTTCGCCCACATTTCGAAGCCGAAGATCTGCGAGTCGCGCAGGCGAGGGCCCAGCGCCTGACAGGCCTGCAGGTATTCGTGCGCCATCGTGCCGAGCGGCGTGAGGCCATGCTTCATCGCGTAGAACACATTGCTCGTACCCGCGAACTGCTCGCGCAGGCCGTCCTTGAGCGTGAGGATGACCTCCTCGTGCCAGCGGCCCGAGAAGCGGCGGCGCGTGCCGTAGTCTGCGATCTTGCATTCGGCGAATTCGGGCCGCGCGCCCAGCAGCTGAATCTTGTCACGCAGTCGCTCACGACCTTCGCTGTAGTCAGGCTGCAGTTGCGTGTTGCGGAAATAGACTTCGTTGACGATCGCGAGCACGGGGATTTCGAAGAGGATCGTGTGCAGCCACGGCCCCTTGATATCGATCTCGATTTCGCCGTTGCCTTTCGGCGAAGGCGTGATCGAAATGTACTTTTCGCTCAGATGAAAGAGCGCGAGGAAATCGATGAAGTCGTTCTTGATGAAGCGCATCCGGCGCAGATAGTCGAGCTCGCCCTCGTTGAAGCGCAACTTGCAGAGCTTGCGCACTTCGCTGTGTATTTCGTCGATGTACGGCACGAGGTTGACGTTCGGCGTACGGCAGCGGAATTTGTAT
Organism: Paraburkholderia azotifigens; assembly: GCF_007995085.1. Taxonomy (GTDB): domain Bacteria; phylum Pseudomonadota; class Gammaproteobacteria; order Burkholderiales; family Burkholderiaceae; genus Paraburkholderia; species Paraburkholderia azotifigens. Next base: position 1,527,890 of record NZ_VOQS01000001.1, read on the forward strand.
TCGACGTTGGCGGCCGGGAAATGATGCAGCACGACCTGCATCATCGTGAACTTGTACAGGTCGGTATCGAGCAGCGAAGTAATGATCATGATCTTGCAAACCGGAACTGCATAAAAATCGGAAGACGTCAGGCCTCGCGCGCCATCGCCCTTTCGTGTTCGCCTCGCGCGCCATGTCGCCATGGGCGCCCGGTCTTCGCGCGGGATTCGCCCGCAGCGGGTCTCAGGCAGATCCCGAGTGGGTTCCTGACGGGTCTCGCGAAGATGCTGTCGCATGTTACCCGAATGCGCGCAGGCGGTTGTTCCAATGCGCGCAGCGCCATGTCGGCCGGTGCGCGCGCATGGCGCGAACGGCCCGCCATGACGCGCGCCATAAACTAATCACCAAACGATATAAACGGGTTGGGACGATCGCGTATGCACTACTTGACGTTACGTTACAATACCGCTTTTGGCGTCTTGCCATCTCCCCACTACCCAAAAGATATCGTTTGCAGGAGTTGCCTGAATGACTCACGTTGTGACCGAAAGCTGCATCAAGTGCCGCTATACCGACTGCGTCGATGTGTGCCCGGTGGACTGCTTTCGCGAAGGTCCCAACTTCCTCGCGATCGACCCGGACGAATGCATCGACTGCGCCGTGTGCGTGGCGGAGTGCCCGGTGAACGCCATTTACGCTGAAGAAGACGTGCCTGGCGACCAGCAGCACTTCACGGAACTCAATGCCGAATTGGCAAAAGCATGGCCGAGCATCACGAAGACCAAGTCGCCGCTGCCCGAAGCCGACGAATTCAAGGACGTGAAGGAAAAGCTCGCGCTGCTCGAGCGTTGATCGAAGCAAACCTGTCGCCCGGTTCAAATCAGTCGGATTAATTGAGATGAGCCGGAGGTATTGACAGGTTCTTCTACACCTCCTACAATTTCGCTTCTCTGCTGTTGTTGTTCCCCGATAGCTCAGTCGGTAGAGCGCCGGACTGTTAATCCGTAGGTCCCTGGTTCGAGCCCAGGTCGGGGAGCCAAGAATTGCAAAGGCCCGTTAATCACAACGGGCTTTTTTATGTAGCAACACGTTGTACTGCTGTTCCCCGATAGCTCAGTCGGTAGAGCGCCGGACTGTTAATCCGTAGGTCCCTGGTTCGAGCCCAGGTCGGGGAGCCAAAATTCGAAGGCCCGCACATGTGCGGGCCTTTTTCTTTTTTGCGATCCTGCAGCGATCGGTGTTCATCAGCACGGTCAGCCGCCATATCGTCGCGCCCCTGGCGTCGACGGCAAGGCCGGACAACCAGGTTACGATGGCGTTCTAATCGGCAGCCACTATGCTGCTCATCCACTCGCCCAATCTTCCGGTCACCTGATGAAAATCGCCCTGCCCCGCGTGCGCGTCGAGCGCGCCGCCGCCCTCTTCGCCGCCGCGTTCATCTGCGTGCCGCTCGTGCAGGCCGAAGAGGTCGCCAGCGTCAACACGAACTTTCATATTACCGGCTCGGACCGGGTGGTCGTCGAAGCATACGACGACCCTGCCGTGCAAGGCGTCACCTGCTACGTGTCGCGGGCGCGTACGGGCGGCATCAAGGGAACGCTCGGGATCGCCGAAGATCCGACCGAGGCGTCGATTGCGTGCCGCCAGGTCGGAGCCGTCAAGATCCCCGAACCCCTGCGCCAGCAGGCCGATGTGTTCACGGAACGGATGTCGCTGATCTTCAAGACGCTGCACGTGGTGCGCGTCGTCGACACGAAACGCAACACGCTGGTCTATCTGACCTACAGCGACCGCGTCGCGACGGGCAGCGCGAAAAACAGCGTCACCGCCGTGCCGATGCCCGCCGGCACGACGATCCCCGTCCGATGATTGCGCGGTAGACTGACAGGTCCCCCGGACTTCGACCATGACTTCGACCCGTTTCCGCGATAACGCCCGCTATTGGCGCACGCCGCTTCTGCCCGGCGCGGATCTGCTCACGGCCGAATATCACGATCACGAGTTCACGCCGCACTGGCACGACGCGTACACGATTCCCGTGATCGAGGCAGGCGCGGAAACGTATCGATATCAGGGCGCGCGGCACGTCGCGGAAGCGGGCAGCGTACCCATCATCAATCCCGGCGAAGTGCACACCGGCTCGCGCGCGATGGACGAAGGCTGGCGTTATCGCGTGATGTACGCGCCCGTCGAGTTCATTCATGCGCTCGCGGAAGACATCGCGGGCTGCACGCAGCCGCTGCCGTGGTTCGAAGCCGACGTGATCCGCGACCCCGATCTCGCCATGCGGCTGTCGCGTGCGCACCAGCTGCTCGAGGCGGACGGAGATCCGCTCGTCGCGGAAGCGGCGATGCTCGACGCACTTTCGACATTGCTCGTGCGCTACGGCCGCACGCGCCCCGCCACGCCGCAGTCCGCCGGCAACGACGCACGCGTCGTCACGATGAAGGAGCAACTGGCGGGCGACCTTGCCGCGCCGCTCAAGCTGGCGGATCTCGCTGAGTCGGTCGGTCTCTCGCAGTTTCATGCCGCGCGTCTTTTCGCCAAGGTGACGGGCCTGCCGCCGCATGCGTGGCGCAACCAGCTCCGGCTGCAGCGCTCGCTTGGGCCGCTGCGCGCGGGCGCGTCGGTGGCGGACGTCGCGGCGGAAAACGGCTTCACCGATCAAAGTCACTTCACACGGCATTTCCGCCGCATGTTCGGCGTGCCGCCGGGGCGCTGGCAGTCGTCCTGAGCGCTCGCTATCGCGCGAGACGAACAGACCCAGGCTACACACCCCTGGCGCAAGAACGTACAAGCCGCCACTCCCCTCGCCCGGCTATGCTTCGCCCCATCGAGGAGGAAAGATTGACTCACCCTGCACAACCCACTCACCGCCTGAAGGAATTCACGGCGGGCGCGCGCGACACGATCCCGATGATCATCGGCTCGTTGCCGTTCGGCGTGATCTACGGCACGCTCGTCGCGTCCGGACCGCTGCATCTGTGGCACGGCCAGCTGATGTCGCTGGTCGTGTTCGCCGGCTCCGCCCAGTTCATCGCGCTCGGCCTGATCGCGGGCCACGCGAGCTACGCCGTCATCTGGGCAACGACGCTCGTCGTCAACGCCCGCCACGTCCTCTACAGCGCGACGCTCGCGCCGTATGTGTCGCATCTGCCGCCGCGCTGGCGCTGGGCGCTCGGCGGCCTGCTGACGGACGAAGTGTTCGCCGTCGCCTGGGCGCACTACCGGCTGCAGCCGCCCGGCGCGGTCGGGCCGTACTACTTCCTCGGCTCGGGTCTCGCCATGTACCTCAACTGGCAGACCTGGACACTCGTCGGCCTGCTGTTCGGCGCGGCCTTTCCGGGACTGCAATCGCTCGGACTCGACTTCGCGATGGTCGTGACATTCATCGCGATCGTAGTGCCGCAGCTCGTCGCCGTGCGCTATCTGGCCGCGGCCGTCGCCGCCGGCGCACTCGCATTCTTCTGGCAGGACTGGCCGTACAAACTGGGTTTGCTGGGCGCCGTCTTCGTGGGCGTCGCGGTGGGCGTGTTGCTGTCGCTGCCTGCGATCCAGCGCACCCGCACGGCGGAGGCATCGCGATGAATTACGTCCTTCTGATTCTCGGCATGGCCGTCATCACGTGGCTGATCCGCACCGCCGTGTTCGTGATCGGCGATCGCATCGTGTTTCCGCCGCTCGTGCGCACCGCGCTCGGCTTCGTGCCCGTGACCGTCCTGACGGCGATCATCGTGCCGATGGCCGTGTCGCCGCACGGCACGGACGCGGAAATCACGTGGCGCAATCCGCAACTGATGGGCGCGCTCGCCGCCATCGCTGTCAGCGCGCTCACGCGCCGGCCGCTGCTCACCATCGCGGTGGGCCTCGCGGTCTTCTTCGTGTGGCAAGGCGTCGTGCTGAAGTAACCCTGCGCTGACTTCCGCGCGCGCCGTCCGCCCGGCACGGCGCGCCGCCCTCAAGTTCCCTTTCAATCCGCCGATAAACACTCGTGGTCCGTGAACCAGGCAGCGTCCGTCGACGGTATGCCGGCAAGCCGGACAGAACCGCGCCGGATACGGGTGCCGTCTGCGCACGGGGGCGCACGGCACGAGGCCAGCGCCTCGACGGATGTCGCGCGGTCGACGAAACGGGATAAGACATGGGTCAGATTACCCTCAACATCAAGGACGAAACGCTCGCATCCTTGCGAAAGGATTTCGAGGCGTTCGTGCGGGTCTCGCTAAAGCTGGATCCGCAGTTCGCGACGCCTTCGTTCGAGGATTTCCTGCGGGCAAAACTGCTCGACAACATGGTGCCGCTGACCGAGAACGCCGTGCAGCGGATGCTGCAGGGCGGCCAGTACGCATGGGCGAAGCGCACGCTGGACAAGGAGTTTCCGGACGTCGTCGCGATTCTGATGAAGCAGGCAAGCGAGTTCGGCTTCGGGTTCGCGTCGCGCTCGGAATGGACGCCCGAAGAGCTGGCGAAGCAAAGCCGCGAATGGGCTGCCGCGATCGTCAAGGAAGCGGAAGGCGCGCCTTCGCTGGTGGATCCGCTCGCCGCGCAGATCAAGTCGGCGGCACAGGACATCCAGGCGCTCGAGGAAACGATGCAGACGCCCGCCTGGCGTCTGGCCGAGTCGCTGCGTCAGCGGGTGTACGAGGCGAAGGTCGCGTGCGAAACAAGCGTGGGCAGCGCGGCGCGCGAAAAGCTCGGCGAACTGCGCGGGCTTTTGCGTCTGGGCATTTCGCACGGCTCGTTCCAGAAGCAGGAAGCGCAACAGATCATGGAGTATCTGCGGCTCCTGAAGCCGGAGATTTTCGTCGAAGAGCCGTATGACGTGTTCACACGGCTCGCCGCGTGGCTGCGCAACTTCTTCATGCCGCCGCCGCGTCCGCAGCAGCAACAGCAGCGGCAGTCGCGCTAGGCTCTATCCCAAGACAAACGGCGTTCGCAATGGACGCCACAAGATCGCGGCATGCTCAGTCCCACATCTTTCTGAGCTTCGCCGCGATTTCTATTTTGGCCTGCGCGGCGGCGGCGAGCCCTGCCTGAGTCGGCGCCGACACGACGGGCACGGGCGGCCAGGCATGGGAATCGAACAGCGGCAGCAGATGCGGCGGAATGAAGCGCGTGCGGGACGCCCAGACGTGACGGTCGCCGAGATGCGTCTGGTTGTGCACGTAGAAACGCTGCGGCATCACGATGTGAAGGTCTTCCTTCGCGCGGGTCATCGCCACGTACAGCAGACGCCGCTCCTCGTCGATTTCCTCTTCGCTGCCCGTGCCGAGATCGGACGGAATGCAGCCGTCGACGCCGTTGAGCACGAACACGTTGCGCCACTCCTGCCCTTTCGCCGAATGGATGGTGGACAGGATCAGATAGTCCTCGTCGATCAGCGGGACGCCGGATTCGTCGCTGGTGGCGTCGGGCGGATCGAGCGTCAGTTCCGTCAGGAAGCGCTCGCGCGACGCGTACGTGCCCGCGATGCTCTCCATCTGCACGAGATCGGCCTGACGAATCGACGCGTCCTCGTGATTGCGCTCCAGATGCGGCTCGTACCAGCGGCGCACCGACTCGAACTCGGCGGGCCACGGTGTCTGCCGGCCGCACACGGACGCCATCATCGCCACGAACGGATGCCAGTCTTCGAGCGTGCGCGCGGGCGGCGCGAACGCGGCAAGCGCGCTGGCCGCGCAGCCGGACACACCGTGCGCGGCCTGTAGCCCGTCGCCCGAACCGGGCGCATCGGCGCGCGCGACGATATCGTCGAGCACACGCGCGGCCGTCGCCGGCCCGACACCCGGCAGCAGTTGCACGACGCGAAAACCCGCGACGCGGTCGCGCGGATTCTCGGCCCAGCGCAGCACGGCGAGCACGTCCTTGACGTGAACGGAATCGAGAAACTTCAGGCCGCCGAACTTCACGAACGGAATGTTCCGCCGCGTCAGCTCGATTTCGAGCGCGGCGCTGTGGTGCGCGGCGCGAAACAGCACCGCCTGCGCCTTCAGCTTCATGCCTGCTTCGCGCGCGGCCAGCACCTGTTCGACGATGTAGCGCGCCTGGTCCACTTCGTCAGCGACGGTGACGAGATGGGGGCGCTGCGCCGACGCCTTGTCGGTCCACAGGTTCTTCGTGTATCGCTCGGTCGAGAGATCGATCACCGCGTTGGACGCTTCGAGGATCGGCTGCGTCGAGCGATAGTTGCGTTCGAGCGTGACCTGCTTCGCGGGCGGGTCGAAATGGGCCGGGAAGTCGAGAATGTTGCGCACGGTCGCGCCGCGAAACGAATAGATGGATTGCGCGTCGTCGCCGACCACCGTCAGGCCGCGCCCATCGGGCTTCAGCGCAAGAAGGATCGACGCCTGCAGCCGGTTGGTGTCCTGATACTCGTCGACGAGCACGTGATCGAAGCGGCCAGACAGATCGGCGGCAATCGCCGGCTCTGCGGCCATGTGCGACCAGTAGAGCAGCAGGTCGTCGTAGTCGAGCACACTCTGCTTCTGCTTTGCGTCGACGTAGGCCGCGAACAGCATGCGCAGATCGGCTTCCCATTCGCGGCACCACGGAAACGCGCTGTTCAGCACGTCCGCAAGCGAAGCGCCCGTATTGACGACGCGCGAGTAGATCGCGAAACACGCCGATTTCGACGGAAAGCGCTTTTCCTTCGCCGAGAAGCCGAGTTCGTGGCGCACGAGATTCATCAGATCGGCGGAATCTTCGCGGTCGTTGATCGTGAAGGTCGGCGACAGGCCGATCAGATCTGCGTACTCGCGCAACAGGCGCGCGCCCACGCTATGGAACGTGCCGGACCACGCAAGCCCCTGCGCAAGCGCGGCGCGCGCGCCGAGCGCCGCGCCCGCGATGCGCGTGACGCGCCGGGTCATTTCGAGCGCCGCGCGGCGCGAGAACGTCAGCAGCAGAATGCGGCGCGGATCGGCGCCCGTGACGACGAGATTCGCGACCCGGTGCGCCAGCGTGTTCGTCTTGCCGGAACCCGCGCCCGCGATGACGAGCAGCGCGCCGGACGGATGCGCGACATCGTCCGCGCCATATTCGACGGCTTCGCGCTGGGCGGCGTTGAGCTTCGCGAGCCAGTCGGCAGCGGCCGCCGACGCGGATGCCGAGGTGGCCCCATCCGGCACGGCAGACGACGATGGAGACGGGGAATCGGCGACGGAAAGCACGATCGGCGGGTCGGAGAGTGGAGGCGACGCATACTGTATATCCATACAACCCGCGACGACAAGCGCCCCATTTTCCCCGGGTCGCCGAAGCAAACGCTGCGGCTCGTGCGAAGAAAAAGAAAAGCCCGGCGCGTGACCGGGCTTTTCCTTTCCGCCGGAACGGAGCAAACCGTTCAGCGAGCGACGTAGAGCATGCCTATTGCGATTTCGCGTCCTTCACCTTGGCGTCGGCGTTCGCCTTATCGGCGTCGGCCTGCGCTTCGGTCTTCTTCCTGTCGGCCTTCGCCTGCGCGACGTCAGCCTTCTTGTTGGCCTTCGCCTGCTCCTTGGCCGCCTTGCTGTCGGCGTGAGTCATAGGCTCGGATGCCGGGTCGTGCGTCTGTGCGACGGCGAGCGTCGACATGCTGCCTGCCATCAGCGCCGCGCACAGCGCGCTCATTGCCTTACTGGTCTTTTTCACGTTGTTTTTCACGTTGTCCTCCCTGCGTCAAACATCGAAACGGTTACTGCTCGAACACTGCATCGAAAAACACGAGCGTCAGTTGTGCGCCTCGCCCGATGCCGCCGCGCCGGTCGGCTGGCCCTGCATCTCGGCCTTCAGTTCGTTAGACGCCGCTGCCTTGTCGGCCTTTTTGTTGAGCTTCGCATTGCGGACCTGGTCCTTGTAGGCGTCCTTCGCAGCCTTCTGCTGCGCCTTCATCTGTTCCTTCGACGTCTGCTTCTGCGCGCGATATTCGGCGTTGGCCTGAGCGTCGGCGTTGCGCTTCTGGACGAGCGGATCGGTCGAGCCCGGCGCCGTCAGGTTCTGCGGCGCAGGAGCCGGCATCTGGACGCCTTGCGCAGCGGGTGCGGCGGCAGGCGCCTGGGTCATCTGGGCCGCGGCAGGTGCCTGCGGCTGGGCGGACGGATCCGCCGAAGGTTGGGTCGCCGTCTGGGCGAAGGCGGCAGTCGATGCAATCGCAGTCGTCAGGGCGGTACCGATCAGGAGCGTACGGAGCTGGTTCATGGCAATCCTCTCTGAAGTTTGTCGATGTCGGCGCGCGGGCGGGTTGTCGGTTGACGCCCAATGATCCGGCGCCATGCCCACGCTATCCGCCTGCCGCAAAAATGCAGCAGGCTATTCCACAGACCGGGCCTTTGCGAGTGGAGTTCTCCACAAAAGCCGACTGTTACTCACCGTATCATTTCCTGACAACTGAATAACATCTGCTTGCAAGTGCCCGATCCGACACCATGCGCATTGGGTACGCGAGGTCGCGCGCCACGCGATGGCTTATCATGCGAGTCGTTTTTCCCACGATTTCGCCGACCACCGTCGATTGCAACTGCCATGCCCAACCTCGATTTCACCCTTACCGGCGACTACGTCGAACTCCACAATCTGCTGAAGATCACCGGCCTCGCGGACAGCGGCGGATCGGCGAAGGTGATCGTCGCGTCGGGCGCCGTCACGGTCGACGGTCAGGTCGAAACGCGCAAGACCTGCAAAATCCGCGCGGGCCAGGTTGTGCTGCTCGGCGACACGCGGATCGCCGTTCACGAGGGCTGACCGTCTTCTGCCCGTTCGGACGCCGACGCAGCGACGCGAGACATGCGGCCTGCATGACCGCCCCACTGCCGCCGCCAAAACCCGCACCAAAAATGTGCCTGTTGATCGACAGCGCCGCGTTCCCGCAATAAGCTGTCCGTCTGGACAGAAAAACAAACAGCGCGGCCGTTGACCTTGACCGCGCGTGTCGCCCTTTCGCGCCTTCGCGCTTCGAACATGAATCCAACCGGAATGTCCCGCGCGATGAGCGGGCCGCCCACGCTTTCGCGTCACGCCGCCGACACGGCGCGTCTCGCCGCCCCGCTCGCCATCGCGCAGCTCTCGCAGATGGCGATGAGCGTCACCGACACGGTCCTGCTCGGCTCGCTCGGCCCCGACGCGCTGGCGGCGGGCGGTCTCGGCGCGAACCTGTTCTTCGTCGTCGTGACGCTGCTGCAAGGCGTGCTGACGTCCGTCAGCGTGAGCGTGTCGCATGCGCGCGGCGCGCAGGACGAGGATCGGGTGCCGCACATTTACTGGACGGGCTTTTTGCTGTCGCTGCTGCTCGCCGTGCCCGCGTTCGTGCTGCTGTCGTTCGCGGCGCCCATCATGACGGCGTTCGGCGAACCGGCGCTGCTTGCGCACAATGTGGGCGAATACTGCGCGGTGCTGCGCTGGGGCGCGCCCGGCAGCCTGATCGGCATTGGCCTGATGCGCTCGTTTCTGCCTGCGATCGGCGCGGCGCGGCGGCTGCTGTGGGTATCGATTGGCGGCGTGTTCGTCAACGCGTTCCTGAACTACGGGCTGATTCACGGCGCGTACGGCTTGCCGCGCCTCGGCTTCCTCGGCTCGGCCGGTGCGACGACCTTTACCGTGTGGCTCACGGCGCTCACGCTGATGGGGCTGCTGCATCTGCGTCCGCGTTTTCGGCATTTCGTGACGGCCACGCGCCCGAACGTGCCGCTGATGGGCGAGCTGTTCGGCATCGGCTGGCCGGTCGCGATCACGTATGGCGTCGAATCGACGCTGTTTCTCGCGACGGGCCTGATGGTCGGCCTGCTCGGCGAGTCGCAGCTGGCCGCGCATCAGATCGCGCTGAACGTGGCGTCGGTGGCATTCATGGTGCCGCTCGCAATCGGCCAGGCGGCGAACGTGCGCGTCGGCTTCTGGTCGGGTGCCGGGCAGCCGCTTGCCGCACGGCATGCGGGGTTTGTCGCGCTTGGCCTGGGTGTCGCGTTTATGAGCCTGTCGGGGTTGCTGCTGATCACGGCGCCACATTTCATCGTCGGGCTGTATCTGCATCTGGACGATCCCGCGAATGCGCCGACTGTTGCGCTCGCCAGTTCGTTGCTGGGCGTGGCGGCGATTTTTCAGATCGTCGATGGGATGCAGACGGTCGGGTCAGGGTGCCTGCGCGGGCTCAAGGACACGCGGGTTCCCATGATCGCTGCGGCGTTTGGGTATTGGGGGATTGGGTTTCCTACCGGATACACGCTGGCTTTTCACTTCGGGCTTGGCGCCCGGGGGTTGTGGTGGGGGCTGGCTGCCGGGCTCGCCAGCGTGGCGTTGCTGATGACGCTGCGGTTTCATCGCATGAGTTTGAGGCGCATGCGCGGTGAAAATGCAGTGGCGGTTGCTGGGCGGTAGCTGGTTTGGGTTTGGTTTCTGTCGTGGCATCCGCGATTTCGTATCGGTGCTGCAAGCGTCGCCCCTGTGCGGGGCGGCACTTACTTTCTTTGCCGCCGCAAAGAAAGTAAGCAAAGAAAGCGGGCTAACCCCGCCAGTTCTGGTTGTTGCCTGCGGGCCCCCACGGGTCCCGCACGCCAGACGGCAACGCGCTATCCCAAGTGCGTTGCCAGCGCCTTTAACCGGCGCATCACCCTCTCCAATCACCCGTAGCGCAGCCAGCGGCAGCGATCCGTCTGCGCCGCCCAGGTGGCAAACGGTGTGTAGGTTGTCGCACCTCTTACGCTGGCGCTCCTACGACACCGATCCCGCTTTTCTGTCCGGAGTGGTGCACTTACGTCGCGACGGCCTACACACCGTTTGCCACCTGGGCGGCCGTGGACTTTCTGGTAACGCGTTCCGTGACGCGGGAGTGTGCAGCGGGTGAGGCGTGAGTTAGCACGCTGGCAACGGGCGTGAGTCAGCGCGTTGCCGTCTGGCGTGCGGGACCCGTGGGGGGCCCGCAGGCAACAACCAGAACTGGCGGGGTTAGCCCGCTTTCTTTGCTTACTTTCTTTGCGGCGGCAAAGAAAGTAAGTGCCGCCCGCACAGGGGCAACGCTAGCAAACCAGAGACATAACGCGGATGCCAGCGCAGCAACAACCCCTTCGCCCGCGCAGGCAAACCGCGCAGGCAAACCGCGGATGCCAACGCAGCAAACAGCCAGAACCACAAACCAACCATAAGCATGCTTCCAGTCGACAGGTAAAATCCCACATCCCGTCGGCGACCCAGCCGCACAAAAGCAAAGCTCCCCACAGGGCACTTGGGGAAGGCTCTCGCACGGTGCACCGATCCCGCGCCCGAGGCCGCACCAAAACATCAGCGCACCGCGAAACAAAAAATCCGCGTCGCGAAACAACAAACCACCAGAGGATCACCCTTTCCATGCTTCCCCGCATCACCCGTCTTTTCCCGCTGTGGGCCGTGCTGGCCTCGCTGGCCGCCTACTTTTCGCCATCGTCGGTGACGGGCATCGCTCCCCACGTGACGACACTGCTCACCATCATCATGCTGTCGATGGGCGTCACGCTCTCCATCGACGACTTCCGCCGCGTCTTCACGCGCCCCGCGCCCGTCGTCGCGGGCATCGTGCTGCATTACCTCGTGATGCCGCTCGCCGCCTGGGTCATCGCCAAAGTGCTGCGCATGCCACCCGACCTGACGGCGGGCATGGTGCTGGTCGGCAGCGTCGCGAGCGGCACGGCGTCGAACGTAATGATCTATCTGGCGCGCGGCGACGTCGCGCTGTCCGTCACGATCAGCGCGCTGTCGACCCTCGTCGGCGTGTTCGCCACCCCGCTGCTCACGCGCCTGTACGTGGATGCGTCGATCGCCGTCGACATCCACGGCATGCTAATGAGCATCCTGCAGATCGTCGCGCTGCCGATCATCATCGGCCTCGTCGTCAATCATCTGTTCGGCAAGCTCGTGCGCAAGATCGAGCCCGTGTTGCCGCTGGTGTCGATGGTGTCGATCCTGCTGATCATCGCGGCCGTGGTCGGCGGCACCCAGAAGAGCATCGCATCGGTGGGCCTCGTGGTCGCGCTGGGCGTGGTGCTGCACAACGGCATCGGCCTGCTCGGCGGCTATTGGGGCGGACGACTGCTCGGCTTCGACGAAGCCGTGTGCCGCACCCTCGCGATCGAAGTCGGCATGCAGAACTCCGGCCTCGCTGCAACGCTCGGCAAGCTCTACTTCACGCCGATCGCCGCCCTGCCCGGCGCGCTGTTCTCGGTCTGGCACAACCTGTCGGGCTCGATGCTGGCAGGCTACTGGGCAGGCCGCCCGGCGAAAGGCTCGACGGCACAACAGAAAGCTGACGCGCTCGCCCGGGAACGCGCCTGACACCAGGCACGCCGCTTCGTCCGCAGCCTCATCCGCATCATGGACCGCGCGCCTTGCACGGCGCGCGGCGGCCGTACCCTCACCTTTCGAAAGCCGACGCTACTTCCGGCACACGCTCAGGCACGCGCGTTGCGTGACATGCGGCACGGCTATCCGACCCGTTTTTGCGTTTGCCCGTAGAATGTCCCCGTCGATTGACGGGAGGCCGACGCGTGCCGGCTCATGATTCGAACGGCGCGACCGCTTTGCCGTATCGGAAGACACGACGCAGGGAACAACGCAGCACCCGCATCGCGCGAATCCCGCAGATCGAGCGAGGCCCAATGTTCATACGCATCACATGTGGGACTTGCGTGACACGTGTTGTCACGCTTTTCATGTCGGCGATCCTGCTGGCGGCCTGCGCGACGCGCCCGCCCGCCACCGCGTTCGACCGCCCCGTCACGCACGCGCTGCCCGCCACCGACGCCACGCCGCTCGCCGCCGCGCTCGCACCGCCCGAGCATGCGCACCCGGGCCAATCCGGTTTTCGCGTGCTGGCTGACGGCACGGAGGCGCTGCAAATGCGCATCGCGCTCGCGCGCTCGGCGACGAAGACGCTCGACATGCAGTACTACATCGCCGAGGAAGACACGACAGGCAAGCTGCTGCTCGGCGCCGCGCTCTATGCGGCCGACCACGGCGTGCGTGTGCGCATGCTGGTCGACGATCTGAACTTCAAGGACATCGACCGCGTGATGGCCGCGCTGAACTCGCACGACAAGATCGAGATTCGCGTTTTCAACCCGTTCGGCAGCGCGTCGACGAGCTTCTACCAGCGCAGCCGCAACTTCTTCACGCAGGTCGGCGCCTTCACGCGGCGCATGCACAACAAGGCGATGATCGCCGACAACCAGATCGCGATCGTCGGCGGCCGGAACCTCGGCGACGAATACTTCAGCGCGAGCCCGACACTGCAGTTCCGCGATATCGACGTGCTCGCGGCCGGCCCGATCACGGCCGACATCTCCGCGAGCTTCGACGACTACTGGAACGACAGCAACGCGTATCCGCTGCGCGTACTGAACAAGCAGAAGTTCGATCCGCACGATCTCGACACCATGCGCGACGAGCTGCGCGCGCACTGGCGCAAGAACGCCGAGCCGTACAACGCGAAGCCGCTGAACGCGACGCCGCTCGCCACGCAGATCGCGAAAAATGAACTGGGGCTCGTGTGGGCGCCCGCCGAATTCAAGGTCGACTCGCCCGAGAAGATGAAACTGCCCGCCGATCAGTACAAGAGCCCGCCGATGCAGCGGCTCATCGAGCTGATGCGCGACGCGCAGCGCGAATTCCTTGTCACGTCGCCGTATTTCGTGCCGCACCAGGCGGGCGTCGATGCACTCGGCGCGCTCGTGCAGCGCGGCGTGAGCGTCAAGGTGCTGACCAACTCGCTCGCCGCGACGGACGCCGTCGCCGTGCAGGCGGGTTACAGCCCGTACCGCGTGCCGCTGCTCGAACGCGGCGTGCAGTTGTACGAATTCAAGCCGACCCAAGGCGATGAACCGCCGACGGCGGGCCTGTTCGGCTCGCGCTCGAAAGCAAGCCTGCATGCGAAGACGTACGTGATCGACCGCCACACGCTCGTGATCGGCTCGATGAATCTCGATCCGCGCTCCGCGCATCTGAACACCGAACTCGCGCTCGTGATCCATAGCCCGCCGCTCGCGAACGACGTCGCGAAACTCTTCGATCAGGCGACCGCGCCCGCTCTCAGCTATCGCGTGACGCTCGCGACACCGGCCGAACTCGCTGCACTGCGCAACTCGGCGACGCCGCAATCGAAGCTCGTCTGGACCGACGAAGAAAACGGCCAGACCCGCCGCTACAACCTCGATCCCGGCGCGGGCTTTTACCGCAATGCGCTGACGGGTCTATTCTTGTTGCTGCCAGTCGACGAGCAGTTATAGCGGCGCAGCCATGCGGCGCGTGTGCGCCGCTTTCCCCGGCAAGCCTTCCGATCACCCAGTCAAGCGGAGAAGAACATGACCGAAGATGTACGCATGGAACGCGATACGTTCGGCGAAATCGCCGTGCCGAACGCGAAATTGTGGGGGGCGCAGACGCAGCGTTCGCTGCAGAACTTCAAGATTTCGACGGAAAAGCAGTCCCCTGAACTGATTACGGCACTCGCGATCATCAAGCGTGCCGCTGCCGAAGTGAACCTGAATCTGGGCGTGCTCGACGCGACCAAAGCGAAGGCGATCATGGCCGCCGCCGACGAGATCATCGAAGGCAAGCATCCCGACGAATTTCCGCTCGCGGTCTGGCAGACGGGCTCGGGCACGCAGACCAACATGAATCTCAACGAGGTGATCGCGAACCGCGCCAGCGAACTGATGGGCGGCCAGCGCGGCGAAGCGCGCCTCGTGCATCCGAACGACGACGTGAATCGCGGGCAATCGTCGAACGACGTGTTTCCGACCGCGATGCACGTCGCGGCGGCCGTCGGCATCGTCAAGCACCTGCTGCCGGCCGTGAAGACGCTGCGCGATACGCTCGACAAAAAGGCCAAGGCGTTCGCCGATATCGTGAAGATCGGCCGCACGCACCTGCAGGACGCGACGCCGCTCACGCTCGGGCAGGAATTCTCCGGCTATGTCGCGCAACTGGATCAGAACGCGAAGCACATCGAGTCGACGCTCGCGCATCTGTACGAACTCGCGCAAGGCGGCACGGCTGTCGGCACGGGCCTGAACGCACATCCGAAGTTCGCCGGCGACGTGGCGGCCGCGATCGGCCGCCTGACGGGCCTGCCCTTCGTGTCGGCGCCGAACAAGTTCGAAGTGATGGCAGCCGCCGATGCGCTGGTGTTCGCGCACGGCGCGCTGAAGACGCTTGCGGCAAGCCTGATGAAGATCGCCAACGACATCCGCTGGCTCGCGAGCGGTCCGCGTTGCGGCCTGGGCGAACTGTCGATTCCCGAGAACGAGCCGGGCAGCTCGATCATGCCGGGCAAGGTGAACCCGACGCAATCCGAAGCGGTGACGATGCTGTGCTGTCAGGTGTTCGGCAACGACGTCGCCGTGAACGTGGGCGGCGCGAGCGGCAACTTCGAACTGAACGTGTTCCGGCCGATGGTCGCGCACAACGTGCTGCAGTCCGTGCGCCTGCTCGCCGACGGCATGCACAGCTTCAACGACAACTGCGCGGTCGGCATCGAACCGAACCGGGAGCGCGTCGATCAGTTGCTGAATGAATCGCTGATGCTCGTGACGGCGCTCAATCCGCACATCGGCTACGACAAGGCCGCGCAGATCGCGAAGAAAGCGCACAAGGAAGGCACGACGCTCAAGGCGGCCGCGCTGGCGCTCGGCCATGTGACGGAACAGCAGTTCGACGAATGGGTGCGTCCGCACGACATGGTCGGCAACGCGAAGGGCTAACTCCCCGCTCGCCCCTCTCTCCCCTCGTCAGTCAGGATGCTCTCGTTGCCGCGAACGCAAGGAGAGCATCCGGCCCGGCGCTTCAGACCTTGCCTTGCGCGACTTCCTCGGGCTTCAGTTCGACGATCGCATCGAGCGCGGCCTTCACATCCATCGCGTAGTTCGCGAGACGCTTCTGCTCGTCCGTCTGCGGCACGAACGACGGCACGGGCACAGGGCTTCCGTTCTCGTTGACGGCGACCATCACGACGAGGCAATCCGTGGTTTGCAACAGCTCGCCGCCCTTCGGATCGCCCGCATGCACGGACACATGGATATGCATGCTGGTGCGCCCCGTCGCGACGACGCGCGCGCGCAGTTCGACCAGATTGCCGACGTGAATCGGCCGGCGGAAGCGGATGTTGCCGACGCTCACCGTCACGCAGTAGCGCCCCGACCAGACCGCCGAGCACGCATACGCGGTTTCGTCGATCCATTTCATCAGCGCACCGCCGTGCACCTTGCCGCCGAAGTTGACCGAGGTCGGCTCGGCGAGAAAACGGAACGTGGTTTCTGAACGATCCAGCGGCGCGGCAGTTGGCGTGCTCATCTTGACTCCCGTCAAACAAAATCGAAAGGAGCCGATTATACGAGGGCAATAAGGCTGCCGTTGTGGTATCGGGGCTTCCACCCGCTTCCACACGCTTCGACCCGCTTCGACCCGTCTCGCCCCCTGTCGCCCCTTGCAGCATTCCGTTACGCGACGTGCAGGCGTACCGCGCGCAAGAGGCATCGGAACGGGCTCGCGTCAGCGCAGCGCCGACGCGAACCGCTCGCGGTAATCGAGCGGCAGCACGCCGAAGCTGCGCATGAACGCGCGCCGCAAGTTCTGCTCGCTGCCGAAGCCGCAATCGAGCGCGATCCGCTTCAACGGACGGCGCGACTCGGCCAGCGCGCGCGAAGCCGCCTCCAGCCGCATCGCCGAAACGGTTTTCGCGGGCGTGCGCCCCACTTCGTCGACATAGCGGCGCGCGAAGTTACGCGGACTCATGCGCGCTTCTTCGGCGAGCCGCTCGACGGACAGGTCGCCGTTCAGGTTCGACGCCATCCAGCCGTGCAGGCCGTCGAACGCGCCGCCCGCCGACGTCTGCGCCGCGAGCGCCGCGCTGAACTGCGACTGGCCGCCCGGCCGCTTGACGAACACCACGAGCCGCCTTGCAACCTGCATCGCGACGGGATGCCCGTA